>JAWKTI010000002.1:0-334496 GCA_041399155.1 Zavarzinella sp.
CTTGCCATTGATCTGAACGGGCATTTCCATCTGAGATTCCACCAGCAGTGCCTCATCCCACGTGGGCCATGGGATGTATGCCAGCGTGGTATCGTGCCCAAGTACCTGCCACAATTCCTCTGCCACGTGGGGTGCGTAAGGCGAAAGCAACAGCACCAACTGTTCCAGCACCGTTTTCGATTGGGTGGGCAGTCCATTCAGGTGGTTGGTGAACTCCATCATCGCGGCAATCGCGGTATTAAATCTCATGCCGGCGGTGTCTTCGCTCACCTTTTTAATGGTGCGGTGCAACATGCGTGCGGTTTCTTCCGCAGGTTCGCTCTCTTCCACGTGAGGGTGTAGAATAGGTGTTTCTGCACGTTCATCGACAATCAACCGCCAGACACGTGCCAGAAAACGATAGACCCCTTCCACACTTCGCATGTTCCAGGGCTTGATTGCTTCCAGCGGGCCCATGAACATTTCATACAGTCTTAATGAATCGGCCCCATATTCGGAAACCACGGTATCGGGCGAGACCACGTTGCCACGCGATTTCGACATTTTGAAGGCACGTGCGTCAATCCGCAGGTCGGGCTGGCCTTTCAGGACAAATCCCTCGCCTTTTTTCTCCACCTGTTCATCCGTCAGGGGAATCTGGGCCAGTTTTGCCTGAGTTTTGCGGTGCGTTGCCACCGAACCATCGAATTTTACATCTTTGGCAGAAATCCACTCCCCCAGTGGGGTGATTTTTTCTTTGGTTTTGCCTGGTCGCTCTTCGTCTGGCACCTGTTCTACCAATGCGGTCTGAAAGCCGGTGTGTTCGGTATCGCCCAGAATCATCCCCTGGTTTACCAGTCTCTGAAATGGTTCCGGCGTCGGAACATAACCCCGATCGAACAGCACCTTATGCCAGAAACGGGAATACAGCAGGTGCAGCACGGCATGTTCTGCCCCACCGACATACAGATCAACGGGCAACCAGTATTTCACCTTATCTGCGGCACAGAATTCCTTATCGTTGTGGGGATCTAAATAGCGAAGATAATACCAGCACGATCCCGCCCACTGTGGCATGGTGTTCGTTTCGCGAACGTAGCGTTTGCCGTCCCGCACCACGTGGATCCAGTCCTGGGCCTTCATCAGCGGGCCTTCCGGGCTGCCAGTGGGCTTAAAGTCTTCCAGTTCCGGCAGTTGCAGCGGCAACTCTGCCACATCCAGTGGCACAATTTTGCCTGTTCGTTGCCCCTGTTCATCCACCTCATGCAGGATGGGGAACGGTTCGCCCCAGTACCGCTGCCGACTGAATAACCAGTCGCGCAACTTGTAATTGACCTTTTTCTGCCCCAGCCCACGCGATTCCAGCCACTTGATCATCGTGGCTTTCGCTTCAGCAGTGGGCAATCCATTCAAAAAGCCCGATTGAATCGCCTTCCCACCTTCCGTGTAGGCAGCCTTCAATTCTCCCACGGTGCTGCCGGTTTGTTCCAGCCACTCTGGCGTGGGTTCGACAACCGTCACCACGGGCAGGCCAAATTGTACGGCGAATTCAAAATCCCGTTCATCGTGGCCGGGTACCGCCATAATGGCACCGGTGCCGTAACTGGCCAGCACGTAATCGGCAATCCAGATCGGGACCGGTTCCTGATTCGCAGGGTTGATCGCGTACGCACCTGTGAACACACCCGTTTTAGTTTTTGCCATTTCGGTGCGTTCGAAATCGCTCTTCGATGCCGCTGCGTTCTGATATTCGGTGACAGTGTTACGTTGTTCGTCCGTCGTAATACTGGCCACCAGTGGGTGTTCCGGTGCCAGCACCATATAAGTGGCACCAAACAGTGTATCCGGTCGGGTGGTATACACTCGGATTGTCGCCTGATTGTCAGAATTTTCCCCCTGTAAGCGAAAATCAACCTCCGCACCTTCGCTCTGGCCGATCCAGTTGCGTTGCATTGTTTTGATCGATTCCGACCAGTCGAGTGGTTCCAGGTCGTGCAGCAGGCGTTCTGCGTAGCTGGTGATGCGTAACATCCACTGCCGCAAGGGTTTACGCTCAACGGGGTGCCCACCTACTTCAGAACGACCATCAATTACTTCTTCGTTGGCCAGCACCGTTCCCAGGGCGGGGCACCAGTTGACGGGGATTTCTGCCTGATAGGCCAGGCGGTGCTGATCGCGATACTGGGCAATGGCGGATTCCCCACCTGCGGCCACGTCGGGTGGGATCGGCAATTCGCTGATGGGGCGACCTTTTTTGGCGTCGGAATCATACCACGTATCGAATAGCAGCAGGAAAATCCATTGGGTCCACTTCACATAGTTTGGATCGGTGGTATCGACTTCCCGCTGCCAGTCGTAGCTGAAACCGAGCGACTGAATCTGCCTGCGAAAATTCGCCACGTTATTCTGCGTGGTAATTCGCGGGTGGACGTTATTTTTGATTGCAAACTGCTCTGCAGGCAGCCCGAACGCATCCCACCCCATTGGGTGCAGCACGTGGTAGCCTTTCATACGGTGGTAGCGGCACAGAATGTCGGTCGCGGTGTACCCTTCCGGGTGACCCACGTGCAGCCCCGCCCCACTGGGATAGGGGAACATATCCAGCACGTACAGCTTACCAGTGACCGTGAGTTCCGCTTCCCCAGGGTCGGGACAGCGGAAAGTCTGGTTTGTCTGCCAGTAATTTTGCCATTTCTGTTCAATAATCGCAGGATGGTAGTGCGGCATAATTCAGTTCAGGTAATCCACAATCGGTAATCTTTCAGTGTATACGAACGAGCAACAACGGGAGGCAAAAGTTCGAGGCGAATTCAAATGTGTCGCCTGCAAATGGTGGTAAAAGTTTGGTAACATCGCTGTGAATTGATTCAAAGACGCAAACACGAATGTCATCGAGTTAACTGATTTTAAATGAGATCACTTTGGGTGCCATTGCGGCCCAATTTGCTTCCGGGAAAATTGAAGTACGCCCGGATGAACTGAACCGTATTATTTGCACGTGTGCTTTTTGACGCAACTAATAGGAACATTGCGGTCGTTGGTCAATTAACATCTGCAGAAAGGAAATTATGCGTTAATTTCATCCGGGCCAATGATCTCTACAACAAGCAACTCCCCCTCACTGTCGAGAAAATATTCTTTCTTAGTTCGCTTGCGAAATCGCAAGTATTCTGTGGTGCCAACCTGCATGGTATGGCCTGCTTTTAGTTGAGCATCTGATTCCCAGAGATATGAAAATATATTCTCAAAGATGTCAAAATACTTCTGGCCTTCTTCGTGATCAGAGGCATAAACCGCAAAATCAGGGAGCGCCAAGAGATGTGCTCCGTAAGTTCGCATCCATACTCCAGATGTACCTTCGACTTCGTATTTAACGAATCCACAGTAAAGGACCAATAGTGGTAATGTTCGCAATAGTTCAACGATATCGCCACTAATGTCCGCCCCAGATAATGCTGCAGCAGGAAACGATGTGCATGCGTCCTCATTAAGCACTACTATGGCACCAAGCTGAGATAATGCACCAGCTACTGATGCAAGAGCGACATATTGTTCATGCGGTGATTTAACGTATCCGACATAATAGAGCAACACATGACTACTGTGTGCCCTTGCACGGTTTTTTAATTTCTTTGGGTAGTGGGATGGGGCAATACATGATTCAACAGGTTCTGCAGGCATTGGCAAATTGAATCCTACCAGTCTGACAACATGTTTTCCCCAGCCTACAAGTCCAATGATGGTACCTTCTTCGGCGAGAGCTGAATCAATCTCACATCGTGTTGCTGACATCGAGTAGTGGTATGACCGTAGTGCATCTGTCATTTTTTTTGACTGCAATCGGAATTGTCCATCAAAGAGAACCTGAAGGCTTAGTGACTTTTCGATCTTTGGATTCGCAGTCAAGGCTGAATGTTGATCGTCAGAACCTGTTTGACCAAAAAACCGTGAGAACAAACCCATCATCAACTCCAACGATTAAGCTCGCGAGCTTGCAATAGCAAGAATGAATTTATTGCAAACGCAGTTTAATTAATTTTGTTACGCCTACATCCATTGAATAAGTATATGATTCAACATTAAAATTGCAGTACTTTGGTAAATTTTCAGGTGAAGCAGATTCAATGAAAAAACGAAACCGCTGCTATCAATCACTCAGGAATTACGATCAAATTTTCGAATCCAAGACTTTGGGTGTCCACGAATGCTATGTTTTCCGAGGCGTCAAGAACAATTAGCAGTAGTCAAAACTGTTTGTTAGCTATACTCCCAACGTACAGGCCCGCCCCACTGGGATAAGGGAACATATCCAGCACATACAGCTTACCAGTGACCGTGAATTCCGCTTCCCCAGGGTCGGGACAGCGGAAAGTCTGGTTTGTCTGCCAGTAATTTTGCCATTTTTGTTCGATAATCGCAGGATGGTAGTGCGGCATAATTCAGTTCGGGTAATCCACAATCGGTAATCTTTCAGTGTATACGAACAAGCAACAAGGGGAGGCAAAAGTTCGAGGTAAACAACGCTGAATTTAAGTAATAGCTGCTACAACATTAGCAGGATGCTGCAGAAGCCGTCAGCTAAATACCATCAAAATTTGAAGGGCGTATAACAAGTTCCAATTTGAAATTTGCTGTATGAAATTGCAACTTGATCGTTCTAATCTCTTCAATTTTTGAAGGATTTGCTTAGCGCGGTTCGAATTACCCTGATGTAAGGTAATAACGCTTAAAACCTTGAAAACAAGTTGTGTTACTTTGTTTGACCAAGTTTGTGGATTACAACTTCACAACGTCGAGCAGCATGATGTTCTGCAATGCAGACTATTTGAGATGATTTAGGATGAATCAAATATTGGACTACAATTGGAGTAACGCCTATTTTGCTCTGTATTCCATATGACTCTATTGCCTTGCCATTGAAGTCGAATCGCACGCCCAAATTGGCTTCAGTAATAATACGTGCGTTCATGATAAAAAATTTCTTATCATCATGTAAAGAGATATTAAGAGCATCCATTGGCAATACTACAACTGGTTCTGGAAAGCTTGCATCACTTAACAACAACGTTGATTTCGTGACTCCAGGCCGAGTGTCTGCCGACGAACTGACTGTAACAAAATTGCCTATCGACGATATTTGAAAACCACGTTCACCACTAGTAGTAGTTTTTAATTTGATAGGAGAATCTAATATAGAACCACTTACAGGATATTGCGACATAAAAAACCGATTTGATGTATAAATAAATTCGCCACTCTTAGACATGTCTAAATTTTCGAAAGTTGTACCGGCTGGCATGCTTCGAGAGTGTAATACCCTCAACAGTTGCCCAGTTTTAATTTCGTAAATATAAAGAGAGGACTCGCCAATATTAGTAATATGTGCAACGTAAATATGCTTTAATCCATACTGCGATACAGCTCGATGGCCTTTTCGCATTTTGATAGTACGAGTGGTTTTAAGGTTTACAGGATCAACAATATAAATTTCATTTTTTTCGCTTCCAGTGACGAGCAATCCGTCATCGCAAACTGATAACCATGCACAAATACTGTTAAATGATAATTCTTTTATTATTGATAAGCTTTGAAAATCTAGTTTGTACAAAATCCCTTTTGATGGATTAAGGACAAAAAAGTGTTGATAGTCTGTTGACCATACAGCACATGCTTCATAGTAAAAGCTTTTAGAGTATGGACCCCTAGGAGAATCTTCGTCTGTAGCAAGATCTTCGGTTTTTAAATCGCATAAAGACTTGCTAATGATAGGTTTTAGTGGCAAAAGTTTTGAAATTGATGTTCGGAACTCTTGTTTTGAAGGGGTAAAGAGAATTGATCCAACTTGAGCAGAAAGTTTGTTGATGACCAGTTCAGGTTCGCTTACAAATAGTTTTGAATCAACATAATATTTCACTGCAACAAAGCTTTTGTTTACAATGCCAGTGCTGCGTGGCGTTTTGATAGTTACTGCTGCTTTTCCTTCGACAATTTCTATTTCGTAGCTCTTGCAAAATTTGTGATTCTCGATGGTTTTTCCAGGATTACTTGCATCCCATTCTCTAGCAAGTTTCAGCCCGTCTTCATCTGCTGGGAAATATAATAATGTGCATTTATTAATCTGTTTAAAAGGATCTAGAAATTCTGCCGTTAACAAATAGCTAATTGTTTGCTCGTCATGACTTACAATTTTTAGGGTATTTCTCGTTAGGCTGCCCTGTGCGATTTTATTAAGTTTGTACTTAGGTACAATAACATTGACATTTGTCCCAATGATTCCAGCTTTAGAAATCCCAATAAGTCTTCCTTTTTCATCAACTACAGGTCCTCCGCTACAACCAGGATTAATATCTGCATCAATCTGAATTAACTCTAGCTTGCCATCGTCGTCTTCACGCAAACTTGTTACTGCCCCTTTGCTTATCGTAATGCTAGGGTTGCGGTTGCTCCCGGCAACAAGTTTTCCAAACGGAAATCCAAGCGCATATACAGTCATCGTTTCAATTGGATCTACTTTATCAATCATACTCAAAGGTTCAGGGATGTTTTCTGATTCAATTCGAAGTATTGCAAGATCAGATTGTTTATCGGAAAAAACAACAGATCCTGAGATGGTTTTTTCTTCACTCGGCCTGCCACTATTCAATACTATGTCAATTGATTCAATTTTCTCTGCCTTAAGGGTTGGCATTACTACATGTGCATTTGTTGCGATATATCCAGTTTTACTATTCTTGTAAACGATAAACCCAGATCCAGTACCAAACGCATAATTCGATCTTACCTTGATAAATACGCTTGCAGCCTTGAGTTTTTTCAGAGATTCTGCAGTCAATCCATCAGCATAAAGAGACGTTTGCAGATAAATTAACAAAAGAGTACAGGCAAATATTCGAAGCACTTTTTTACTCCCAGGCAGTAGCAAACTTTCAAACTGCTTTATAACACGGCTTGTTGCAGCGTTCAAGCAGTTACCTGGAATTTTTGGTGAAATTCTTATTGTTGTGCTATTCTAATCAAACCTTGATCAGTTGCATTTGAGAATCAAAGCAGGTTTATTCCGTTAGACAATGCCCCTACATTCGAGATTCAATGGATGCGAACGCTCGACAACCGGAGCAAAATGTCAATCCATGTTGGTTGGTGGCGAAAGGCGTTTGTCTTCGTTGATTCATCGTTGGCATTTGGCAACATGAACAAAGTGATCATCGCAATCTCTTAAATCTGTGGGGGTGACCAATTTCCAGATTCATTAATTATCACTCATTTTTGTTGCCATGTACCACAGGTGTTCGTCGCTGCGTGGAGTTATTTTGTTCTGCAAACAAGATGGGTGCCTTTTCCCCTATCTGAAACCCAACTTGGGAAGGTACTGGTAACACAAGATTTTTTCCAAAAAGCACCAAAGTGTTGACTTGCTTCTGAAAATGAGATACAATCTCATTGAGATCGAATCTCAGGAGCATTGAGATGTCTTGTCCCTATGATGGAGACTGCAGCCAGTGCCACGACAGCACCGACGAGCTGATTTGTCGGTGCCTCGGGGTTACCCACGATGAAGTGGTGGGGGCTGTTGTTAGTTTAGGTATTCGCACAGTGCGGGAAGTTCGCACCGCTACGGGTGCTGGTGATGGCTGCACCTGCTGCCACCGAAAAATTGCTGCGGTAATCGAAATTTATTCCGCATCACCCGACATATTGTGTGCCAGGTAGTTGGACAGTCCCACGTTTTCGATTAAGTTTAATTGCGTTTCCAGCCAGTCGATATGTTCTTCCGAATCAACCAGAATCCGCTCCATTAAGTCGCGAGTGGCGTTATCGCCCAATTGAACAGCCAGGGCAATACCGGCGTTGTACGCTGCTGCACCCTTCGATTCCAGTGCCAGATCGTTGACAAACTGCTCTTTCACGTCGGTGCCCACGCGGATCACATCGTAGCGGGCAATTTCCGGCACCCCTTCCAGAAACAGAATGCGGTCAATAATCATATCGGCGTGTTTCATCTCGCCCATCGATTCTTCCCAGTGCTTGGCAGCTAACTTCATATAGCCCCAGTCTTTGCACATTTTCGATTGCACAAAATACTGGTTAATCGCGGTCAGTTCGATGGTCAGTGCGGCGTTCAACGCGTCAATTATTTCTGGTTTCCCTTTCATTATTCTCTCATACCTGTGTTCGGTGCGTGGGAGATGCCCCACAGCTTCATGAATAGGCCATTTTATGAAAAAATGCCCACCCACAGTAGAAAGAACTGATTACGATCGTTGACGTACTCGCACCCCGAAGTCTTGGCGGTTGATCGAAATCGTTGAGGAAAAAGACTTCACACTCAATCTACAGCATGTCCTTAGTTCTTTGGCAAAGACGGAGTCTCTGTTGGTAAGCCTCGGTCGATATTGTATCCCGGGTCTAGTAGTGTATCACCTTGGAATCCCAGGAAATCGATCTGGGCTTTCATCCACTCACTCTGCTTCTGCTGTTTGGCATAGGAGAGAAGCCGCGATTCAAGATCCTTTACCACTTCAGGGTTCTGGTCCGCAACATTCTCCTTCTCGCCAGGATCCAATTCCAGATCGAATAGTTCTGTTTTACCCGGCAGGAGTGCTATTTTGACGAGTTTCCACTTACCTTTTCGGATTGCCCCACGAAATGCCTCCACATTAATGAGAATATCCTCATGTGGCGATGGTTTTCCTTCCATGATTGTCGCAGTAGCATCCTTGCCATCAAAAGGTTTTGTCGGGTCACCTTTACCTTTGACAATAGACAGAATGGTTGGCATGACATCGACATGGTGTAAAGGTGCGTTCACCACTGCCGGTTTCAGTTTTCCGGGCCAGTTGACGATTGCGGGCAACCGGACTCCACCTTCGTGCAAACCACCCTTGCCACCCAGATAGGGTGCGTTTGAAGCAGGAGGTTTGGATCCAAGTTCAACACCCCCGCTGGCTTCCCGTTCTTCCGGCGAACGAGCACCCGTTGCAAAAAGTGCACTGGTCGCCCCACCATTATCAGAAGTAAACAGAATCAGTGTGTTATCTCGCATCCCCTTCTTTTCCAATGCCGAAACAATTCGACCAACCTGTGAATCAAGCCCAGTGATCATCGCGGCGTACTCACGCTGTTCTTTATTCGGGAATATATCTTTGTATGCATCAACATCTTCTTTCGGGGCTTGATAGGGAGCATGTGGAGCAAGTGAGGCAAAGTACAAAAACATTGGTTTTGATTTATTATGGCCTTCAATCAGTTTGACCGCCTCATCGCCAATCTGCTCGGTATAGTAGCCTTCTTCTTTGATGAAAGTGCCGTTACGCTGCCAGTCAATGATCCCGCCACGGTCTTTTGTGAAGTAATCTACTTCACCAACCACATTGCCATAAAAATGGTCAAATCCTCGCTGGTTCGGCCAGTATTTTTTGTCTGCATGGCCCAGGTGCCATTTTCCGACCATATATGTGCTGTAATTTACCTCTTTGAGAGCTTCTGGAAGGGTTTTCTCGTCAACAGGCAGGCCGTATTTATGGCTTGGGAAAATGACCAACGTCTGTAACCCGTGTCGCATTGGGTAACGGCCAGTCATTAGTGCTGCACGTGCAGGTGTGCAGACAGGCAAACCGTAGTAAGATTCTAACCGAACGCCGCTCTTAGCAAGTGCATCAATATTTGGAGTTTTGATCTTACTGCCACGGTAACCGAGGTCGGCGTTTCCGAGGTCATCTGCCAGAATAATGACAATGTTTGGTTTGTTGTCAGCGAGAGATATACTGTTCGAGTAACTCACACATATGGCAAAAAAGATAGATTGCCTGAAAAATCGTAACATACTGATCCTCCAAAATAGATAGGCTTCCGTTAGACTCGAACGGACCCCTTCGTTGCCTAAATTGTTCATAGCTTGTAGTCATTTGAATCAGATGATACGCACTGGCAGCCCTAATTTCTGTATTGACTTCGGACAAACTACACTTCCAGTATATGCCGTCCATTACTGCGGGTAATCAAATACAGGGATAATGCGATCAAACTGATTTCAGCTCTCATGTTTTGAAGTTATTCAAAGGAATCCAGCCACTTCAGGCAGTGGTGCTGGATATTCACTGGCAATTCCTCCCCACCGTAACGGTGGGCATCCAATGCTGCCAGAATCGATTCCATTTCATCGGCTAATTCTGTCGTAAATCCTATCAAAATAAGCAGTTGAGACAGTTCCGCTGGGGTCAGATGCTCCACATTCTGCTGGCACCGCCAAGACAGGTGGTTTGTCAGTATTTGCCGCAACTCATCTCCGCTGCCAGTCCAGTTTTGTACCTGTTCTGTAGCCCACGTGGTGTCGTACATTGCAATTGGCGTGGGTGGGATTCGCTTTCTTCTGCGATATTCATACCAACCCAGGCTCAGCAACAATATTCCGCCCCCCACGAGAACGATTCGCCACCAAATCGAGCGGGTGCTGCCCTTTGGCAAATCTGGTGGGGCCTCGACTTCCAGTTTCTCCCGCAGATTGCTTAAATCGGCCGCAGTTTCCACTTGTGGGACTTTAATGAATATTGGATCCGGCATTTCGATGGTGAACTGGGGATTCCCACCTGATTCGATCGTCAGTGGGGCAAGCTGCAGTGGCAAGTCCCCCGGATGAAGTGGAGAATATCGGTAACGAATTTCCCAAACTGCTTGATTTGTAAGCACTTGCGTTACCGGCTCCGTTGTGGACAGTGCCAGCCAGTGGGGATTGTCCAAAAGAGGATTGCTGGCAATTTTCACCACCAAAGGTGCAGGGCCCGAAACCTTTATATTCAAGCGAATGTCTTCATGAAGTGCCACTTCTGCCTTGTTGATGAAGAATTGCACCGTGACCTGCTGACTTCCTGAAAAGCGTGTCGCCTGCCATTGTGGTTCCGCACCCAGACCCAGTGTGGGGAGGAAAAGCAACATCAGCACGGTTGATTTCACTGGCGATGTTTCCTGATTCGTTGTTCTCGGCGGGCAAACAAATCCACCAATTTCGCAAAATGGTCGTCGGTGGTTGAAACTTCCAATAGATCAACACCCACCGTGCGGCAGGAATTTGAGGTATTTTCTGAAATTTTCTGAATTGATCGCAATATTTCGGCTTGAACCTGGCGATCGGAGAGGTTGAGCACCACTTGCTGTTGTGTTTCCGCATCGCGTAGCGTGCACCACCCGATGGTGGGGAGTTGTTGTTCCAGTGGATCGGTAATTCGGACGGCAATCAGATCGTGACGGTGGGCCGCAATACGAAGCTCTTTCTGGTAGTGCTGATCGATGAAATCGCTGAACAGCACCACAATGGCTCGTTTGGGAAGCAATCGGTGCGTATTCGCCAGCAGGTTCGCTAGCGAACCGCCAGGGTGCTTCGGTTGAAAGAACAGGATTTCCCGCACCAATCGTAACATGTGGGAATGCCCACGCCCAGGTTGCAGAAACAATTCCAGATCGGTGCTGCCCAGAATCAGTCCCACCTGATCGTTATTGGCCATCGCACTCAACGCCAATACGGCTGCCATTTCCGCAGCAACGGTGCGTTTCGTCCGGACGCGGGAACCAAAATCGTGGCTAGTGCTGACATCCACCACAATACACAGAGTTTGCTCTCGCTCTTCTGAGAATCTTTTAATAAATGGCTGGTTCATCCGTGCGGTAACATTCCAGTCGATGGTACGCACATCATCGCCGGGCTGATATTCGCGAACTTCGTCGAAAATCAGCCCACTGCCTTTGAAAATCGAGCGATAATCCCCACTGAGGCGGGATTGAACCAGTTTTTTGGCCTGCAGGTGGATTCGCCGCACCTGCTGAAGCATTTCTTCTGTCAGCACAGCCCACGTGGGGGTAAATTACATTCCTGTTATATTAGCAGTTTGAAATGCGAGTTTTGTTAACGAACCTGACCTTTTGCACGCACCGCACTAAGAATCTTTTTCAGTTCAGCCACCTTCTCTGGCATTTTTTCGTAGAGGTTCTGTTTTTGGGCGAGATCATTTGCCAGATTGTACAGTTCGCCTGGCTGGTTGTTTTTGGGGTAGCCGTTTTCCTGGTTGAACCAGGCGGGAACCGCACTGATACCGCCTGATTTCGCATCGATCAACACCCAATCTTCGTGCCGGACGGCATAACCATTGGCATTAGTATTGTGAATGATCGTTTTCCGTGGGCTGGTGCCGATTCCTTTGAAAGTGGAGAGTTGATCGTAGCTATCTTCTGCTGATCCCGCAGGGATCTGCGAACCAACCACGCTGGCGATGGTGGCAAAAAGATCAACCTGGCTGATCAGTGCATCGTTTACTTTGCCTTCAGGAACCACGCCTGGCCACTTCACAATGAAAGGCACGCGATGCCCACCTTCCCATAAGTCTCTTTTCAGCCCACGTAGCGGCCCCATACTGCGGTGCTGAAAATTTTTGATGCGATCATACGCATACCGTTCCGGGCCGTTATCTGCGGTGAAGATCACCAGGGTGTTTTTCTCAAAGCCATGTTTCTCCAATGCTGCGAGGATTCGGCCCACCGTGTCATCAGTCTGTACCATGAAGTCGCCGTAGCCGTTGGCCTTGGATTTGCCTGTAAATTCCTTCGTTGGCACAATCGGTGCGTGGGGCGAAGTAAACGGCATGTATAACAAAAATGGTTTATCTGCCTGCTGTTTGCCTAACCACTGCTCCGCTTTTTTGGTCAATTCCGGCATCACTGCCCAGAAATCCCAGTCCTTCACCGATGGTCCTTTGCGGGCTTCCCAACTGCCTTCTGCAGTTTTTGCCGTGGTTGTCAAAGAAACAGTGGGCACAGTGATCACTCGATCGTTTTCAAACCAGGCGTAAGGCGGGAAGTTCGGCACATCATCGCCAAAATAATAATCGAATCCGTGGGACAGTGGCCCACCGGGAATTGGCTTACTCCAATCAAAATCTGTAGGGGCATATCCCACATTTCCTTTTGGTTTCACACCAGCTTTTTTGATCGCATTCCAATCCCAGCCCAGATGCCACTTGCCAATGCAGGCGGTGCTGTAGCCTTTTGTTTTCAGCATTTCGGCAATTGTCTGCTTTTCATCATCCAGAATTGGTTGATCAAACGAATTCACGATCCCGTGAAACTTCCGCCAGTGATACCGCCCTTGCAGTAGTGCATAGCGACTGGGGGTACAGATCCCGGAAGAACTGTGGGCATCTGTAAATCGCATTCCCTGTGTTGCTAATCGATCCAGATTGGGCGTGGGAATCTTCGATTGTGGGTTCTGAACACCCAGGTCGCCATATCCCATGTCATCGGCATAAAGGATGACGATATTTGGCAATCGGGTGGCTGCCGGCTCCGCACTGCTGAGTGGTGCTGCGAACAAAACGGCACCCATTATTGCCAGAATGCAAAGCACTTGTTTCGAGAGGAAAATGTTCATTTGATACCACGAATGTAAAGATGTCTTTCTGAGCAAACATTAATTAGTATTTTATCATTTGCTTACATAGCAATTAACAAGCAAATAATTATCTTTGCAGTAAGATACTTACCGCTAAGTCAAATTCACTGCCAATTGGTAAGGATTGGTGCCCTGGGCTGGTGCCTGATCTCCCAGCGTTGCCAGTTCTTCTTCACTGCCGATCTGGCGAACATCGCGAATTCCCTCGGCGAGGAGTCTGCCTTGTGCAATCAGCTTTTCTTCAGGGTCTTCCAGCCCCACGATAATGACCGACACCGCGAATCCCTGGCGTTTCAAGTTGCCTAGTGCGATGGAAGAATCCACGCTGATATCCGCCACAATCGCAATCACGGTGGCGTCCCGCGGCAGGCGGTGCGTGGTTTCGGCCAGCAAACGGGGCAGAGTCATCTCATCGGTCAGTTCCATGCGGGCCAACGCTTCCCGCACCAAGGTGATCTGTTCAATCCCACGTCGCGTGGGAACGTGCATCGGTTCTAATCGATCAATAATTTCTGCCGCCTCTACGGCAGTGCGGGCCTGTTCGCGGGAAATAAAGCCCACTTCCACATCATCCCCACCTTCCTGGTCGATTTTCTGAAAACGGTACAGTTCTGCGGCATCCTTGGCATTGGAAACCAATCCCAATTGCTGGTTTTCCATCACCACCGCATAAGCCAGCGAAGCTGCCACCGTCGTAATCAGGTCCGAAGTAAACGGCTCTCGACGTGCGGCAAAATTCGATTGATGAAAATCGATTAATAAAGTTGCACCGGTCAGGGTGGTGGGTTCATAAATCTTGCACTGCAATTCGCCAGTCCGTGCGGTGGCACGCCAGTGCACCCGTTGCAACGGGTCGCCCCACTGGTATGGTCGCACGCCAGCGTTGCGGGTGGGGTCTTCAAAAAGGCGATGTGCCGAGTTCAGTTCGCCAATCGGCCGTTGTGAGCTGAAATTGTAATGGGGTAAAGGCACCACTTTCGGCAGCACCATCAGATAATAAGGAGGTGCCACCACCCGGTGGCGGCGGTGCATGCCAAACAGATCGCCCGTTTCTAGCAATACCGGACCTAACTGAAAATAACCCCGCCGTTCGCAGATAATGGTGTATTTCAGGTGCCGCACCCCACCAGTGGGAATACTGCACAGCTTTATTCGACGCGATTTGATCCGCACCCGCGGGGGTCGCATGCGTAAAAATGATTCCGGGAACAGGTCTTCCACCAGCACCCAGCCGATCGGAATGGTGCCACGATTGTGGATATCCAGTTGAATTGTTACTTCCGCACCAAGTTCCACGGGTCCGGTTATTTTCCACTGTCGTTTGACTTTGAGGCTGGCAATCCAGCGTTTGGTTAACCAGCGACTGGTCAGAAACACACCCAGCAGAATATACATGAAAAAGGCGATCAGCCCCGCCTGCAGGATCAACGCCCCCAGCAGCACGGCAAACAGAATCAGCAGCATTTTTCCCATATCCACAGTTTATGGATGTGGCAGGGAGAAGTGAAACTTCAGGAAGCCGATGTATCTTCATCAACCTGACTGCAAGGGGAATGAACCGTGGGACGAAGTGACTCCAGTCAGTTGTTGCCTAGCATGGATTCCCTTCTACCTCAGAGGACAAGTTGTAGTGACATTAGTCTTCAGTTGGAGTTGCTCCTGGGGCGTTAATTGTGCGGTGGAGACCGGCCACACAGACTGCCAGCAAAACTGAATCCCACCCGCGAACAGCAGAAACTCCCATCGTCCTCCACCCAGGTCTGTACAGTCAAACCCAATGATGTCCCAGGGAAGCGATGCCTCTTCTGGTTGTGTATCTGTGACTCCGCACACATGCTGCAATTGTGCAGCTTCAAACACTGCTACGGTGACAGCTTTCGTATCGGACCACGGAGCCACGGAAACCATCACTTTTTTCACGGAGATAGAAAGTTCCAGGAGTGCATGAGTGCCATAAGGGCCGTATAAATAGTTTTCGATTAGTGACGACACTCGCCCTCCATTTCCTGACAGTGTCCGCGATTGAGCAGAGCGCGGAGTGAATACGAAGCGATTCCTGCTCCAATCGCTAATTTAATTCTGTTTCTATCACGTGATCATATACTCAATCGGGACTTGCTTAGGTCCCGGGAGTTATCCTCGCCCCGCAGATGCGGCCACCTGATTTCCCCACGCAAGATGCTCCGCGCGAACGCCTTCTCTCGTGACCGGGCGCATTGTTGCGATGATGTCCAATGCCTCGGATTCGGTGATGCCGAGCCAACGTAAAAGGGCAAATGCCAGCATGCCGGTGCGGTGGATACCGGCCGAGCAGTGAACCAGTACCGATTCCCCCACCTCCATTGCTGCCACAAGCACTGCAAGCCCACGACGCAAATACATATCAGCTTCATCATCAGGGGCTTTGCCGTGGCCAACCGGGACCCACGTCCACGGCAATCCGACGGCCTTCGCCGCCCGCTCGATCTGGCCTGGCAGTTCGTTGCGACCCTGAATCGTGACAATCCGCTGACAACCAGCGTCGGCTAGTTTGGGGATGTCTTTGAGTTTCGGGCGATTCGACAACGCTAGCCGGCCTTGACCCAGCAACACCCAGGAAACTTCCACAGACAAAAACCATCCCAAGCTGAACAGGATCCGCGATTGAGCAGAGTCGCGAAAGTGGATACAAGGCGATTCCTGCTCCAATCGCTCACTTAGGTCGCTTGCGGGCAAGCTCCCAACCGACAACAACATTCTACTCGCGGGCGTCGCCGGTCAACTTCATCAGTTAGTTCGCCGTCGAACTAACTTCCGACCAACAACTTGTACTTTGTTCCTTCACTCGCAGCCAAGCCCTCAAAGAAATGATGGTCGGCGTCCTTGAAAAACTCTACTGTCTCATTGTTGAGCGTGAAGAGAGCCTCCCCCATCGTGAGCGCCCTGCCTCGCTTTCTCAAAACAACCTCGATCGTGTCGTCCTCGTCTTTCCATCCTGCTTCGTACACGACTGTAATGGGTGTGTTTGAGATTTGCTTGTTCGGATTCCATTCCGTCGAATCGGGGCTGATCTCCTGATTATAGTCGGTCACTTCAGCGACAAAGCCGTCGTAGGTGGTGTACTTTTTTTGACCGAGTGCCCAGTAAACATTGCTCATCAGGGTGCTCACGAGCGAATCTCCCGTATGTCGGACTATACTCGGCAGTACCCCCCGGCTTTGAGGTGCTTTGAGGGAGTGTCCAGTGCAGTGAATTGTAAGGATTGGCTTCACTCTCCGGTGCACTGATCCCGATGCGATTCCCACCCGGCGAAGCCACCGCTGAGCAACCGGCCCAACTCCTCGGGTGAACCGACAACGACGGCTGACGGCCAACGGCTCTTGACTCGCTGAAATTGCTCAGGGCTCGCGACGACCACCACAGCGTCTTCCATGACCGGTGTGGCGGCCATACCGCCGACGTGACACAGCTCCCACAAGAACTTGACCACTTCCGGTGTCAGGCCTTGAAGCGAGACCATCAGGCCGTCACATTGTTCGGTCCCGGTTAACTCAGACGCGAACACCTCTGCCGACCCGCCGTCTTTGAACTCGACCGCGTAGCACCCGAATTCGTCGGGCGTTGCGGCACCGGCCGACTTGAGCAGCTTGCGGACAGCCACGCGCTCCGAGTCGGTCAGGCCGTCGTCCATCGGCACCGACTGCATCTTGCCGGTGAAAGGATTTTTCCGCTTCGTAGTCCGCGTACCGAGGTTGCAGGTTTGGAAGTGTATGTCGAAGCTCACTCTCCGTCTCCCAACTGATTCGCGATTGAGCAGAGTCGCGGAGTGATTACGAAGCGATTCCTGCTCCAATCGCTTGTTAGGCTGCATGTGACCGTCACCTTTACTATATGCTCAATCAAGGGACACGTTAAGCCGGCCCCAGTCCAGCTTAACGCTCACATTCACCGGGCCGCGGCGAATGATTCTGATCTTGCCAAGCCGCGCGGCCCGCGGCTCCGGTGCAATGTGTGGTTATGCACCTTTTCGACGGAGTAGACAACCTCTTTGCAGTGCGGTCGCTTCGATGTCTCGATTGTTTGCGAACTTGCCATAGTCTTGATCGACTAATGCAAACAGAGCAGTCGATGGCGACTTTCCAGATGCGATTTGAAAGGATCCAACATTCGCGTCAATTTCGCCGAATGATTCGATCACCAAGACCGGGAGTTGCGACCATGTCCGAAGACTCGCTTGAAGTATCGGCCCGCAGTTTTCAAGTGTGATCTCATCTTCTGGAACAATGCAGTGAAACTCAATTCTGGTTTCCAAGTTCATTAGAAATACGCGACAAGAAGAAAACGGACTGACTCGGAGCATTATCTGGCGATAATCGTGGGACACATCCTGTGTAAATCCAAGAGTAAAGTCAGAGTCGAGTTTTGATTGATTCCATTTAACGATCTCGTCGTATGGCATTGCCGGGTCACAGCCCCACGGAAACACGCCGTCAAATGAAAGGTTGTCGTCCATAAATGCGGCGTAGAAGCGAGAAACAAGTTGGTGTCGTTCCTGCTTCGAGAATTCCCAAGTGATGGAGGTATACCCCGGCATGAGTCAGTTACATAACGGGGCCGCGATTGAGCAGAGTCGCGAAAGTGGATAAGTAGCGATTCCTGCTCCAATCGCTCAATTAGGCCGCCTGCGGCCATCACAGAAAGTATATTCACAATCGTGGAAAGGGTACGCTGGAAACACAGCGGGAGACGCATTCACTCACTGTCATCTTCCTCATCGTCGTCAACACCCTCATCTGCGTCGTCTCCCTGAAACTGTACTTCGCAAGGGCCCCCATTTGCCTCGGCGACTGCCTGCGAGAGCGCATTTTGAACTTCAGGAATCCACTTGTAGGAACTGCTGATGATCACCGGATAGTCAGGATTGCTGCGTGAGGAAAGCGTACGCGTCGGACCATCAGAAAACTCTTCGATCGACGACATGTCGTTCCCAATATCCTCTCTATCGAAAATCGTCTGGATTGCCTGCTTGATCTCGCTGATGCGGCTTGGATCGTAGCCGCTCACTTTGACCGATAGATGCAAGTTGACAGACATAGATGAAGCCTCAATCGTTTGCGGGTCATTCCGCCGCCGAACGGTCCAGGCCTGCTTAACGACCAAGCTAAGCAGCGGATGATTCGACGGTCCTTGCTCAGTACCTCCACCAAGCCTGCGACCCGTCAATGTGCAGCAAGAACTCGTCGATGTCCTGCCCCGCCTTCACCGACACCAAACGCAGCCCGGGGGCGGCGATAGACTCCCAAGCGGCCTCCCACTCGTCCATCCGGCCGGCGTTGAGTAGGGCCAACTCCCGCTCGAACAAAGGGCGCACGACCTCGAACTCGGTAGTCGGCTCGAACGTACCGTTGTGCCACGGGAAGTCGTCGTCGGTGTGCGTAAGCTCTCAGAGCAACTCGTCACCACGGTAGAAGCGATAGTCCCCCACAGTGTCCTCCTCGGCCTAACGTAAAAGGCTCAGTTGCCACCCGCCCGCGGAGAGCAGGCTCCAAACCGACAACCATATCATATAGCGGGAGTTGCCAGTCAGCTGCAACCGGTGGTTCCATCAGGGAACTCCCAGTTACCTTCTATTACCACACGAACGCCGATCTCAAATGGTTGATGTCGCATAACCACTGCGCATGCAAAAGTACAATATGAGGAACACCCTCAATTTAATGTATTTTACTCAGTCGATCCAAGGAGTGCAACGAATAAACGCGAATGCTATACAAAAACATACAGGACATGGGCAAATCTAGATTCCCGCCTGAGCGGGAATGACGGGAATTGTGCTAATTCAAAATGTTGGCAATAGTTCGGTCTTCCTGAACTCGATTCCCCGCCTGCGTGGGAATGACGGTAATTGTTCTAATTCAGAATGTTGGTTAAAGTTCGGGCTTCTTGAACTGGAATCCCACCTGCGCGGTAATGACGGTTGTGGGTACAGTCTGAAGGCAATCGCGGTTCATGCCGTCGGCTCACAAGGCACTCCCAATTAATATGGTAAACAAACTCCATGTCGCGAAAAAATAATTCTCCATAACCACTTATCAGAAAAGAACTTACAGAAATTTTTCCAAATTATTCCCCAAAAGTCTCCATTTTTGTGCAATAAAAAAGTTTACAAAACGAATAGAACTTTGAAACTTCCATTCTTGTAACCAAGTAATCATTTCAGGTGCGTTTGAATCAGGAAGATGCTGCACTCGTAAAACGCTGCCTCGCACGCGAACCTGGTGCGGTGGAAACGCTGGTTGACACCTATTCCAACCAGGTGTATGCCGTCTGTCTGCGGTATCTGCGCCATGCACAGGATGCCGAAGATATTACCCAGGAAACGCTGGTGCGTGCGATCCGCAACCTGCACCAGTGGGACCCGGAACGGCCGTTGAAGCCATGGTTGTACAGAATTGCAGTTAACCGTTGCAAAACGCTATTGGCTCGCAAACCACTGAACACCGTGGCTCCTGAGGTGCTACAGGCGACGACTTGTACCCGCACCCACGATGGGGATGGGGATGAATTATTAGAAAATATTCATCTTGCCCTCCTTCAAGTACGGGACGACTACCGCAGTGCGTTCCTGCTGTTCCACGAACAGGGGTGCAGCTACGAAGAAATCGCCGAAATCCACGAACACCCCGTGGGCACGATCAAGACCTGGCTGTACCGCACGCGGGGGGTTGTTTTTGCGTATTTAAAGGAAAAAGAATTGCTGCCAGCGGACATGGACCGTCCTAACGCCTGATCAATATCGAGAATGTAGATGAAGCTGGACGATACGAACACGAATATCCCACCGGACTGCCAGGCAGCCCAGCTGACATTGCAGGTGCTGCTGGATGGCGATCCCCACTGGGATCGGCCGGAAGTGGCTGCTCACCGTGCCGTGTGCCCATCGTGCATGCACGATTTTCAGATGGCCGTGCAAATGAATCGAGCTTTTGCGGGTGCATTGCCACCTGCGATGCGGCAAGGTTTTAAGGCAGAACTGCTTACAAACGTAGTGGCACATACAGCGGCACCGGTTTCCCCACAACCCTCGTCACGCACCGTGCGGAAGCGTGTGGGCAGTGTCTTGATAGCCGTTTCGTTATGTATTGCGGTTGTGTTTGGCCTGCAACCCACCGAACAGCACGTGCGAACTGGCAGTTATCGCATTGTGGCAAAATTAGCCCCCACGCCAAAACAGGAACGCCTGGGCACGTCTATTGAAGAAATTCGCGACTCTTTAGCCCAGATCGGCGAAAAATTGACCCCCACGCTGCCAGATTGGAAGCTGGGCAAAGTCGATCCGCTCGTCGATCCTGAATTGCCCGCACCAATGGGTGAAATGGACAATATTCTTGTCAGCACCCGAAGTGGGGCGAAACGCAGTGTCGAACCACTCTCCAATTCCGCCCGCAATGCAGCGAACTTCTTCTGGAAGACTACGCCGAAATCGTTATGGAAGGCCCAGCCATGAAGCCAATCTTCTCCCGCTTCACTGTCGCTTTGTGGGTTGCTCTCGGATTTTTTATCAGTCTCTTGCCCGCAGTCGAACCGATTGACCTGGTTCCCAACGACAGCGAACTGGTTGTGGTGCTGCGAAATCGGTCCACGGACAGTGCCACACCCAAACGAATCGATGTCCTGCAGGTTGTGCAACAGATCCCACTGCTGCAACAGGTGGGAGTTGATGCGATTGATCTGCAAAATTTGTTAAAGAATCTTAATGGGATTCTTGCCACGTTGGAGGTAACCCCACAGCAATTGCAGCAGGAAATCATTGGCGAGCAGTTGTTGTTTTATTACCGAGAAAAATCGAACGTGCGTGCAGAAGAAGGTGCCGTGGTGGTACAACTTCGTGATACCGCTCGGTTCACCACCTTGCTGGAAAAAATCAACCAACTGCAGGTGGAAGGAGGGGAACTTGGCAAAGTAGTCTCCTACAAGACCGATACTGGCACCATTTTTGAACGCACCAAGCCGGCAGGTGTTGAAGACACCAGCGAATTTTACATTCTGAAAGACAAAATTTTTGCGATCAGCCCCAACAAAGAATCGCTGGAAACGTTGCTGGCCCAACTGAGTGGCAGAAAAAAGGCAGAACCGTTCTGGCGGCAACAACTCGAAGCCCACCAGCTCCAGCAGCACCCCGTGCTGGCAATGGTCAACCCGCGGGCACTGGATGCCACGTTACAGAACGATCTGCAACAGGCAGGTGCGGGTGAAAAAGCCTTTCTTTCCGAGTTCAGCAAATACTGGCAGAAAACCGAATCGATTGGCCTGGGCCTCACTGTGGGCGAAAATCGGCTCGATCTGCAGCTTTCGTTTCGCCTGCAACCGCTGAATCTGCCCACTGCGGAACGGACGGCTTTGGAATTGTTGGCCACGCCATCTGACCTGTGGCAGATCATCCCCAATGATGCGATGTTTGCCTACAGTGCCCACACAGATTGTGCGGCACTATCCACCATCTTCAGTCGCTTTCTGCTGCCTGCAGATCAACAGGAAATTGTGAGCGAACTATCAAATGTGCTGCACCCATTTCTGGAAGAACACCCACTATCTGATGTGGTTGGTGGGATTTCCGGCCCCAACGCACTGTGGGTGGCCCTGCCCACTGCAAAAAAACAATGGGTGCCGAATGTGACGCTGGCTGTCAAAACTAAAGCGGGTGATTCGGGCGAACCAGCACGCAGAACGTTTCAGCGGTCGATGGATTTCACCTCCCGACTGGTGGCCCTGCAATGGAAAGGTTTTCGCGTGCGAACCGACCAGCTCGGCACGGTGAAACGCACCACCGTGCGGTATGATAAGCACTTCCCAACTGGGCTGGCACCCAGCTTTGCCGTCAAAGACGACTATCTGCTGCTGACATCGCAGCCGGATCTGATTGCCGATTTCACCGCACCCACCCCACAGGTGGGGAAAGAAACAGGCACCACCTTGATGCGGATCTCTTTTCGGTCGTGTCGCACCTATCTGCAGCAGCACAGTGGGGAGATCAGCATGTACATGCAACGCGAATTTCCCGGCAGCATCACGAAGGCAGAATTAGCCACCATGGAACAGGCACTGACCGGGCTCGATCAGATGGAATTGAAACTCCGCCCCACGAAAGATGGATTTCGTTTCAATCTTCAGTTACAATTGACACCCAAATAACAGGGGTTTCCCATGCAACTTGGTGCGTTTTCCATCAGCCTGGCAGTCAAAGACCTGCAGGCATCCCGAGATTTCTACGAAAAATTTGGTTTTACGGTGTTTGGCGGCGATCCCACGCAAAACTGGCTGATGATGCGGAACGGCGACCACGTAATTGGGCTATTTCAGGGCATGTTTGAGAAAAATATCATCACCTTCAACCCCGGGTGGGATCAGCACTGCAATACCTTGTCCGATTTTGCCGATGTGCGACAGATTCAGCAGCACCTGAAGGCGGCGGGGATTCAACTGACTGCAGAAGCTGATGAATCGGGCACTGGCCCCGCCCACTTGACCGCAATTGACCCCGACGGCAACCCGATCCTGATCGACCAGCACGTGTAGGTTAGGCAAATTGATTGCCATTCATCGTCATTTCACCAGCACCGCCGGGAAACCAGTGCTGAAATCCTGAAGTCTACCCAAGAAATTGACACCCACCGATAACCGTCATTCCCACGCAGGCGGGAATCCAGTGCAGTTGCTATTCCAGTTCGACGGATTCTTTGTAGCAGACTTCTCTGGGCCCGCGGGCATCAATTGCATCGACTAACTATTAGAGTTTGCATAAATCTCAGTTAGATTAAACGGTTTTTGGCCGCCTCCAAGTTAACGCATCCGTGATTGCGATATACTAAGGGGAATAGCCGCAGGCTGCCTGCGCGGACAATGAGAAGCATGGATAATGGCCTAGAAACTCGCTTGGATCTAATCAAATGGGAAGATTTTCTCATCCATGTGGTTTCGATTCGCGAGAAATCCCATCGCTTATCGTCGAACTGAATAGTGATTGCGAACGTGTGAACCTGCACGCTGCAAATAAACTTTGGAATGTGATTTCTCACCAAGGTAACGTTGGCTCAAATTCTGTACCAACGCTGCCATTCCTGATTGAGCGACTAGCGACGAGCAGCATAGTTGTTCAGAGTGAGATATTGGACATCATTTTCCTATTTTCATGCGCTGCCTGTCCAAAAAATGCAGAGAACTGGGCAGTTGAATTGCGTGCATTACTCACTGCGAATCGAACTCATTTTGAAAGACTGTTAGAATCTCAAAACGAAGAAATTACTTCATATGCGGAATTGATTCTGGAAAAGTTGGATGCAACCAGTTGCAAACACATCGACCACTGAACAGCGGAGGCTTGAAGGTGACGATCCTTGAAAAGTTTGAGTTGCGTTTGATTTCAGTCGGGCCACATCGGCTCGAAGTGATTCGGTTCGTTAGTCGGTTACTTCAACTTTCGTCTGCCGAGGCACGACGCCGAATCGATGTTGGTGATGTGCTTCTAGCCGAAGGTGAAGGATACCTCGTCCCACCAATGCGACTTACCGAACTCCACGACGAATTCGGTCGTTTGGGCGCAAGTGCACTACTGGTAAAGATCGATCTAATGTGATTGACTAAATGTTCTCGTTTTTCGTTGCACTAATCACACAAGAGATTATTCTGAATTCAATCAAGGCGGGCGGCCAAAGTGAATGATTGGATAAGGAATCGATTCATGTCCACTTTGAGTGCAACCGGTCATCCGGGCAAGGGTAATAAGTGGGACAGATTGAGCTGTTTGCGGAACCTGTCTGTTCTTTGGTATTCCTGGTTAGCCAGGTAAATATGAAAATCTCTGGTTCGACCTGCCAGATCAATTGCTCGGGCGTGTAGCATTGCCTGGGCCCCTTTCGTTTTCCATCTCATTCCCGTGCGGCACATTCGATCCATCACCAGGTGCCGACAAGCCCCTTCAATCACCCCAGTTGCAATCGGCAGCCCTTGCTGCAAATAGCTGTCATATCTCATCCGGTGGTAGTTCTTTTCAAAGTAGTTGCAAACCTGATTAATCTTCTTTAACTTTTCTGCTTTCAATTCGCTTTTTGTCGCTTTCTGACGGATTCCCGAAACCACACTTTTCACATCTCCCTTCAGGATTCTCAATAGGCGGTCTCGAGCAAACGCTTCCTGATGTTCACGGTGAGACTCAAACACTTTTGCCGCATCCACACATAACTGGCAACATGAATGATATCCAGGATATCAATTGTTTCGTATGAATCGAAATTGACATCAGATGCTTCCCACAAACTGGTCTGACCATCCATCAGCCGTACCAAAGGCTGACCTGATTGGTGGCGACGTTCGACCTGTTCTGCTGCCCACACCATCGCGTGGTGCGTGCCTCTGATCAGCACCCTCCGCATCACATTGCGACAAAAATCCCGCAACCACTTTGCCCACCGGTTCGGGGCGTTTCTCCTCACGATTCGAGTTTTCTCGAAATAACGCTGCGACAATCTCTTCAGCCGTTCGAAAATATTCATTCACGGAATATACGGTCGCCAGCGTCGCCATACGCCGATTACCAGGAAAATACCGTTGATCAAACGCTGGAATCGCCTTCGTCTTGCGAACCATGGGGACTCCTTTGGCATCGGCACTCACCACCAGAATCTTTCCCTCTGCTGTTGGTGCAGGAATTGGGATCTCATTCAGAAACTGTTCTGCAGATTCACTCAGATTGTGGATATTTCGTTCCAGAGTATCGACCGGACTCTTTTGCAGATACAACAAAGAAATCACATCTGATGATTCCTGATACGACATCTTTGTGCTGAGATAATGCATGACCTCGCGAAACCACGGAGAATATGTGTTTGCTGGCATCTGAATCATGACATCCACAGGATACAAATCATCTTGCGGCCAAGATCGACGCCATAAACATACTGCTCAAACCGATGCTCACCAAAGATCGTTCGGATGGACCGTTGTCGGGGTTCTTCGCTGCGATGAAGCACTTCACCTGTTTCTGTCTGGATCTTTTCTCCCACGTCGCCATCGCCAAGCATTTCCAGGTACAACGAGATTGCTGAAGCACCAATTTGAGCAACCGATTGTTGAACATGTTGCTCGAAATCACGAATCGGCATGCATTCCTGTACAGCACGATTGACTTCTGATGCGAGTCGATCAAATAGGCCAAACAGGAAGTTGGGGTTGATTGAAGAAGATGTGTCTGGGATAATCATTATTGGGTCTCCTGCGATGTTTGGTTGTCAGAACCCCTGATATCGCAGAAAGACCCATCTTTTTACACCCCAATTTGCTAAATCAGTTACCCAACCCTCCCGAATGACCGGTTGCACTCGTCCACTTTCGCGACGCTGCTCAATCACAGTACCAATAAACCGCAACGCAACATGTCACTTACACTATTAAAAAACATTATTCCGCCACCAGCAACTCCATCTGAGGTCGGTACGCTCTCTCAATGGCGAGACTTTGAAAATTCACTCGGTATTCAACTACCGGCGGACTATCGCGATTTCATTTTCACTTATGGCAGCGGGCTCTTCGCCGGCTTCTACCTAGTTTACAATCCGTTCTCAACATCGCAGTACATCTCGCTATTGCCTTCGATCACTCGTGTGTGCAGTATCAATCGGGAATCCAAGAAAGAGTTTCCCGATCGGTTTCCTTACTCGTATTATCCGGAAACGAACGGCTTGCTTCCGTGGGGCAATGATGAAAACGGCAATGACTACTTCTGGCTGACAAAAGGTAAACCAGATGAGTGGCAAGTTGTACAGGATGAGAATCGTGGAAAAGGTATCCAGACTCACCCGTTTACTTTTACTCAGTTCCTCGTCAGTATACTCAAAAAGGAAACGCCACCTCTAGCTAGTGGCTACAATAGAAGAAGATTACGTGTTTGAATCTTGGACTGGATCATGAAGACCGATTCAACATTTTTCTTCCAACGTCCAGTTTCATTCCTAAATTCCGTCGACAAAGCTACCTGGATTAAACATTGAAGTCAGATCGAGGAAGTGCCCAAAATTCAGCCAAGCTAATAACAGAATGCTGTTACCGACGCCGGGCAATAAAAAATGAGAGGAACCTAATTTATTTCGTCGGAATCGGGGTGCAAGCGCTGCAAATGCTCAATTGCTTCTTTCAATTCCACCAGGGTGGGGTTTACGGACAACGCACTCTGGAATGCCGCCAGTGCCTGACGTGGTTTGTTCATTCGCAAATAACATTGGCCGGAACCCGCGATAGCACCAAAGTGAAATTGATTCAAATCGAGCACGCGGTGGCAATCATCGAGCGATCTCTTGTATTCCCCACGTTGAAAATAAACGATTGCCCGCTGATTGATTGCCTCGGCAAAATCCGGCTCTTCATCAATCAGTTCGTTCAATCCTGCCAGAATCTGCTGTGATTCTGTCAGACGCAGCAACCGCTTCAATTCCGAGGTGGCAGCCACAGAACCCGCGCGGAACCAGAGTTCCCATAGTGCGTCCGAGGCCATTTTTGCGGTATCTTCATCTTTATCGTGCAGGAGTGCCGCCAGATAAGGATTTGAACCCATGGTGCCGACCAGGCTGAGTGCCAGTACTGCCGCCCGACGCATTTCGGCATTCTGGTGCTGCAAGGCACGTTGCAAAGTGCCTTCGGAATAGCGAGTCTGCACTTCACTGCGGTAAGTGCGCAGAGCCTGCCGCATCTCGTATGCCCACAGATCAATGTCATCGGCGGGCATTCGTTCGGGAAGTTGCTGGTACAGGTCAATCAATAATGGCTTTGGCACCGTGGCATCTCGTCTAATAATGAATGAAAAATTAATGAATACACCAGCAATGATTATCGATTCCCTGACTTTGCTTTTGGCATCGGAACAGCCATTGGCATTGGTGGGGTGGTTACCACCGGATTCGCATTCTTTTTGAACTTTGTCACTTCGCTGGAAAGCACTTCGACCGATTTCAGCAATTGAGCATCATTCCCTTGCTGCGATTGTTCGGGAAGGTTTTCCACAACGAAATCTGGCTGCACGCCCACTTTTTCCATGTTGGTTCCTGTCACGGTAAATACTCCTGTCCGTGGTAGACGTAAACGCGAGCCATCAATCAGTGTGGTGCTGGTGGTTCCAATCACATACCCACCTGTAGGTACACCAACCAGTTTTCCATAACCCAATGTGCGGTAAGCACTTGGGAAGATTTCGGCATCGCTGTACGATCGCTGATTGATCAGCACGGTGGTGGGTTTTGTCCATTTGCGATCGTCACTGCGGAGCACCAGACCATCCCCACCTTCACGGCGACGGAAAATAGTATGTTCCCTGGCACCCAGATAGTTCAGCACCTTGTCGTGCGTGAAACCACCACCGTTGAACCGCACATCGATAATAATACCGTCCTTGTCAAAGTGGTCGGAGTAGAGTGAGCGGACAAACTTTTCCAGGCCATTATCATCCATGCTGGGGATGTGAATATAGCCAAGTTTCCCGTTACTTGCTTTCAGTACCGCTTCCTGATTCTGTTTCACCCAGCGATCATACACCAGCGGGGAAATAGTGCTGTTGGAAACCCCACGTACCAGCACAACGGTGCTGGTTTTCAGATCGGCGGGATCATCCGCGACCAGCAGTTCCACCATCGAATTGATTTTGCCATTCAGCAGGCTACTGACATTGACAGAATCTTTGATGGCCACTTTGTTGATGGCAATCACAAAACTGCCTGGTTTCAATTTGCTGCCACGCACATCAGCGGGGCCGCGTTCCAGAATCGCCTTCACTTTCAGCCCCACCCCACGGTAGGTGGGGTCGAATTCAATGCCCAGGTCCGCAGTGGTTTCTGCAGGCGATGTCGAACTGCCGGAAATCCCCAGGTGGGAGGCGTTCAACTCACCCAGCATCAGGCTGATCAGTGCATACAGGTCTTCTTTCGAAGTTACGTGGGGCACCATTGTACGGTAGGTGGTGCGAACCTTGTTCCAATCCGCACCGTGGTGGGTGGCATCGTAGAAGCCTTCGCCCAGTTTTCGCCAGCTCTGCTCAAAAATCTGCATGTATTCCACATCGCGATCAATATTCATTTCAGCGGCAAAACTGATGGTCTTGGGATCGGCAGGTGGGGCGGTGCTGTTCAGCGTTGGTGTGGCCACCCGCAGGGCACCCGATTTATCCAGGAATGCCAGGCTGCCCGTCTTCGTCCAGCGCATGTAACGTGGGGCCAGGTTCCCTTGAGTCAACCGGACATTAATATTGCCCGTCACAGAAACCAGCCACAAGTCATCGCCACCGGTACTGCCTCGGTAGGCCACCAGTCGGCCATTTTTGGAAATCACCGCATTGCGTGCCTGGTTACTGCCCAGTCGTTTGGTTCGCTGGTGAATATCGTCCAGGTCGAACTCTTTGGGGACCGAAAAACTGGGTGGGGCCAGACCAGTAGATAACGGCTTCGTCAGCGGAATCGCATACACACCCATATTGCCTGATCGGAGGCTGAGAAAAGCAATATGATCCCCACCCCACGTGACATCCATATTGGAAGTCGCATAGCGGGTAATGTTCAGTGGGGGTTTGCTGCCATCGGCGGGTATCAGATACAGTTCGCTGGCAAAAAATGGATCGGATGCTGAATACACCAGCCATTTGCTGTCCGGCGACCAGTCGTAGTCACCCACCTGTGGGGTGGAGACAATCTGTTTTTTGTTGCTGCCATCGGCTTTCATCGTCCAGAGCATCCCTTTACTGATGTAGGCGATGGTATTTCCATCCGGCGAAAATGCTGCGTTGGTTTCTGCTTCTGGAGAATTGGTGAGCAATTTTAACTTGTATTTGCTTGCGGAATAGAGATCGGTGGCTTTGGGTTCATCAATAGTAACCAGCAACAGATCTTCCTGACCATTGCGGTCGGAAGCGAACATCAGGCTTTTACTGTCTGGTGCCCAGTTGATACCATGTTCAATCCCCCGCGTGGTGGTCAGTCGTTTGGTGGTGCCACCAGCCATTGGGGTCAGAAAGATTTCGCCGTGCACCACCAGTGCGGCTGTTTTATCGTCCGCACTCAGGGCAAATTCGCTGGCGTTGTCGGTAAAGCGTTTCTTTTCAACCGGATTGGATTTATCATCCGCAAATACTTCAATGGTAACTACTTGCTGCTTGCCGTTCTTGGTATCCAGCAGGCAGATGTTGGGCCCACATTCATAAACAATTTTCGACCCGCCGTGGGCAATTTTTGCTTTGCGCACCGCGTAATCTTTATGTTGCGTGACACTTTTTGGTGGGGCCAGTTTCGAGGAATTGACTGCTGAAAAGTCTTCTGGCAGTTCCTGCGAAACGATATTGGACAAACCATTGACTTCGGAGACGTAGTACAGCGTTTTCCGATTCGGGTGCCACATCGGGCTGCTGTCCTGGCCTTCGAACGGAGTGACCAGTTTTGCCTGGTCGCCATTTTTGGTAACCAGCCACAGATCATCATCGGAAGACCCACGATAGCCCTGTCGATACCATGTGCCACTGCCACGAGTAATCACCACATTACCTGTGGTGGGGTGCACCGCAATTTCCTTCGCTTCCAGGTAGGGAAGTTTGCGGACAAAACCACCAGTTACGGGGATTTCATACAACGCAGGTGTGGAAGGGTAAGTGACTTCTCTTGTGGAGAGAAAATAGATCGATTTGCCATCATTCGACCAGCCACTGACAATGTCGGTAGCGGAATCAAATGTTAAGCGTGTGGGTCGTCCCCCCATCGCCGAAACGACAAACACATCGTACTGGCCGTAACGGTTGGAAGAAAAGGCCAGCATTTTCCCATCGGGACTGAACGATGGGTAATATTCGTGGGCACTATGCTGGGTAATCGCCCGTGCCACGCCACCACTGGCAGGAACGGTCCAGATATCCCCCTGATAGCTGAACGCAATGGTATCTCCATTGGGAGAAATATCGGGCGTTCTGCCAAACTGAATCGGTGCCGCCTGAAGTGGGGTGATGCCGATTGCAACAAATAAACAAATAATAACGGTTTTCACGAATATACCTGTTAAGTAGACCAGCGAAACGAAACAGCTTATGTGGGCGTATTTCGTCTTTCTTCACATTAAACTCTTCAGACAATTTTAGCAAGCAGTCGTTACTTCTTTCCCAAATTACCCATCCTCAAGTGGTTCCGTTGTACCCAATAATCCGAAAATGAGTGATTATGTGAAGAAAATGAGTGAAGAATTCATGAGATAAAGCCGAACATGGCGGTTATTTTAACATTCAAACAATTTTCAGTGTTCCACGTGGAACACTGACACATGTACGAATGTCAGCGCAATTTGATAAATGGTGGGTGTAGTCCATGTGGAATTGGAATTAGTGGCTGCAGGCAGTACAGCCAGGTCTTGAACGTTCCCATGGGGGTGTCTGTAGCTGTAGGTGATTGCTTCATAACTGCACACCAGCTAGTGGCACTGCAGAATCATCACCCTCCAAATATTATTGATGGAGTTGTACACTAACAGCAATTTCCTCTTCGCTTCATCCGTTCGTTGGAAGCTCACTGGAGGGTACTTGGTGAATATGGTCTCTTTGTTTGTGTTATTCTCTTTTTGCAACAACTTGTGTGGACAGCTTTCTGAACCTGCCGCAAGCGAAATTCAGAAAATGCAACAGCAGTTACACAGTGATACTGCAGAGGAACGACTGAAAGCGGTCATTTTCTGGAACCAATATGCAGATTTAAAAACCGTTCGTCAGGTGCTGCCCATGTTAAGAAAGATGGTGCAACACGAAAATGACGCGAAAGTACGGCAATTTACAGTCGAATCTTTGGGAATGATCTCTTTCAAACAAAAACTACCATGTCCCACAGAATTGATTGAGGCAATCCATGATCGGGAAGAATTTGTCCGATATCAGGCGCATGCTAGCTTGTTAATGTTTCCTGAATTGCCTGATGCAGGGTTCCCGATTATCGCCAAAGGGATTCAGTCAAAAGATTTGGGGATAATCTGCGATTGCCTTTACCTGTTGGGCCGTTATTACCCAAGAAATGCACAGTCAAAAACACTAGTTGCTGAAGCAAAGAAATATCCCCACCTGGAAGTCCGGCATTCTGCCAGATACGCAGAGTTTCGCATGACAGACGATTTGACAGTTTATCTGAAGTATCTCGTGCAAATGCGGGAGCAACCGGAAACAGTGCTTACATCTGGCGTATCTGAAGAACAGAGAACGAAGGAACGACAGTCCCGAAATTTATTCAACATCGGAAGCGCGATATCTCTGATTAAATGGAGCAACGATTCTCCAGAGAAATTGGGGAAAGCTTTATTAAGGCTGATAGACGATGCCGATTCCAATATCAGGCTGGGTGCGGTGCGAAACATTGAATTAACGGCACAAAAACGCGAAGTTCCAAGAAATAACCCGCTTGATGAACTGCTGAAACCGATGGAATTAATCAGTCCGGAGAAAAAGAAGGGGCCAGAAAAATCTGCTGTTTTACGTTATTTAGAAGAGAAGAATATTATTGAGAAACTGGATATTATTGCCCGTACTGATCGGGAAGAAGAGATTCGGGAACTGGCAAAAAAAGCAATCCGCACTATTCAACAACTGCCAAATTAGGGCATCATCATTTTATTTTTATTCTCACCGGGCCTATGGCTCTGAGATTCCCATGTAGGGTTCCCGGAAATATTTGGTAATTTCTAATATTGAAAGTGCTTTACTTTGTAATTGTTATTGGCACCATCAGTCCACGCCATCCACTAGTGGTTCTAGATGCCACAACCAGGGCTGGCTCGTCTCCGGCGACTCGTGCGAGCACAGCACCATCCGGACCCCAGATGGTGCTGTTACCCACCGATGCAAGGGTGCTACGGGATGCAGCCTGATTAGCCATCACCACCAGCATGCCATGCTCCACGGCTATCCGTGGGAATCGTGGGGTATCTGTGGCGTACCATTCGTTATTCAGGAAGACGCTGGCAGCGTACACAGAAACCCCCGCTGTTGCGTATGCCGCTGGGTGGGAACTTTTCGATGAATCTGCACAGATTGAAAGGCCTATAGTTTCGCCGTGGGTTTCAATATACTTGTGTGTCGTCCCAGCCGTAAAATAGTCTGATTCGTTCCCACCTAAATGCATTTTGGCATAGATATCGACCGTTCCATGGTCACTGAATACGAAGGCGCCCAGATATGGCTTCGATTGCTGGTTCTGAATTGCCGATCCAACCACGATCTGCATTTGGTGGTGCTTCGCCAGGTTTGAAATGGCGGCCACACTGTCATCGGAGGGGCTAAACGCACAGTTTTCTGACATTTAAGGCTCGTAACCCATGAGAGAAAGTTCAGAAAACACTAGAAAATGGACATGGTGACGTGCTGCCACCTCAATTGCAGTGATGTGTTCTTGCAAATTGCCGTCGAGATCGCCACGATTAGCGGGAATCTGGGCGGCAGCGATTTTCAACGGGCTCATGCTCAACTCTTCGTTTTGTTCTACGACGGAAAGTTTATGGACGCTGCAGCACTTCAATCGAACATTTTTTCATCGTTTCTTTGGGGCCGGATAATCGAAATTCCAGATCCTTCACAAAATTAAACCGGATTACATACTCCCCATCTTCGGGAAAGACCCCCTTAAACGTTTTTCGGTCTACTTCCAGTTTGTTGGCCCACCAGGCAACCTCCACCATGTGCTTTCCAGGTGGGAGGTCGGCTTTCAGATCGAATCCGGTAAGCAGACTGCCTTCGCCCCAATACTTACCATTTAAGTAGACTTTCAGAATATTGGTTTCCAGTTCCTGTTGGTTGCTGGTTTCCACCCAGAGTACATTTTTCCGCACCACCGGTTCTGGTGGGCAAAAAAAGCGAAACTGCACCACTTCCCGTGTTGTTTTTTGAACTGGCGGAGGTGGTGGGGGAAGTGGGGGTAGTTTTGGTGCGTCGAGCTTCGGAGGCAACGGTGGCGGAACTGATTTCCGGGTTTCTACCTCCAGTTTGGGTGCCATTTCATGAGAGATCTCTAACAACTTGGCGAGCACCGCCGTAAATGATTGTGGGCGATAGCTGGGTGCATCATCCAGACAGCTATCCAGTAACTCCCGCAGACTGTCCGGAGCAGATTTTTCTTTGAAGTGCCTCGAACCTGGATTTGGTGTCTGAAATAGTGCGTAGCAGACTGTTTTCGCCCAGCCGTAGACATCCGAGTACGGGCCAGGCAGCACCCCAGGCAGTTTCCCCATCTGTTCAGGTGCGGCGTAATCGATTGTGCCTGCAATGGTACTTCCCATCAGCGTCTTCCGACGTGCGGTGCTGGCATTTGAAATCGATTCCACTGTTTCACGCTTTAAGGCGAGGCCAAAATCGATAATTTTGGCTCGCCAGCCTCCCTGGGTGCGTCGCACCATTACGTTGGCGGGTTTCAAATCGCGATGCAGCACCGCCTGACTGTGGGCCGCCACCATTCCTTCTGCCAGAATTTTCGCCAGCTCAAGCCCCGCTTCCAGATCCACTGGGCCATTGGTAGCCACGTAACTTTCTAAGGTGTGGCCTGAAAAATAATCCATGACTAAAAATGGACGCTGCTGATTCACTGGGTCGGTATAGCCACAATCCTGCATCCGAATGATTGCTGGGTGGTCAATTTTGCGTAACAGGCGACCTTCAGCGAAGACCTGATCGGCCTGTTGCTGCATCTGGTCGGCCAGCAGAGTTTTCACCGCCACATGGTCTTCCAGTTCGCGGTGCCGACATAAGAAGGTTACGCCAAAGCCGCCTGCGCCTAAGATCTTATCTGGTAAATACTTACGCATATCAAACGGCATCAGGCCCGGATTCAGTTCCACCGCACAGAGTAATTCTTTTAAGGCAAGCTCCCAATCGCTGGTGCTGTTCGATGATGCCGCACGTTCCAGAGCCACGCGATAAGAATTGAAGTGGGCCTGGGCGAGGTCGTCTTCTTCCAATAGCAGTTCGGGAAGAATGGAAAAATCTTCCTGAGCCTGTTCGAAATCCCCTGCGGCAAACTCAAGTTTTGCCACTGCATTCAACAAGGCAGGCCGTTCTCGACGTTCGCTTTCCGACATGGCCCGATATTCGGCTAAAAACTCCCGCACTTTCTGCCGTTCATCTTCCGAACGGATCGACATCCCATCATTCGGCTTCACTTCCGTTCCCTGGATCTCCAGACGATCCAGACGTTGAAGGACTTCTTCGTAGAAGGCACGGTTTTCCGCGGATTGGGACTGCATTTCGTCTTCGATCCGCAGCACCCCTTTGTGGGTGGCTTCAGCCAGTTCGGTCAGTGCCTGCAAGTGCTGCTCCAGCACCTGTTGGTGCTGATCCATCACCATGAGTAATTGCTGAAAATGGTTTTCCTGTGCCTGCTGGCTTGCTTCGAGGCGGGCAAATGTCATCCCCTGAAACAGCTCGCGATCTTCTTCGATGGCCCGCCGAAAGTAGTAACGCACCGCAATGGTGAGAAACGGTATTTCCCCACTGCGAAAACGGAGGAAACGTGGCAACGACTGCTGGCCGGCTTCTTCCAGTTTTCTGGCGATCTGGTCTGCTGACACCCATTCTGCATGCAATACAGAGGTGGGGTCGGTGAATTGAGCCATTTGTTGTTCGTGCTGCTTTAACTCCGACGCGCCAATAATCGCACCGCGCAGAGCCTTCGATTTGTTCAGGTGCCGGATTTCTTTCAGGCATTGCTTAAAAAACGCCTGTTTATCTTCGATCGTGGGGTCAAAAGGCACATTTAACAGTGCCAGCCTTAGCTGTTCCGCAAGGGTTCGATCATCGGCCCGTTTGGTGATGTTGTGCCAGATCGAATCGCCCGCAAGCGTTAATTCCAGCGTCTTCCAGGCTCGCTCAGTGACCCACGTGAGGGTTTTTGGCAGCCGTTGTGATTGGTCGTTAAAGCGTTCGAAAATGAAATTAAACGCTCGACCACCGTTAACCGGAATACCGGTCGCTTCAAAGGCCCCACCCACCACAAAACGGACAGCAATCAAGGAAAGTTCGGAAAAAAACATGTCTCACTCCTCGAAAGATAATTCCATTGTATTTGTGGGTGCGGCCGAATAATGAGGATTTTATCACAAATATGATTGACGCACCGTTTTACATGTCAGGCACGCAGGGGTGAATTTGAATTATTCAAAGAGACTTGCAAATTTCATCGGGAGAAGTCCTTTTGAAAACTTTCCTTTAAACAATGTACTGCCTGTTCGCATTGTTGTGAAATCGCTGACCAGCTCTGACGGTTTGGCTGCAGGTGCTGAAAATCGAGTGGTGGGCCTATCATGAGTTTGATCGTACCTTTCCGGATCATTTTCTTACCAGGTGGCAGAGCCTGAAAGCACCCGCTGAGGTAACACGGCACCACTGGCACGGGCAAACCTGCCACCAGCATACCCAATCCGGCCTTGAAAGGGGCCATTTCCCCAGTGCGACTTCGGGTGCCTTCCGGAAAAATAATCAGACAACAGTTTTCCTGCAACAGTTTATCACGCATCTCCAGCAGCGTGCGGTGGCAATTCTGATATCTCCAGATTGGCAGAGCGTTCAACAACCGTGTGGCCAGCAATGATTGCCACGACGTTTGAAAAAAATGATCCCCCGCAACAACCGGATAGGTAATTGCCCGCACCGATGCTTTCAGTGCGGAAGTCAATACGAATGCATCCAGGTGGCTACTGTGGTTGGCAATCAGAATGTAGGGCCGTACTTTTGGCAGATTTTCGAGACCATGGAAAGTACAACGATGAAATACCCGCAGGTACTGCCGGGTAAACATGCCGATCATGCAGTTCAGGCTGGTGGTAAACAGTCCTGGCTCTCGGCGCATGCTGTTGAGTGCCGAACCCGATTGCAGGGCAACATCGCGTGCTGGTTGATATTGCCAATCCTGCATAGTGCGAACTCCTTAGAGTGAACCTGCTGGTGTGTGATTGCCCACACCCATGAAATAATTGAGGTAATAGAAAATCGCCGGTGCCACCAGAATAATACTGTCAAACCGATCCAGCAAGCCTCCATGGCCAGGTATCAAAGACGACATATCCTTGATGCCGATATCACGCTTGACAGACGAAAGCATGAAATCGCCGCATTGCCCAAGCATGCTGATAATCAGCCCCATGAACAAGCGGTGGAGAGGATGTTGCAGGGGTGTGTTTTCAAACACATAATACCCCACGGTGAATACGAAGAGTGTGGTGAAAAAGATCGAACCTACCGCGCCTTCAATTGTCTTGTTTGGGCTGGTGTGGGGCAGCAGTTTATTCCTGCCGAATAGCTTACCCACGGTAAAGGCTGCGATATCGTTCAGTTCCACTGCAAGAAAAATCAGAATGAGAATGGCTCGGTAGTTATCATCATTAGAAAGATAGCTCAGGTGCCCCAGACAGCTTCCAAACAGTGCAAAACCCAGCGTTGCCATGCCTATTCGCTGGATATACCCTTTGGGTTGATCCTTCCAGATTGCCACGATGGCAATGCAACTGATCGACAGAGGAAAGATTGCTACGAAAAAGCGATACCATTCATCCCATGCAGCAAAGTTCAGCAGCAGGATTCCCAAAACCACCACCCCACTGACGAGGTGTTCGCGAAAAAGTCCTGTTGCGCGGGCATACTCCCGGTAACAGAGCAAACTAAGCAGAGTAATGGCAGCAATCGTGGCAGATTTGTGAACAATAATCGGAATCAGAATAATCAGTGCCAGGATCAGCCAGGATCGATAACGTTGCTGCAGTTCCTGCACCAATGTCCGACTGATGCTGGTGCCACGCTTCAATATTTGAATAATCAGATAGCTGATGATAAATAACAGAACCAGAAATGCGATTAGAAAGGTTGTTTTCGCATCATACACCACCGGGAAGTGCTTTTCAAAATACTGGATCATTGTGGGGCTTCCCGAAGTTGATGTGAAATTCGCCACAGTCGCCTGAAACTGGTGATTGCTGAACCGATGACGATCACCATCAGAGCAATTGCGGGCAGATCATAGCTTTCATGGTGCCAGACCAACGCGCGTGGGAAAGCACAATAAATAGCGGCTACAATCACGACTGCCATGCGATGTTGCTTTGCCATCGGCCCGCAATAGTAGTGGGGCGTACCTGCAGCCTTGCCTGCCGTTCGGAGATATGCTGTGAACAGTGCAACCAGAGCAGCAATATACCCCAGGGTACTGTTGCCACCATGAGCATAACCTAACCCTATGAGTACACAACTATCTGAAATGCGGTCAGGTAATTCGTTGTACAATTCACCCACTTTGGAAGCGGTATTGCTGGCGATTGCCACCATGCCATCGAGCATATTTGCCAGTAAACGAACTGCAATCAGTAATGCGGCCAACAGCCAAAGCCACCACATTCCCGGTAGATGCCCGGTGGCATACAGGCACCCACCTGCCAGTATGCCAGCGCCCATCCCTGCCAAAGAAATGGCGTTGGCGGAAATTCCCAGTTTTACAAGAACATCTGTCAGTCGGTGGGAGAACTTCCACTCTCTGGCAGCAATTGGCCGACGATCAACTGGTTGGTAAGAAGGATCTGCCATATTGCTGCATGAGAATGATTCACCAACTCTTTGATCCAGAAGATCGAAAATTATTCCAGAGAAATCGATGACGGGTCATATTCTCTCGAAACTAAGCAAAAACGGAATGAGTTACTGGCCGGCGATGAAGATCAGGGGGCGTTTAGTGGTATCCGGTTCTGCCCGGCGGAGAAGTTCCCGCACCATCCATGGGACGTTACCTTCACCAAACAACAGAAAGCCCAGCGTGCCGCTCATTGGTGATTCTTCCGTCCAGCCAAAATGAATCTCCGGTGGGCGATCTCCCACTTTGCTCATTTCCAGTGCCACTGCCGCCAGTGTGTGCGAAATCGAAGCCGCATTACTGATTTTCATCACATACTTCCCTTCCTGCTGCGTAATTCGCAAGGTGGGTTGCTGAATGAACTCACTTGGGTCTGATTTTTCCACTTCAATGAAGGTAATCATCAACTCCGGTGGGATACGGTGCTCTTTGCGGACTATCGCTTCCTTTTCTTCCAGTGATCGCTGGCCTGGACGGTGGGGCACCAGAATGGAGGCTTCCAGGTGACGAATCGCATCCCACAGTAGTTTCGAAGTCACATCTGGTATCACAAACCCTTTGAATCGCAGTTCACGGGATCGCAAAATCCGCGATGTCAGTGACAGCACCAGTATGGTCAGAATAAAGCAGGCTGCGATCTTGATCCCCGCTGATTTTTCGATGATGTTATCGACCAGGGTATAAAGCAGCACAAATGTAATGATGATGTAGCCTTTGTGCAGGCGTTGCCACCTGCTCCCTTTGCGATTGCGGAAAATATCAATCACACTCGACAGCCCATCGCTGAACATCAACACTAACACACCCGTAGCATAGGCGGCACCCTGGGCCTCCACATTCGCACGGAAGATCAATGTCACCAGTAAGTTAATCGAAGTAAACATCAGCACCAGAGGTTTGATGGCAGATGCCCACTCAGGTGCCATCCCATACTTCGGCAGATACTGTGGGACAATGTTTAATAAACCAGCCATGGCACTGGCACCAGCAAACCAGAGAATCAGGATAGTGCTGAAGTCGTACAATGTGCCAAAAGAACTGCCAAATAAACCACAGATTTTCCTGCCATCAGGCGATTCACCATGCGCCAGATACGCCAGAGCACGCCCCGCAGCAGGTGGGGATGGCCATTTTTCTGGGTTCTTGATTGGTTTGCCCGCTTCATCGACAGGTGGCTCGCCAGTCGCACTCACCGGTGTAATATCGCCCGGTGGGATCAGAATAGTGACAACCATCGACGAACTCATCAGCATCACCGACATAATGCAAGCTGCTGTCAGCAGTAATTTTCTGGTGTTGCGAATCCGCCCAGTAGGCTGTTCTGCAGTGTCGCCCTCTTCACCTTTCACCAGTGGCATCACAGCAATGCCCGTTTCAAAACCGCTAAGCCCCAGAGCGAGCTTGGGAAATAAAAGCAGGCAGACAACGATTGTGGTGAATAACCCCGTACCGCGGATCGGTGTATCGTGCAGATACCAGTTGCCCACGCGGACATTATGAAACCACGCCTGAATCCGTTCGGGATGGTCGATGAGAAACAATAATCCGCTGCCCACAACGACCAGATTGAGCACCAGAAAGAGGCCAACAATACCCACAGCCAAACCAATCACTTCACGAAATCCGCGCATAAATACCGAACCGAGAAGCATCAGAAAGAACATTGTTACCAGCACTTGTGGGAGGGTGCCTTCTTTCCAGCTATCAGGCAGTTGCCCCTTCAGCACCGGATTGTGTAACAAGTGTTGCGAAGCATCTGCCGCCGACAATGTTTTCGTAATCACAAAATCGGTGGCGGCAAAACCCAGCAGGGTCAGCACAAGGATTTTGCCAGGCCAGCCACTCACCAGACGGGCCAGCATGCCCAGCGAACCCTGGCCGGAAAACGAACGAGATGCCACATATCGATAGAGTGGAAGTGCCCCAAACAGGGTGATACAGACCAGCACTACCGTAGCAAAAGGTGCCAATAATCCTGCACTACGATAAGCAATGGCAGGTTGATAACCGAGGGTGCTGAAATAATCGACCCCGGTAAGACACATGACCCACAGCCAGAAATGTTGTGGGTGTCGCGGGTGGGCATGCGACGATGCAGAATCCGACATAAAGAACGGTTGCTCTTTGCAAGTGCACGTTGCTTTAGGCAGCAACGTTCGAGTACATTTGTCGCTTATTGTACAACGATTTTTCGAAGCAGGACCCGCACCAGTGGGTTATTTCGTGGCATTCCCCGCCTGAGGTGCTTTCAATTCTGCCGCTGCGGACAGTTGTTCCTGCCAGAAGGTCAGTTGTTTCTGTACCTCATGTGGTGCAGTGGAACCATAACTGCAGAAGGCATTTAACGCATTTTCAACGCCCAGCACCTGGTACACTTCTTCTGAAACACCTGGGCAAAACTGCTGAAACTGCTCCAGTGGAAGCTGGTTTAACCTCAGGGAATTTTCTTCGCAGTGCCGCACCAATTGCCCCACTGCTTCGTGGGCGGTACGCATCGGAACGCCTTTCTTGATAAAAAATTCCATCAGCGTGGTGGCATCCAGAAAACCATATTCCAGTCGGGCGATAATGCGATCCTTACGAAACTGGGCGGCCTGTACCAGCGGTGCTGCCACGCGGAGTGCTGCCAGCACGTTATCGAACGCATCGAAAATGGCTGGTTTGTCTTCCTGCAGATCGCGATTATAGGCAGTGGGTAAGCCTTTCAGCAGCATCAGCAGATGGGTTAAATTGCCCAGCACCCGCCCGGTTTTGCCGCGGGTCAATTCCAGCACATCCGGGTTCTTTTTGTGGGGCATAATGCTGGAACCAGTACAGAAGTCGTCTGGCAACGCAATCGCTTCAAACTCGGTGGTTGTCCAGAGAATCCATTCTTCACACCACGCACTCAGGTGGATAGCGATCATCGACAGGGCAAAAACGAACTCCGCAGCAAAGTCGCGATCGCTGGAAGTATCAAGGCTGTTGCGGGTAACGCTGGCAAATCCCAACTGCTCTGCAACAAAATGACGATCGATCGGCAGGGAGGTACCAGCCAAAGCAGCCACACCCAGCGGCAGGATGGCAACACGTTTCCGGCAGTCGAGCAGTCGTTCGCAGTCCCGTTGCAGCTTTTCCACGTGGGCCAGGCAATAATGGGCTGCCAGCACCGGTTGTGCACGCTGCAGGTGGGTGTAACCTGGCAGAATTACCGTGCGATCTTTTTCGGCGAGTTCCAGCCAGGCCCGCTGGAGTTGCTGCACTTCTTCCACTAACGTATCCGTGGCATCCAGCATCCACAATTTCAGATCAGTGACCACCTGATCGTTGCGGCTGCGTGCGGTGTGCAGCTTTCTGCCCAGGTCGCCAATTCTGCCAATCAGTGCACTCTCAATGTGGGTATGAATATCTTCAAGCGAATGATGATACGTCATTTTGCCGGCTTCAATTTCCGCACGGATTTCATCCAGGTGGGTGCAGATCGTCTCAGCTTCTTCGTGCGTCAACAGCCCCACGTGGGCCAGCATGCGGGCATGCGCCTGGCTCCCCAGTACATCGAAACGGTATAGGCGTTTATCGAATGAAATCGATTCGGTGTAGTCTTCTACCAGTTTGGCAGTTGGCACCCGAAATCGCCCACCCCAGGTTTTTTGGCTCATCACATATCCATCGCAAAAAAGCTACACCAGGAAAGGCGTACTATCCCTTCCCAGTGCAGAGAGTAAGTAACTGTTCTATTTTCAATCCCCAGTGGGACAACAGTACCACGGATCGGAATGACAGGATTCATTCCGGCATCCCTAGCTGAACTTCTCTGAAAAGTAATGACAACGCTCTCATCTATCCCCGCCATGCAACAGTAGCGGGTTACAATGGAACACAAAAACAGATTGTCAAAGAACATCAAAGCATGGAATTTATTCCACTTACATATTAATATATCCTCGTGAACTTTGTCCAGCAAAATTTTGTTGGCAAATTCGCCTTGGTTTTCAGAAAAATGCGTGCGCAAGCGTCTGCTGGAAAAGAGGTTACAGAATTTTGAACTTTTTTGGATTTTTTTGCAAAATTGATATCACCTGTGCTGTAACAGTGAAATAAATACTGTACAGAACGTGGTGAAAACTGCCCACGCAAATGGAATGATCAACGATTTAGCTGATGGCTTCCATGAACGCTTTGAGAGCGCGTGCCTTCAATTTGACCGTAGCAGGTTTGGCTTTGGTGATCATCATTTCGCCAGGCTTGAATGGGTTGGGTTTCTGCTGCCCACCTTTGGTCGCTGGTTTTTCAATCGCACTGACTTTGAACAAACCAGGCAGGATCAAGGCACGGGGGCCTTTCTTGCTGAGTTGCTGGACCATGATGGTCGACAGTGCATTGAAGAACTCGCCCGCTTCTTTGCGGGTCTTACCGGTAGCTGCAGCAATGGCATCCAGCAGTTCACTTTTGGTTAATGCTTTCTTTGCCGGTTTAGCAGACTTCGCTGCTGGTTTCGCTGCCGGTTTTGCGTTTTTGACGCTCTTAGCCATGAACATTCCTCGTTAAAAATAGCGTGGTTATCATCAAACCATTAATGCGAACTTAAGGAACGAACGATACCTTGTCAACTGAAATTTGGCTGAATTTGCCTTGTTTTGTAGATATTTTTGCGAATTGATGCTTTGAAAGCCCTATTTTTTCCGAAGTCGTGGGATATCAGCCTCCATCGAACGGTGGATGTCCGGTAAAATAACACCCTGGAATACCTCCCACAAAGGAACGAAAAATGTCGGCGTTAGTCTTGCGATTTCTCTCATTGTTACTGGGCTTTGGCCTGCTAGTACTAGGCTTCGAATTGCCCAACCCGACACGGATTGAAGAATCGTTTCTGGGCATCCACAAGATCGGTTCCGGCACGGAAGATCAATTGGACAGTTTCCAACAGCAGATCAGTTCGTTACGGCAGTCGGACTGGCAGGAAACCACCCGCAAATTGCGCGAACAGACGGCAGTTTATGCTGATATCATCACAAAACAGCCACTCGATTTCGAGCAATTAGCCAATCTGGTGAAATTGCTTGATGAAAGTGCGTCTTCACTGCGGAAGTTTTCAACCGATGTCGATGCCAAACAACTCGAAAATCTGGCGAAAGCAGTGGGAGGCTTCGCTGATTTCATGGAACAGACTACCAAGCTGGCCAATAAAGAACAGCAGACGAAACTGGAAACCGCCCTGGCCGAAATGAAAGTTCAACAGGAACAGTTAAAGAAACTGGCGACCACTGTGCCACCCAGCTTGGCCACTGCCAAAGAAGTGTATGGAAGTCTGGATAAGTTTGAGCTGGGGATTGTGAAGCTGAAGGAACTGTTTCAGGAAGAACAACTGGACGCGATGAAAGATGGGATGGCTGGGCTGGAATCCTCGCTGGAATCGACCGCCAAACAAGTGGATAGTGCGGGTGGCTATACCTATCCGGTGATTACGATTGAAAATTTCAAGCCGAAGGTTTCCACCAAGCCTTTCTGGCCGGATGCACCCAAAGTGGCAGAAGGCCTGCGGCAGGCACAAAAAGGCTCCCAGGCGGGGCGGGCCCAGATTGATGCGATGAAAAAGAATCTGCCCGCAGTTCAGACAGCTCTGGATGAAGGGGTGAAAAGCCTGGGACTCACCAAACAATCACTGAAAGCAGTCATCGATAATCAGGATTCACTGGAAAAAGCGTTTCAACACACCCCCACACGGCTGGCAGATCTGATCGAATCTTTCGGACAGATCGGCAACCAGATTGTCCGGGTAATGCAGGCAATGAAGCAACTGGATGCCGTCAGTACCACATTAAGGCAATCCAGTAAAGAACTCAAGCAGACCTCCGAGCAGTTTCCACTGTTTTTGCAATCACTGTCGAAATCAGCTGCGATTATGGAACAAATGAAAACCCAGCTCCAGGTGGTAGTCGACAATCGGGATAAATATTCCTCGGCTTTGGATTCCAGTTCGAAACTGGCGGAAGCACTGCACAAATCGGTAACACCGATTGAAGAACGGATTGATGGTCGTTTGGCGGCACAAGAAGAGTCGCTGGCCAAGGTGAAAAGCGGTCTGCACGATTTTAATGAAACTTTGCCAGTGCTGGGGAAGCAGGCCAAAAATACCCTGTTCATTATCCGTGGGATCATCTGGGTGCTGGCTGCAATGTTGATACTGCACGCATTGTGGAGCTTTCAGACGGCACGGAAAGTGGCGAAAGAATAAAAACCTTCAATATTATTGAATCGCAATATTGCTAAATTGGCTTATTTCGTTAATTCGGTTTTTGCACGTTGCCAGTCGCCCACTTCAGCCTGAACATCAACCATTTGCTTGTTCCGCCAGACTTTCATCGCGATTTTTTGCCAGCAGGCATTGCTGCCACCAGATTGATCAGTTGGTTCTCGTTCAGAATCTTCACATCATCGACAAACAGAATAATGTCAGAAACTTTCAGGCCAGCGGTTGCTGCGGGCGTGTTCGGGTAAACAATTTCCACCAGTGCCCCACGGACTTCGTCCAGCCCCAGGCGGGCGGCTTCACGTGCGGCAATCCCTTCCGTAAGCTGGACACCAGATAACCCCGATTTACCGCCCCACGCTCAATCAGTTGGCGTGCGACCCGTTTCACCATATTTACAGGAATGGCGAACGCCACCCCACTGTTGCTGCCAGAGTGGGACGCAATTGCGGTATTTATACCAATCACCTCACCCTGCATATTGACCAGCGGCCCCCACTGGAACCTGGGTTGATGGCGGCATCGGTCTGCAAAAAGTTCTTAATGCGGATGCTGCTGCCCAGGCTGACCTGTCCACGGTCGCGGGCACTGATAATGCCATGGGTAACGGTGCGATTCAGCCCGAACGGCGAACCGAAGGCCAGCACCCAGTTCCCTTCCCGACTGCGATCACTGTCGCCCAGCAGTGCGGGCTGTCCCAGGCTGGCATCAATTTCCATGACAGCCAGGTCGGATTCTGCATCCACCCACACGCGGGTTGGGTTGATAATCTTTTCGTTATGGAAGTGAATCACAATCTGATTCGGTTTCGCACCGGAAATCACGTGATTGTTGGTAATCACATACCGCCCCGCCAAGCCTTCCAGTTCCACGATCACACCAGAACCAGATTCTTCGGTGGGCTTCAATTTGCCCGGTGCAGGTGGCTTGGTGGCCTCAATCGACACCACAGAGGGGGATAGTTTGTGGACAACTGCCTCAAACCGGTCGTTTAACGCACCCGTGGCATCGCCAGACGAGGTCAGCGTGACTACTGGTTCCGGTGCAGGACGATTACCAGCATTTAAGCCATTGGCCGGCATATTCCAGATGCTGCTACCCACCACGCCACCGGCAAAGGTACACAAGCCAAAAAAAATGGTTTTTGAAACTGTTTTCATCTTTGTGCAGCTCGTTGCTTTACCCATTTTGCGAAATTCAAAACTGTCCCGCAGTTTGATGCCAGCCCTGTGGAAAACTATCCCACCCAACTGGTGCAATTCCTTTGGCCCCATCTCCCAGCGCATCTGCCATTACTGACAGATTTGTTGTCTCCGACACTCTACTTTAGGGTGGGAGGTCAAGTCTGCAGTGATTTTGCGGGTTAGGCACCAAAAATTCCCCACACAGACTCGCTACAGGTGGCATAATGCCACTGATCGGTTGTTTGTGGGAAATCGCCCATGGCGAATCTGCCCCTACAAGCAGAAAAATCGGCTTATTCGCTACCGGACCATGGTAAGTGAGTTCAACCCACCGAGACGCTCCATTGTGGGATGAAAGTCAAGACTGAACGGGCAATCCAGAAGAGTAAAACTGTCTCAAAAGAGAAAAGGCGGTTAGATCACGATATCCTGTTCTGGCTTCGTGTCGTTCGAAGCGGATACCCGTAGGTGCTCAGTATCAGCCGCCTGATGATGCGCGTGGCAGAAAAATCGTGCAATTCCAGAACAATCCGTAATCAACCACCTAAAATAACCGCTTTGCGGATCAGGATTCACCACAAGGAAAATTCATGCGGAAGAAGTTCATTGCAGGAAATTGGAAAATGTACACCACTGCCACACAGGCGGTAGATCTGGCGAAAGCCGTTGCGGGTGGGAGTTGCCCAGCCAACGTGCAGGTGGCAGTTTGCCCACCCAGTGTCTGGTTATCGTCGGTGGGCGGTGCCATTCAGGGCACATCGCTGGCACTTGGTGCCCAGAATTGCCATTTTGCCAAAGAAGGTGCTTACACTGGCGAACTTTCTCCACAGATGCTTCTGGAAGTGGGCTGCAAATACGTGATTGTGGGGCACAGCGAACGTCGACATGGCCTGGTAGAACCAGACCTGTTCCTGAACCGTAAGGTGCACGCAGCCACCAACGCTGGGCTGTCGGTCATTTTCTGTGTGGGTGAACTGGAAAGTGAGCAAGCCAACCAGCAGACCGAAGCGGTACTGAACTTTCAATTGTCGGCAGGGTTGGCTGGCTTGTCTGCCGCACAGGCCGCACAGGTGGTGATTGCCTACGAACCGGTGTGGGCCATTGGCACCGGCAAGGTCGCCACACCTGCACAGGCACAATCCGCGCATCTCTTTATCCGCCAACGGTTTGCGGCACTGTTTGGTCAGGCTGCCGCTGACCAGCTTCTGATTCAGTATGGTGGCAGTGTGAAAGCTGATAACGCCAAAGAAATCCTGCACCAACCGGATGTCGATGGTGCTCTGGTAGGTGGGGCGAGCTTGAAGCCAGATCAGTTTCTGGCAATTATTGCTGCGGGTGCTGTATAGTCACGACGAGTTGTCTCAATTGAGAGACATAGTATGGGAAATCGCACGCAATTTATTGTTCGGCAGCGAAATTGGCTGTATGTGCATGAAAAAGTCTTTGCACGTGCTCCAGGAGAGCGGGTCATTGCTCATTATGAAAATGCTGCCGATGCAGAAGCCGATTGTCTGCAACGCGAATCTGCGGTGCGTGCCCAATGGAACCCGTTCTGGTTTGGCACCACATTACACCATTTGACAACCTTTCCAATACCCATCCTGCGGGACTGGTTGCAGGATGCCGGGCTGTCGCCACCAGATTCAACAGACATTGCAGATTGGGCGAAGTGGTACGAAGAGCTGCCACGTTCTCCTGAACAGACCCACCACCTGTGGCAGGGTCTGAATCGGCTGCAATTTCACGATGTGGTGGCTCGCGACCCGGACAAGACTGCATACGCCATCATGGAAATCGTTTGGTCGTACGATGATCAGTATTATCATGCTGCCCACGAAGGGGGTAAGGTTCAGAAGGTCTATCGCAATCGGGAAGCAGCAGACCAGGAATGCCAACGACTGATTTCGTTATACCGACAACAAATGGGTTTACCGCATCGAGGTACCTATTCCAGAAATCATGCTGAAGCACTGAAAAATGAATATTCGGAAATTGAACGTATACGTCTGGAAAATCAGTTGCCACCCTATGAGGTGGTTGAGATTGATGTGGAATGAGCAGCCCCACCTACCTGATTGTGCGTGCCGTCATCTACAGTGGTGCTGATTCGTACTATCGCTTTCCCAAATTTGCCCCAAATTACATGAATTCGGACGATCGCCAGAGAGTGTATCCAGAAAAACTTTTCTATGATTTGTCGCTGGTAGAAGCAGAATTAACTGCACTGCACCGTGAGTCGGTGGCCCGTTACAATCCGATCATGCTGCGGGAGTGCATCGCGATGCTGTTTCCGGCAGACAATTTATTTGCCGCACCACTTTCCCCAGAACAACTGGGCATTTCGGTGCCTGCGTTTAATGAATATCAGGAAGAATTTTTTGTCACAGAAGAACAATACCGTTGGTGGGAACAGTCTTCCCCCACGTGGGATCAACAGCAACTGGAAAGTATCTGGGTCTACTTTCTGGGTAAAGTCAGTTTCTATCGCATAGAAACATTACTTCCCGAACAATTTGTTGATGGTGTCCAGGCTCAATAATAATCTGACACTTAATTGAACATCAGTGTTCCACGTGGAACACTGTCGGCTGTTTGAATATCAGAGTAAAAATATAACAACTTCATGATTGCTGTTTTTAACTGGTATTCCACAATTTTCAGGTTCTATACTGAACTTTTAGAAACGAATGGGTACCCACCTGGAATGACCCCACGTGGGCGAACATCATGTGCGGAATTTCTGGTTACTTAAGCGCAGATATTCACGAAACTGTCGATCCTAAGTTGCTGCAGGCAATGGGTTTACGCATTGCCCACCGTGGCCCGGATGGTGCCGGTATTTACCGTGGACCTGGCGTGGGCCTGGTGCACCGCAGGTTGTCGATTATCGACCTGGCCAGTGGCAGCCAACCGATGGGCAACGAAGACAATTCGATCCAGATTGTCTTTAACGGTGAAATTTATAATTTCCGCGAACTGCGGGACTGGTTGATCGGTCGTGGGCACCAGTTTCGCACGCACTGCGATACGGAAGTGATTGTCCACGGTTATGAAGAGTTGGGACGCGATATCGTCACCAAATTACGTGGCATGTTTGCATTTGCCATCTGGGACGAAAAAAAACGCCACTTGCTTCTGGCTCGCGATCGACTGGGGATCAAACCACTTTACATCTACCGCAATCAGCAGCAATTATGGTTTGCTTCCGAACCGAAAGCAATGCTGGTCGATGCCCGCGTACCACGGGAAATCAATGTGGAAGCACTCGACCAGTACCTCTGTTTCGGCATGGTGGTGGGACCACGGTCGATCTTTCGTGGGTTTGAACAACTTCGCCCAGGTCACACGCTGCTGGTGACACCGGGCAATTTTCAGGCAACGCCACAATGTTACTGGGAACCACGTTTTCTCCCTGAAGAACGCAACGAAAAGGATTGGCTGGAGGAAACCCACGCCAAAGTGGAAGAGGCCGTGCGTACCCACCTGATGGCCGATGTGCCAGTGGGGGCATTCCTCAGCGGGGGTGTGGATTCCAGCATTGTTGTTTCGAGCATGGCCCGCCAGCACACGGAAGAGATCGAAACGTTTTCGATTGGCTTTGCGGAACGGGATTTCAGCGAATTGCCTTATGCGATGGAAATAGCAATCCGCAATGGCACCCGCCACACCGAACGGATTGTGACGCCTGATGCTGTGCAGATGCTGGAAGAACTGACCCGGTATTACGATGAGCCATTTGGCGACACCTCTGCCGTGCCCACCTTTCTGGTGGCGAAACTGGCGGCAGAACGCGTGAAAGTGGTGCTTTCTGGTGATGGTGCCGATGAAGTGTTCGGTGGCTACCCACGTTATGCCCATGACGAGATGGAAGAACAGGTGCGGCAGAAAATACCACGCTGGCTGCGGCGATCCCTGTTGAATATCGCAGGTCAGGTCTGGCCACGCATTGATTGGCTGCCAAGACCGCTACGTTTGAAAAGTGCCTTGATGAATCTGTCAGTAGAAGCACCCAATGCCTACGCCAATAGCCTGGCTCATTGCCCTTTGCGTATCCGTCGCAAGCTGATTTCATCTGATGTGCTACCTTTATTGCGTCATTTTGATGCCAAGTCCAGCATTCGCAGCGATTTCCGGCAGGTGCCACGTGGCGATGTAGTGAATGGGATGCTATCCGTGGATACCCGCGTATTATTGCCGGATGATTATCTGGTGAAAGTCGACCGGGCCAGCATGGCGAATGGAATCGAAGTTCGCCCACCATTTCTGGACCATGAGCTGGTGGAACTGGCACTTCGGATGCCGGCATCGATGAAAATCCGCAACGGCTGTGGGAAGTATGTGCTGAAAGAAGCCTATCGGCGCGACCTGCCTCATGAAAATGTCAATCGCCCGAAACGTGGCTTCAATACCCCCATCGATCAGTGGATGCGTGGGGCACTCAAAGAAGTGTTTTACGATGAAGTACTGAATCCTTCCGGACCGATTGGTTCGCTGTTGCACTTACCAATGGCTCGCAAAATGTTTGAAGCCCACTTAAGTGGCAGCCAGCAGAATGGCCAGGTGCTTTGGCAGATACTGGTGCTCTCCCACTGGGCGAACCGGTATATGCAGCCCCCAGAAGATTTATCGCAGATTATCGACCAGCAGAGTCAGGACGTACCGTTGAAGGTGAATCGTGCCAGTATTTTGAAAGCACCCAAAGTTTCAATCCCGCGACAGTTTCAGCCGATACGCATTGCTTTTGTGGTGCACCTGATGCAGGTGGCGGGTGCGGAAGTGTTGATTCGAGAAACCATCCGCCAGTTGGGACAGTTCATTGTTCCGACAATTTTTTGTCTGGACAATATCGGTAGTATTGGCGAAGAGTTGCAGCGACAGGGGATTCCAATTGTCGTCCTCAATCGTAAAGCGGGTCGGGATTATGGTGTTGCCCTGCGGATGGCGAAAGAAATTCGCGACAGGAAAATTGAAGTTGTGCACGCCCACCAATACACACCGTTCTTTTATTCGGCACTTGCGAAATTACGAAATTTCGGCAAATTTCAACTGATCCAGACCGAACATGGTCGCCACTATCCGGACATTGTTTCCCCAGTGCGTCGCATGATCAATCGCTTGGTGCTGGATCGCCTGGCCAATGCAGTGAATGCGTGCAGTCATTTCAGTGGGAAAGCATTGTCGGTGATTGATGGCTTTCGTGGTGATCGGCTGCAGGTAATTGATAATGGCATCGATTTCGCACGATACCAGATATCGACATCCAAAACAGACCTTCGACAACAACTGAATCTTCCCACAGATCGAAAACTGATCGGGTGCGTTGCCCGCTTCCACCCAGTGAAAGACCATGCGATGTTACTGCGGGCATTTGCTCGGGTTACGAACAACGATCCCACGGTGGATCTGGTACTGATTGGTGATGGGGAAATGCGGTCCCACCTGGAACAGCAGGCGACGCGGGCTGGGGTGCGTCACCGCGTGCATTTTCTGGGGATTCGCAAGGATATTCCCCAGTTGATGAATGCACTGGATATCTTCAGCCTGACTTCTGTTACCGAGGCAGCTTCGCTGACATTGCTGGAAGCAATGGCGAGCGGCCTACCAGTCGTCGTCACCAATGTGGGAGGGAATCCAGAACTGGTACGACATGACACGGATGGTTTTCTGGTACCACGTGGGGATGATTCCCAGTGTGCCACTGCGTTCGAACAATTGTTAAGAAATCATGAACTTGCCCACCAAATGGGTGAGTCAGGCCGACAGCGGGTGCAGGAATTGTTTACGCTGGAACGCACCGTGGGACAATATTTCCGCCTGTATTGCAAATTGACCGGCAGAAAAACCCCCACTTGATTTGAAAGTGCTGTTAGGCTGGGTTCAAAATTGTTGTTGGGGTGCAATTCAAAATCGCAGGGGTTGCAGGCTTACAACCCCTGCCGCGAGTGGGACATTTCAACAATACTCTTCTGACATCTTTCCCACTATTTAGGTTCCCCAAAATTCTGATTTTCTGTCAAAAAAATGGGCAGAGGCGATTAATTATCGCCCATTTCCTGCAGCCGACCCGTTTCAATCAGGTATTGCAGTGCTTTTTCCTGGATGGCAAACTTCACTTTGAAAGAAGAGCCACCAGTGATCGACATCGTAAATGCGTCGCCAGTGGTGTACTTTCCTTTGAACACGGTTTTGGCAGCCTTCTTCAAGGCGTCAGCTTCTACCGGAGTGTCTGCACTGTCTGCCATCAAGGTGGCGAACCGGCTCATCGATACGGTCATGTTCATGATGCCCACATCGGCTGGTTTCGATTCCAGTGCGGTCTTCAGCACCGATTTTGCATCCGGGCCAAGGGTAATCAACAACATATCTTCACGAACTGCCAACATCACGTCCGATTTACCCAGAACAGCCTGTGCTTCCAGTGGGAGCATGTCGGCAACTTTCACCACGTGAACTTCGTGGTCGCCAATTTTGAAGGCGTTCAGTTCAAACAAGGCACTGATGTTGGGATCCAGTTTGGCAACCACATCTTTCACTGCTCGTTCAATCTTCTTGCCATCTTTCACTTTCAGTGCGGTCAGCGACGTGTATTGCTGATCTTTGTTTGGTCCAACCACGGTAGAACCGATATCGAGCTGACCTTCTTTCAGGGTGGGCAGGAGTGCGTCAATCAGTGGCTGTGCAATTTCCAGCACTTCGGCAGGTGCCTGCTTCTTGGCTTCCGCCAGCACATCGTCCACCAGGGTGGGGAACTGTTTTTGCAGTGCCTTTGCCATGGTCACGCTGAATACAAAGCTGAATGCATTCTTCTGACCAGCGATCGCCCCACCAACAACTGATTTGTTCTGGGAGATCGACAGAATATCTTTGGCCAGTTTGGTGGATGCCACTGGGGTTAATTCCAGTTCAACGGCAATTTCCTTGCTGACACTGTCCACATTCAGGTTGATGCTGAAGTCGCCGGTTTCGTTCAACAGGCTCTTCACGGTGGCAGCCACTTCATCGATACTGCTATCCACGAATGGCTTCAGCGATTTGATTTCGCCTGGGATGGGGCTGTCCTTGGCATCGGCCAGTGCGTTTTCAACAAAGCCTAAAGCTAGGTTTCGCATTTCTTCCGGCAGACGGCTTACGTGCAACGAAACAGATACCAGGTGTTCCGGCTTACCTTCCAGCACGGCTTCCGGCTTGGGCAGTTTGTCTTCAGCAATGTTCCCTGGGGTGTTGATGGTTGCCCAGGCGTATCCTTTGGAAAAGCGGAAGTACACCGTGAACGGTGAACCTTCCGGTGTGGTGGAGTAAACGCCATCTTTTTCGTTCACTTCCAACATGGCCCGCTGTTTCAGCAGATTCAGGAACAGGTCCTTGTTGGCCACCGGCAGCAACACCACAATGGGGCTTTCGGTAATTTCCGCACTCAGCGTGGCATACATGCCAAACGGCTTGGTGGTATCAACCCCTTCGATGCCATTTTTTGGATCTTTCAGCGAGTCGACCAGGTCGATTGCCTGCTTCACCTGTTCGCGGGTGTCTTCATCTGTGATCAGATTGGCAATGAAGCTCGCCGACTTCATCATCTGATCGACCGATTGAAGACGCACCACTACGGTGGGCTTGGGCGATTTGTCTTCTTTTTTGTCTGCACTGTATGCGGTCACTGGCAGAACAAATGCCAGTGCAAGTGCTGTCAAGCGAAACAACGTTTTCAAGTAATTCTCCTTCACTTTTCTACGGTATCCCTGTTATACCTTTGCCGTGTGGGAAAGGTGTCATGTTTTGCAAAAGAACTTTGTGGAAAGCCCCGTCTTGTGAATGCAATTCCACTTACGGAAATTAAGTTCACATATAATAGAACACATTGTACTGGAAATTATTTCACAAATTTGAAAGAAAAAATGAAATTTTGTTCAACAGAACCGCTTTTCATCATTTATTCATATTTCGATCAGGTGACGAAGTTTGCCGTAAAACTTCGTTTTGCCTGCGCGGGAATGACGTTGTGTGGCTGGTATTTTGCTTGGTTAGTACTTCCTATCAGGGGGTTTGCACGCACAAACTTCGGTTGGCTGTTTGAATTTAATTAGGAGTACTTCAGCAGTATTGCCCTGGATTCCCGCCTGCGCGGGAATGACGATTGTTCAAACAATCGTCTGAAGGCAAGTGGCGGTTTAGGTTTGAGTAGATTTGCCGACGTCATCGCTCACAGTAGGCATCGAATTAATTAAGATTATTTCATTATTTCCCAAACTTTGGAAAAATCTTCCTTTTGCTTGCTGCACTCGAAATAATAGTGGAAACCTTTCCCAATTTTTGGAGTCTCCCCATGGCACTTTCCGCAGCACAACTGGCCGAACAGAAAAAGCAGGCAGAAGAACTACTGTTTTCTGGCCCAGAAACGTTAGGCTTCGCAAAGGGGTTGTTTTTTGGTCATTTCAATGCCAAATTGCTGTTCCCTTACCCCAAACTGTCCGCAGAAAATGAAGAACGTGTTCGAAAGTCGGTGCAGGAGATGAAGACCTTTTGTGCAGAGCGGATTGATGCGGATGCGATTGATCGCCAGGCCGATATCCCACGTACTGTGATTGATGGTCTGGCCGAACTGGGTGTCCTGGGTATGGCGGCACCTGCAGTATACGGTGGGCAGGATTTTACCCAGCAGGGGTATTGCCGCGTCATGGAAGTGCTGGGCGGGCATTGTTCGTCTACTGCAGTTTTCGTGAACGCCCACCACAGTATTGGAATTCGGGCATTGCTTCTCTTTGGCACCCCGGAACAGCAGGCTCGCTGGCTGCCCGATCTGGTTTCAGGCAAAAAACTGGGTGCATTCGCATTAACAGAACCACAGGCGGGGTCCGATGCGGCCAATGTGCAGACCAATGCGACTCCCAGCGAAGATGGCAAAGGATTCGTACTGAATGGCGAAAAACGCTACATCACCAACGCTGCCCTGGCCGATGTGCTGACGGTGATGGCACGCACCCCGATCCGGCACAGCCTGGCAAAACCAAAATTACTGCTTTTCTGGTGACGCCGGATATGCCCGGCTTTGAAGTGGTGGAAGCACGTGCCGAAAAATGCGGTATTCGTGGGACGGCTACCGGCAAATTACGCTTCACCAATATGTATGTGCCAAAAGAAAATATTCTTGGCAGTATGGGCAAAGGGTTGAAAGTAGCCCTGACGGTGCTCGATTTTGGCCGCACCACCTTTGGAGCCACCTGCACCGGTGCTGCTAAAGCCTGCCTGCAGGCTGCAGTGACCCACGCCAACTCCCGCGTGCAATTTCAACAGAAACTGGCCGATTTTGAAATGGTGAAGAAAAAAATCGCCTTCATCGCGGCCCACGCTTTTGCGATGGAGGCTGCCACCACTGTCTGTGCGGCCTTCATCGACAGTGGTGCGGATGATTACATGCTGGAAACCGCCATTCTGAAAGTATTTGCTACCGAACACCTGTGGACGTGCATTTTTGAAACGATGCAGATCTATGGTGGAAAATCCTACTTTACCGATCAGCCACTGGAACGCTGGATGCGTGATGCCCGCATTAACACGATTGGTGAAGGTGCCAATGAGGTGCTGAAAGCTTTTGTGGCCGTGGTGGGTTCGCGAGCACCGGGCATGAAACTCGACGGTTTGCGAAAATCGCTGGCAAGCAAGCCAATTCGCACCATTCCGAAGCTGATCGGCTTTGGTATTTCCGAGCTGTGGCGACGGTCTGGCCGGCCCCACATTCCGGTGCAGCATGCAAGTTTACGTCCGTATGCCCGCGAGCTGGCGTATTATGTAAAAAAACTGGGATCCAAGTTGCCGTGGGTCTTTCTGGCGTGCCGCACGGAAGAGCGGTTTATTCAGGCACAGTATCTGCATGAACGAATGGCAGATATCGCCATCGACCTCTACGTGGGCAGTTGTGTCCTGAGCAAGCTCGATTCGATGCTGGCAACAGGCAAAGGAGTTGAATCCGAGGCGGACTATCAGGGAGAACTGGAAGCGGGGAAATATTTCTTAAACCTGGCGTATCGACGGATGGCAGAGAGATTTAAACAGTTGTTTGATCATGATGATGTTGCCACTACCCGTACCGCAGATGCGGCACTCAATCGCACTTTTGAGTAGTGTAAAGAGATATGAGTTAATTCTCATTTTTCAGATTTTTCACAATTTTTCCATTTTTTTACAAACCAATTAACTGTAAATGCGTTCTATTATTAGTGAATATGCGTTCCCATGTGTGGGTGCGTAAGAATTTTCACTTGTTCGAATGATTTTCTTGCAATAAGTGGGGGATTGGGTTAATATGAAGGCACCTACCATAATCATTCAATCCATGAAATTTGCATTTCCATTACTGTTATTGGTCCTGCTGAACGTGCCAGGGTTTGCACAGGAACAGCCCCCCACGTTCGAGCGAGACATTCAACCAATTTTAACACGCTACGGCTGTAACGCTGGTGCGTGCCACGGCAAGGCACGTGGGCAGAATGGTTTTGCACTTTCATTGCTCGGCTTCGACGCCAATTTCGATTACAACGCCATTGTGAAAGAAGCCCGTGGTCGCAGGCTCTTTGCTTCCGACATTGATCGCAGTTTGTTTCTGGATAAGGCCAGTGGTCGCGTGCCCCACGGTGGGGGAAAGAAACTGCCTGCAGATTCCGATGCATACCAGCTGGTGCGTCAGTGGATTGCAGCTGGGACGCCCCGCACACCATCGACGGCACCGAAATTAGCCAAGGTGGAAGTGAGCCCACGTGAAATCGTGGCCCGCTTCGATCAACAGATTCCGCTGAAAGTTACCGCAATTTATAGTGACGGTGGCAAGGTTGATGTTACCCACCTGGCAGCATTTCAATCGAACGATAGTGGGTATGCCAGTGTGAACGCATCTGGGAATATTACCGTGGGCGGTATCCCTGGTGAAGCAGCCATTACAGCACGGTTTGTGGATCAGTTTGCGGTGTGCAATGTGCTGATCCCACGGCCGGAAGTGGTGCCTGCAAACGTTTATCAGGATCTGCCACGTGCCAATATGATCGACGGCTTTGTGTGGGACAAACTGCAACGGCTGAACATTATCCCTTCGGCACCCGCACCAGAAGCAACGTGGCACCGGCGTGTGTATATCGATATCATCGGGCGATTCCCCACACCCACCGAGACAAAGGCTTTTCTGGACGATCGCTCTCCCACCAAGCGAGAGCAGTTGGTTGACAGATTATTGGCACGTCCCGAATATGCCGATCACTGGGCGAACAAATGGGCCGACTTGCTCCGCCCCAATCCTTACCACGCGGGCATCAAAGCCACGATGAATCTGGATACCTGGATTCGAGAGCAGTTTCGACAGAATCGCCCCTATGACGAGATGGTGAAGGAATTGCTGACCGCCCAAGGCAGCACTTTTCGCAATGGTGCCGTGGTGTTTTATCGCAATCGCCGACAGCCGGAAGAATTGGCAACGATGGTCAGTCAGTTATTTCTGGGCGTGCGGCTCGATTGTGCCAAGTGCCACCAACATCCTTCGGAACGCTGGAGCCAGGCCGACTTTTATTCCTTCGCTGCCTTCTTCAGCAGAATGGGCCGCAAAGGACAAGGGATCTCCGCACCGATTTCAGGTGGGGAAGAGATCGTTTATGTAAAGAACGGTGGCAAAATAGTTCACCCGCTGACCGAACTGGAAATGGCCCCCACGCCACTGCTTGGGAAACCGGTAGAAATTCCGGAAACAATTGACCCCACCGACCCACGTGCGTTGCTGGTGGATTGGATGCTGCAACCGGACAATCCGTTTTTTGCGAAAGTGATTGTTAATCGCGTGTGGGCAGAACTGATGGGCAAAGGGCTGGTGGATCCGGTGGATGATATGCGGGATACCAACCCGCCCAGCAATCCCGCGTTGTTAAATGCGTTAGCTGCCGAATTTCGAAAAATGAAATTCGACATGAAGAAATTAATCCAGTTAATTACCACCAGCCACGTTTATGGCCTCAGTGCGGAACCCAACGAAACGAATGCGGGTGACAACAGAAATTATTCCCGCCACTATCGTGTTCGCCTGCGGGCCGAAGTTTTACTGGATGCAGTCTGCGATATCACTGGCGTGCAGGATCGCTTCGAAGCAATGCCACTTGGATCGCGGGCAATGCAGGCCTGGACGGTGCGGTTCGATTCCAAGTTTCTGGACAGTTTCGGCAGACCAGATCCCAACCAGGACCCACCGTGCGAACGGGTCAGCGATTCTACCGTGGTGCAGGCACTCCATCTGATGAATGCTCCGGCGATCAGCCAGAAGATCACTTCATCGGAAGGTCGGATTGCGGAGTTCTTCAAGAAAAAAATGAGCACCGAAGCGATGGTGCAGGAACTGTACCTTTGGGTCTATTGTCGCCCGCCAACTTCAGAAGAATTAACCGCCTGCCTGGGCAAACTTGCCCCAAGGCAAAACCAGCGGGAAGCCATGGAAGACCTGCTGTGGGCATTATTGAATACACCGGAATTTGTGTTGAATCATTAATTTGTTCATGTTGTTATGAGCAGTGGGAGATCGAACGATGCGAAATCCAATTTTCTCTGGCAGTTCGCCCAGTCGGCGTGATGCCATTCAGTTGGGCTTAACCGCGCTGCTGGGTGGGGGATTGTCGCGTGCCATGAGCCTGCTTGCTGGCGAACTGGAACAGATAGCCCCACAGGCCAAGTCGTGCATTCTGATTTGGATGGATGGTGGACCCACGCACTACGAAACGTTTGATCCCAAGCCAGATGCCCCTGCAGAAATTCGTGGGCAGTTCAAAACTATTGCCACCAAGACCCCTGGGTGCCTCTTTTCCGAGCACATGTCCAGGCTGGCTGCGATGTCGGACAAACTGGCTGTAGTAAGGTCGATTCGCCACGATCAGGGAAATCATGGTGCCGGTAACCACTATATGATGACGGGTGCTCCCACACGGATTCCCGTGGGTTGCGGGGCGTTTGTCAGCTTTCATCCCAGCTTGGGCTCGGTGGTTTCCCACGAAAAGCCTGCCGCAGGTGGCTTGCCTTCTTATTTTTCGTTACCCAGCATGAGCCGTTCCGGTGGCCCCAACTTCCTGGGTGCCTCGCACGCACCATTTGTGGTGGATGGCGACCCGAACAGTGCCTCATTCATTGTGCGTGATGTAGCCCTACCTGCAGGTATCGCCGAAGCCCGCCTGGAAATGCGAAACGATCTTCGCCGAGAAGTAGATCGCTTTCAGCGGTTGCTTGACAAAACCACTGGTGACCCCGCATTGGCGATGGATGAACATTATCGTCAGGCTGCCGATCTGATGAAATCTCGCCCCGCCCAGGCAGCGTTTGATATTGGCAAAGAAAATGAAAAGACCCGCACGCGGTATGGCCGTAACCCATTTGGGCAACGGGCGTTGCTCGCACGTCGCCTGGTGGAAGCGGGCGTTCCCTTTATCACCATCAACGATGGTGGCTGGGATCACCACACCAAGCTGTTTGAAACACTCTCCAAGCGACTGCCCACGTGGGATCAAACGGTCTCCGCATTGGTCGAAGATCTGGATCAGCGAGGGATGCTGGATACCACGTTAGTGATTGCGTTAGGTGAGTTTGGCCGTACCCCGACAATCAATAAAGATGCTGGCCGAGACCACTGGTCGAATGCAATGAGCGTGCTCTTCGCAGGTGGGGGCATCCGTGGCGGTCAGGTGATTGGTGCCACCGACAAGAAAGGTTATGCCGCGGTCGAACGGGTGCTTTCTCCGGAAAACTTCGCATCGACAATTTACCGCAAACTGGGCATTCACCCCAGCAAAATTGTCTACACACCGGAAGGCCGCCCCACCCACCTGGTAAGCGATGCCACACCGATTAAAGAGTTGATGTAGCCCCATTTTCTCTGGCGAACCCTTCAACAAACTTCGCTATCATAGCTACGTCTGCCGATCTGGTACGGTTTTTTTCTGGGCAGCCTGAATAGTTTCCGATGAACAACGCCGACCAACCTGCCGAAGAATCATTGCCCACATCTGCCGAAGCAGTGGTTTCAGAACCAGCACCTCCACTGGATTTGCCCCACCTGATTGAGCAGATTGTGAAGCAATCAATTCGCCGCACCTGGACAGGGCTTACGGAAGACCAGTTATTGGCACAGTGCCAGGTGGATACCTACCGCGCCAGTGGGCCTGGGGGCCAGAAACGTAATAAAACCAGCTCCGCTGTGAGGCTGCGTCATCAACCCAGTGGCCTGCTGATCATTGCCGAAGAGAGTCGTTCGCAGCACGAAAACAAAGCGAAGGCTGCACGCAGACTCTATTGTGCGTTATTCATTGAAATCCGCGATCCCTGGCCTACGGATCTGTTATTGCCCCAGGTGGTGCAGGCCCACCCCGACTGGTCAAATGCACGCAGCAATGATGGCCGGGCGCATCTGAAAGCAAAAGATCCCCGCTTCTGGCCCGCAATTGGGCTGTTATTGGATCTCATGCACGCCATGGGCAGTAAAGTATCAGATATTGCCACGTTGCTAGGCATTTCTACCGGTAACCTGATTGATCTGCTGCAGGTAGACGATCATGTGTGGCAGCAGGCAAATCGCTATCGGGCAAAACATGGTCTGAAATCGCTGCGATAACCATACACTATTGGTAACAGCACCGTGAACCTTAGGAGAGAAAGAATGTCCCAGCCGGGGAATTTTTCCTGGATCAGCGAGCATGTAGCCGGTTGTGCCTATCCATACGATGTGGAAAGCCTGGTCTGGCTACGCGAACAAGGGATCGATATCGTCATTACGTTGACGGAAGACCCACTGCCCAAACAGGAAATCGATGATGCGGGCCTGATGAGTGTGCACATTCCCATCCCGGATATGCACGCACCAACGGTTGAAGAATTAAGGCAGGCCGTGGGGGTAATTGAAAAAGCAATCACCAATCAACGCAAAGTCGTGGTGCACTGTCGAGCAGGTATTGGCCGCACCGGTACCATTCTGGCAGCCCACCTGATTCAGGCTGGTGACTCCCCACGTGAAGCTATCACGAAAATCAGGCAGCTTCGCCCAGGTTCCATTGAAGTCGTGGAACAGGAAGACATTCTCTATCGTTTCGCCAATTGACGCACCACTTGGATCGATTCGTTCTTACCAATCTGATGTTTCCCTGTTGTTTCTAATGGAATATCGGTGCTCAAGCCATCTTTGCTCGTAAAATGGACAACTCACCTATAGTTCTTTCACGGGCGGGACGCCCGTGCTACAATTACGCTCAAATCCTTTCAACGTTGTGCGATATGCCACAAGACACCAGCGGGATCAACGATGTATGCAATCCGTAGCCCCCAGGGTTGCATCTCAGGTGCCTTTGGGGATGCCACTCCGAAGCGGTTTGGAAGATCCAGCGAAACGATATAAGACCAGTATTCATCAAGATTGTCGACTACAAGTTGCATCATGGAGTTGCTGGCCCAGTCTTCCTGAAAATAACGTTGAAGAATGAAACCACCGCTACCACATTCGAAAATCGCAACTTCACCGTCAAAAGTTATCTTAAATCCAAGGGCTTCATAGAAACGCTTGGATACTTCAAATTCCTTTGTGGGTAGAAAAGGACGAAGCTGTTCAGTTCCAGTTAGCATCTGATTTGGCATCCCGTTTCGAGTGATCACCGCGATTGAGCAGAATTGCGGACGTTGGTACCAAGCGGTTTCTGCTCTAATCGCTGGTTAAGCCGCTTGTGGCCTTCAATCATAGTGTATGCTAAACTGGGTCCCAGTTATCACCGGGTGGTAGGGCAAATTTTTGAATTTAGTTGCCTTTCTCCGCAGCCACTTCGGTACATGGCATGGTGCTTTGGCTGTTCGGTGCAACGACGATCGTGAATTACTGCGTGGCATTGCACATCGTGTTTCGAGTCAGTCTTTGGGTCCACGTGCAGGAAATACGAAGGTTCGTGAATTCCGATCGAAATATGGAAGCACGGTGGGGGATTCGTTGAAACATGCGAGTACTGCGTGGCAAGTCGCGTATGCAAGCGCCATCGGAGTGGTGTCGACAGGATTTGTGTTTAGACTATGAACAATGATTCCAACGCATTCGGAGTTTGGAATATAGCTCAGCGCGTATGCAGCGCCGAAACCTATTGATATTGTGTCAGGCCCATGCTGATCAACTTGTAAATCACCGTCGAGAGTCACGAGCGGGTGGTGGCCAGTACGCGCAACCACTGAAAGCGTGATTTCGGCGAAAACAGCCCAGCCACCGATTTGCTCGGCAAGTCGATATGAGCCAGTTGTAATTGTTGCCATGTTGAAGGTTCTGGCCTCCTGACTGGTCCGCGATTGAGCAGAATTGCGGACGTGGATATGAAGCGATTCCTGTTTTAATCACACACTTAGGCACCTGTAGCCGTCACCTTTACTATATGCTAAATCACGGATTCGTTACCTGGGACGGCGGGTTGATTCACCATTTGTAGACTCGCGATCTTGTCCTCCGTGTGCACGGGATTGTTCTGTCGCATTCTCGATTTGGGTTTGCTTAACGACTGAGACAGTTACAGAATGAGTCGATTCTTGTACGACCAACGACTACTGGGTTCGGTAAAGTACTATGTTGAATTTCTTCTCAATTGCAGCGTGTTTGTAGTGCGAGAATCTATTTGTTCCATTCTCTCGGCAACCACGCTACCAGGGCAGCTATGATTCCGGCAGCAATCAGCACCTCAATCAACGTGATTCGCGAAATGGATCTCTCACGCTTCGGCGATTCCTCGGGATTCGAATTGTGATCCGGCGTTTCGTATGGATTCATTCGCGTCAGGTCACTATTGGGTACTTGCTGACAGAACGGGTCCGCGATTGAGCAGAGTCGCGGAGCGAATACAAAGCGATTCCTGCCACAATCGCTGAAAATACTTATTTTATACTAAATCCCAGACCAGATAAGCCTGTCGCAAGCCAGCGATACGCTGAACTGAGCTTCTTATTTCAAGCGAGCGACGCAGCATCATCAATCAAAACGAACTGCTCATCAATTTGTTGAACTTGCTAGTTGGCTATACTTCGCCAGCAGACAATATGAGAGTCATAAAGAATAATTGGCTGTACGCGAGCGTAATGAGTTGACATGTAATCACGCATGAAACATCTGTATTTCATGCACTTTTATTCTTTACTTGCCGGAACCGATGATGTTCAGGCGGATTGCGCTGGGTTTGGAAAGGTCCACCACGATTGGTTCGCGGGTAATTGCTTCGGCAATATTTCCTGCCAGGTCGCGTGCGGCCATTTTCAGGAACACTTTGTGGGCGGGGAAATCGCTTGGGATTTTCCAGGCATACTGACCCGTATTTGCCACACGTCGGGCACTGGTCGTTCCTACGCCAATATTTTCACCAGGAACAATCGGAATCCAGGGGCCGTTGGGGCTTTCTGCCCATTCCAGCGTCATCGGCTCGCTGGTCAGGTGCTTGTCCGATGCTTCCCAACGCAGAATCAAGGTATTCTGATCGGCCTGGTGGGCATCTGGTTTGTAAATCTTCACGATTGGCAACGTCACATCCACTTCAATACGCAGGTCGGGTGCATCGCCATCTTTCGGTGGGGCCTGGGCCAGTCCTGCCCCACTGTGCAGGATTACTTTTAAGCCGTACGTACCTTCCACCTGTTTGTTTTCGTTCTTTCGCAGATCGATGATCAGTGGGGATTCCGGCTTCACAATTTCGTCCCACTTCGTCCAGGTTTTGCCATCATCTCGAGTAACGTAGATTTCCGCTTTGCCAATACCCGAAGTACCCTTGTTTTCCACATCGTAAGCCAGCTTGAAGCTGGTGGTGTTGATGTGTTGAATCTGGGGCAGGTTTGCTGCCTGAAACCGTGAGCTGATGCCTACTGGATCGGCACTGCCAGGAATCAGCATATCCTGAGGTTCTTTTGGCTTTTCAGTTGGTGCGGGCCCCGTGGCAGGCAGCTTAGGTGCGTCCGCAAAGGTTGGATCGGGGCGGGTATCGTTCCCATCTTTTCCTTTTTTGGGAGTATTGCCCACCAGCAGAGGTGGGGTGACTTCTTCTTTGCCGGTACCAGTTCCGGGTGGAGGTGGCAGCGGAGACAATTCCGGACCAGTCGTCGAAGTACGCACCAGATCGGCAGGAGTAGTGGCACTGACAACGGCGGCAGCAGGTAATTCCTGACTGCTGGATCCACTGTTGCCGGAAACGTCCATGCAGGTAATCCGCACGCTGACGGCGGCACCGCTGTTCACGTTGAACATGGTGGTACCTTCCAGTTCCGGACGCACCTGCAGGGCTTGCCAGGTGGCACCATCATTGCTGTATTCCATGCGGAAACGTGACCAATCGGGGTTCTTTTCCACGATTTTCCAGCCCACGGTGATGCTGTTGCCTTTGCGTTCTGCATTTTGAATGGCAACAACAGGCTTTTTGGTATCAATCAGCAGTTTCAGGTCGGGTGCGGCAGCGTAGACATCGCGAGGCAGGCGATCCCCACGGGTGCTGACCTGCACCATCGTAAACCAGTATTCCCCATCAGCACCCGCACGGAATGGAAAAAACTTATCCGTTTGCGGTTTTGCCACCGCATATTGATGCCAGGTTCGACCCAGATCGGGCGAAACATACAGGATCATTTCCCGTAAAGCAGATTCTTTACCAGGTACATAATTGATTGGTAATTTAATTTCCGCCTGATTGGTTGGAACCACTTGCTGTGGTGCCTGACTGGGAAGCAGCATTGCACCGATCAGCGACCATGCACTTAAACTCATTTGAAAAATCCCCCACGATCGAAAGCAGGTACGCTCAATCCCCCGTGGCAGCGCACCTTCCGGCAATTTGAGGGGTGAATACTTGTAAAAAAGGAATCCTACAAGTGCAAAAGATGGTAATTTTTACCAAAAATCAGCGTTATGAGATAATCTCAGGAAGCTTTGGGTGCCACTTCTGGAACGGTCACTGGTTCAGGCGAGCCATTTTTACATGGAAGTGACATCAGTACCTTCGCACCACGGCCTTCGACAATGGTCACTATTTCGCCTTGCTGTACGATCCGATCATCCTGATTCAGGACAATCCGCTTCCATTTGATTTCGCCCCGACGACCACGGCCACGAACCGTCTTGTCTACCACCTGTGCCTTCAGGCGGAGGGTATCTCCGATGTAGACCGGTTCAGACATCAGCCACTCTCCGACGCGAAGAAAAGCCAGGGTTCGCATCGGTGGGCAGTTCAACCCAAGGCCGCTGGCCATGGTGAACACCAGCAATCCATGCGCAATTGGCTGCCGAAAAGGTGTGCTTTTGGCGTAAACATGGTCCATGTGGATGGGATTAAAATCTCCACTGATACCAGCAAAATTGACGATGTCCGCCTGGGTAACTGTCCTGCCCACGCTTAGCCATTCCTGCCCGATTTCAACATCCTCAAAATATAAATGAAAAGAGGAAAACAACGGTGGAAAATCTCCGGTAAGAGTGCTGGCGGTCTGCAAATGTTTTGTTATTCTAGCAGGCGTGAAAAGTGCCACGCAGAAAATAATGGATTCTTCAGAACTTTTTGCGTTTCGTGGGGCATGTTGTACTATCGGCATGCCCCCATGTTACGATTGCGGGTTAATTTTCATCGGGTGGCGTTCGCTGTCGATCCCCACGTAGACCACTTCAGCTTCAGTTACATGAATTTCTTTTCCGGTGCGTTCCGCAATCACGTCAATATGCACCGTAATGGAAGTTTTGCCCACGCGGGTGATCCAGGTTTCAAACCGCATCACATCGCCCACGTAAACGGGTTCCTTAAACTCGACGCGGTTGAAAGCCACTGTGACAAAGGCGATTTCAGGTGAATTTCCAAACGCAATCGATTGCCTGCGTGCGGCAATTGCCCCTGCCATGTCGATATAGCTGAGGATTACCCCACCAAAAATGGTACCATGAGGATTGGTGTCGCTAGGCATCATCACCACTTGAATGGCGATATATCGTTCTGACATGGCTGTTTCCTGCAAAGTTTACCACGTTCATGTTACAAAAACAAACGCACGTGGGTTGCAAATCGATTAATGGCAATAATACAATACAGCAATATTGCGAAATGCCGATATTGTTAAAACGCAATATTGCTTGCAAATAGCTCTTTCAGGCCTTATTTCTTACTCAGCTTCACTATTTTGTTCGCGCCACCTGGCTTGAATGCTCTCTTTAACATCCGAGCAGCGTCTTTTGAAAACTTTTCCATTGGCGCGTTTTTCAAGTACCATTATTGATGACAACTTGCTGAAAGGATGACGAACGGTGACTGCGACGACCTCTCCAACTACTGAGGCCTGGGAAAGCTGCCTGAAAATGGCACAGAACGCCCGCACGGCATCGCGGGTTCTGGCAACCTGCACACGGTCGCCGAAAGATGCCTGGCTACTGGACTGTGCGGCACAACTGGAATTGCAGAAAGACAGAATTATTGCCGCAAACCAGTTGGATCTGGAAGCTGCCACAGAATTGCCCACTGCCATGCGGGAACGCCTGAAACTGAATGAATCCAGATTGCAACAAGCAGCAGATTCACTGCGTCAGGTTGCCCACCTGCCCGATCCGGTGGGCCGGATCCGTTCTGGCGAAACACGCCCGAACGGGCTGCAGGTGCAGAAGATCACCACACCACTGGGGGTGATTTTCTTCCTCTATGAATCTCGACCGAACGTAACCATCGATGCCGCAGCACTTTGCGTCAAAAGTGGCAATGCCGTTATTCTTCGAGGTGGGAAGGAAGCACTGCACTCCAATCATTGCCTCCATCAGCTAATGGTGGAACGATTACCCCTGTTTGATCTCCCACAGGATGCGGTGCAACTGGTGACCAGTTCCGACCGCACGCTGGTCAGCCATTTTCTGCAGATGGACCGCTATATCGACCTGGCGATCCCACGTGGGGGCGAAAGTTTGATTCGGCGGGTGGTTTCTGAAGCAAAAATGCCCGTTCTGAAACATTATCTGGGAAACTGCCACGTGTATGTGGATCGAGCCGCACCACTTCAGATGGCGGAAGAAATCATCATCAATTCCAAGTGCCAGCGACCAGGTGTTTGCAACGCCATGGAAAGCCTGTTAATCCACGAAGATCTTGCCGATTCTTTCGTTTCGAGAATTGGGGCAAAACTGCGGGAGCACAATGTGGAAATCAGAGCTTGCGAAATCACGAAAAACTACCTGTCTTATGCCACGAATGTGACAGAAAGTGATTATGCTGCTGAATTTTGCGATTTAATCGTGTCGATGAAGGTAGTGTCCAGCATTGATGCGGCGATCGATCATATCCGGCAATATGGTTCTGGCCATACGGAAGCCATTGTCACAATGGATCTGGCTGCAGCGAACCATTTTGTCCGTTCGATTGATGCCTCCGCAGTGATGGTCAATGCCAGCACTCGCTTTAACGATGGCTTCGAACTGGGTTTGGGTGCAGAAATCGGTATCAGCACCGATAAGATGCACGCACGCGGGCCATGCGGGCTGGAAGAATTGACGAGTTACAAATACGTGGTGACCGGAAACGGGCAGATTCGCAGTTAAGAAACTGCCACTGCATTCTCCGGATTTAAAGGAATGCAGTCATGTGGGTCGAAACGCTGATTGGCACCATCCTGACGGTCAGCGTGGCAGGGATGCTTTGGCGCAGACGTGTTCGGATGAACCGCCAGCCCATGTGGCAACCGCGGCACTCCCACGCCCACTTATTTGAACTGAGACAGTTGATTCCACCGGCGAGTGTCAAAACTGTTGGGAATCTGTTAACCATTGGTCTGCCACTTGGGCATAGCCGTGCAGGGAAAAAGTGTATGCAAGAACTGCGAAAACTTTGGGACCAGGCCGATTATCTGGGCGCGATTCAACTGCTGGAGGAGCAACTTCAGCAGGTACCGTCCGGCGATGCCATTGAATCCAGCAGATTCCTGGTGGACCTGGCTGCAGCAGCTAAAATTATGCAGATCAACGAAGCACTGCCCATGTTATTGGAGCAGTTCGATCGCGTCTGTACAGAATTGAAGCCGGAATATGCTGCAGAACTGGTGGGCTTTGTCGCATTTGCAGAATACCTGCAGTATCCGACGCGTAATGAATGTCGCTATGCCATGCGTGTGCTAAAGATTGTTATGGAATCTGTCCGTCGCAATCGACTACCGATGAGCATGTACGCGGATGCCTACTTTGGAGATGCCATTCGCCGCTTATGCGAACATTGCCCGGAGTTGGTTGATCCGTTGGTGATTCAGTTATTTGTAGAAGCCCGTCGACATGCCCGCCGGGTATTCCATCAACATGCCACGTTCCGAGATGATCCCGCCCGCCGTCAGCATGTGCGCTGGCAAATTGCCTACCTGCGGGATAGCGAATCGCTGATGGCAGAATATCTGCACGATATTTCTCAGGAATTGCCTTTTGCATTGGAAGAGGCCGCACCAGAGAATCGGTGGGATATTCTGGAATGCTGCCTATTACTGCGTGTTGATGTCGGCCTGCCAATTATTCAATTGTGGGGAGAGCTGAATTTTCAACAACAGTTGAAAGCCATTGAAGTGCTGTCGTGGTCCAAAGATGCAGAAATCCGCACCCACCTGGTGCAGCTTGCCAGCAGGGCGGTGCAACAAGGTTCGCCAGAGGAACAACTGGCCTGTGCCGCAATGAAATCGTTACAAAATTATCCTTGCGAACCAGTAGAACGATTGCAGATTCATTTCCTGGACAATGGGTCCAATGAAGCCCGCGTGGCCGCACTGGAAAGTATGGGCTGGCACGAACCGATTCTCCGAATTGATACGCTGTCGCGGCTCAACCATTTGAAGCAACACAAAAATCCAAGGGTACGTAAAGCGGCATTGGCTGCCTGTGCCCGCCTGGGTGAAATTGCAGCACTGAATATTCTGCGGGAATCGCTGCATCAACCTGCAGCGATTGCAATTGATGCAATCCGGATGATTGCCAACGAGGGGATCAGTTGGCTCTGGCCGGAACTGGATGAATTGACCGAATCGGACGACATGGATGTCCAGATGGAAGCATGGGAAGCTGTGGAACGCTTACGCGAGCAGTTTTTACCTCTTGCCATCGACTGATATGACTTCGGATCGTGCACCACCGTTGCCTATGCGATATCCAGTAACCTGGTGGACCAATGCACGCACCTTCCAGCAAAATTATTATCTGTACTGGTTGTCGGCCGTTGCTTTCCAAAACTGGCTGCCCCACGTGGGGGAAGAGCAGACAAGCCAAATATTCGGCCAGCCATTTGATCATTGTGGGGAGCAAGGGATTCTGCTTCGCACACAATTCTCTCTGGATGCAACCAATCTGACGCTCCTGGGCACTTCCAGTGGGCGTTTCCCCAATATTTTTCTCCCGCCTGGGTTGATGATTCCCCACGTGTTGTCCGCAACGTGGCTCGATCAGCAATTTCAGCGAGATTCCGACGAACTTTTGCTCGTCCAATCATGTGAACCGTGCCAGATTCTTCGCCTGACAGCCAGATTTCAGCCAGTCCAGCAGCTTGCGCAATACACCGCACCACCCGTAGTGGCTCATCAAACCCGTGCGTGGGACACAATAGAACTGCAGACCTTTCAGGAATTGCACCCCCACCCGGTGGTCAAGGTTGAAGTCGAAAATACAGCACTCGTTGACCCACAAACAACAATTGTGACATCGAGCTCTGCCACTCTGGGTGGGTACATCTCAAAAGCTCGCAGACTATTGACAGGCTTGTTCGCACATCTATCGTTACGCACCAAGCCAGAACCCGACCAAGCGAGTACCGCACCAACTTTTCTGAAAATCGGAGACGAATTACCGAAAAACGGAAGTAGTACATCGATTCTCCATCATTGCGAACACAGCATTGCCGTGCGGGAGTTTGCCACTTTCGGTTCCGTACCAATCGCCGATTGGGTCGAACTGGCAACTGCTTACGATGCATCACAGCAATATGAAGAGGCAGCAGCTATCTGGCAGTGGGTACTCTGGAAAGCACCCCGCCCTCATGCTGCCTGGGCCTGGGGTTGGCTGCGGGCAGAATCGAAGGCACTTTCCCATCTGACCAGTCTGCAGGACGTGACAAAAGTACTGCAATTGAAGGATAATCCGGCTTCCGCCAGGCAACTGGCGGCACTGCTTACCTGGACATCGCTGCAACCCACGTTTCCTGCGACAATTCAGGCAAATATCGGGGAATTCGCAAGCTGCTGGCAAGACATCAAGCACATCTGTCTGCCAAAGCAATCTGGCTGGCAGAACATGCCCTCCAACAGATCGTGGGTCAGGATGACCTGTTTCTGGCACGCACCAACGATCTGTTGTTGAAACGTTTTCGCACAGATGTTGGCACTTTGCAGGGGATTTTCCAGAAATCATGTGCTATCCCAGCCTGGATAATCGGAATGAAATGGCCAAAGCCCGCTCCTGGCTGGTGCAGCACCGCGAAACAGTACAAATGTGGTATCAGCAGCAACAGCCGCACTGCCAGATTTTTCGGAAACACTTACATATCAAGAACTTACAGAAAGTTCCTGACCAGACTCCTGCGATGATCGACCTGCTGTTTGCCTGGGCATATGCCAAATCCGGTGCCCACGATCAGGCGGGGGAATTATTCGATCAAACATTTGTGCAAATAAAAGATAGTTTATGGTTGCGAAGTCTGGCGACGCAATTCCAACAGCAGATCGGACAAATGCAGGTTTCGCACCCCTCGGTGCAACAATTGGAACCCACCACCAGTGCAGAACAGTATGTAGCGCAGCAATTTTGTGAGAATTCGCTCATATTCAGGCCCCACCCTGGACCCAATGCATACCAGCAATTTCTGGATTCGTATCGCGGTGGGACTCATTGTAAGGTAGAAAAAGACCGAACAGTTGAGGAATTGCTCGCACAGATGCAGTCCTCCCCAGCGTTGCTTGAAAGTGGGGAAGCAAAATGGCACCTGGAATCGATGATTCGCAGCATTCTGCACTCAAATAATCCGACACTGATTCAGACGACCGTTAGATTATTTGCAAAATACCACCGAACATCGAATGTACCTTTTGTCTCGTATATCTACTGGTACCATCTGTTACAAAAACTGCAGCAATTGCAATTAACTGACGAAATCCAAAAACTGGCAGAAGTTGCTAACGGCTGGCATGTACCCACAACGGGGCGAATATCACGCAGGAAGATGGTTCCAATTCTGGAAAAACTTCAGATGAAACTGGTGCTGTCAGGATTTCAGGATCAAGCTGGTTTGCATACCCTGTTGCAGGCGGTAAAACTGGTTCTGCGTTCTACGATGATGTCGATCATAAGTCGTCTGAAACTGAGTTGTTGTTATCTGCTGGCCATGCACCAACTGCCCAAAAATCTTGTTAGCTATGAAATAGAACAATTGTTGAAAATGCCCGATTTACTCCCCACCAATGGGGTCACTGATTTGTATTTTTCATTTGCCACATACCAGCTTGTCGAAACGGCCATGGTGGTGTTAACAAATCAACCACAAACTGACCTCGAAGACCCGCGACGATGGCAGGCAACTGCCGAGCAGGAAATACTGCGAAGAATTCAGCAGGATACGAATCGCCAACTTCATTCCTGAAATGAAAACTCAATCGGCCTTCGGTACCCACTCTGCCGAAATCTGGTGGGTGCGTTTGTGCTTCAGGATTACTTTGGTGCGGCCGTCGGGCATTTTTTCCTGCTTAATCAAAAAATGATCCTCATCAAAGTCCTTGTGGGCGGAAATGGCAGGCACGCCCGTTTTGCCTCGCCAATGTTCCAGATCAATTTTCTCCCACTTTCGGCTCTGGGTAGAGTAATAGGCACTGTCCAGAATCGCATTCACCACATAGCCATCGTAAAAAGTTTCCATCGGCTCGTTGCCACGTTCCAGACAGTCAAACATATCGGTAAACATGTCTGCATACCCCAGTGCGGTTGCCTCATCTGCCACGGGGAACAGCCAGCCGCCGTTGCCTTCTGCCTTTTCTGCCACGTAGTCCTGGGTGCCTACCGCGGTAAACATTTCTGTCCCTGTACGTAACCAATGATTCAGCCAGATGGTGCCATCCGTTCCGACAATCTCATCACGTAGATCCATGCCACCGCGGAAAGACCAACTGACTTCAAATTGGCCGATTGCACCATTTTCGTAACGCACCAAGCCAATGGCATGGTCTTCGGCTTCAATGGGGTGCACCTGGGTATCCGCCCAGCAGCTCACTTCAACAGGCCGGATTTCTTTCCCGATGAAGTTCCGGGCGATTTCGATGCAGTGGCAGCCCATATCAATCATCGCTCCCCCACCTGCTAATTGACGATCCCAGAACCAGTCACTGTGGGGGCCGGGGTGGGTTTCGCGGGAACGCACCCACATAATGGTGCCCAGGCTGCCCCGCTGGACGGCATGCAGAGCATTTAAGGTTTTGGGTGTATAGACCAGATCTTCCAGGTATCCGTGAAAAACACCCGCTTTTTCCACCGCTTCCAACATTCTGCGTGCCTCTGCGGCGGTGCGGCCCAGTGGCTTGGTGCAGAGAATTGCTTTTCCAGCGTTTGCAGCAAGCAGCACCGCTTCTTCATGCAGGTGGTTGGGTAATGCAACGATCACCACTTTGGTATCCGGATGCTCAATGGCGGCCTTCATGTCGGTAACCACCGTAGGAATGCCCCACCTGGTGGCAAAAACGGCACCTTTTTCAGCAGAACGCGAATAAACCACGTCTACCCGGTCTCGACTGCGTTTCCCATGCAGTGCCTGGGTATAAAAGCCAGCGATAAAGCCGGTTCCCAGCATCGCGATACCATTCATGATTGGTCCTTGTTTACAAGTGAAATGTTATGGTAGGATTCCTGTTCCTCGCAGTTTTGCAAAAATGGGGCCGGATTACAGGGCGGCTAGCGGTTTCCGCTGAATTATTTTAGTGGTCCCTGGCACCTGCCCCTTTCAGGACGATACTTCGAAGTTCTCCAGCGAGAAAGACAGAACCGGTAATACAAATGAAATCTTTCTCATTCGCCAGGTGCCGTGCAGCCTGCCAGGCGATGAGAGGATTATCATGAATTTCCACGTTCGTGGCACCCGCCAGGGTAAAGATCGCTGCCAGATCGCGGGGACTGGCACTGCGGGGATTGCTTTGGTACGCACAAAGGTGAATCGTGTCGAAAAATGTCACCAACACCTGTGCCATTCCAGCCAAATCTTTATCAGTTGACGCAGCAAAAATGAGGATTCGATGAGAGCCTTCGCTACTACGTAGGTACTTTGTGGTCAGCGTTTCAATCAAATAACGCACCGATGCCACATTGTGGGCAGAATCCACAATCACAACCGGTTGATCGTTCAACTGTTCGATACGGGCAGGCCAGTGGGTGTTTGCCAATCCCTGACGAAGTGCCTGATCTGAAATTGTCAGCCCACGTGCACGCAGGCATTCAATAGTGCGAATCACCCCTGCCGCATTCATCACTTGGTGCGTGCCGGAAAGTGATAAATGAATATTTGTTAATGAATAACCGGCTGACGAATAATCGAAGGTTGTTTCAATTTTTTGTACGTGCCCTTCCGGCAGAGGGATTTCGCACCGATTGACGAAGACCAGAAAATCCCGCCCCAGCATCGACAACGGAGCCTTTTCCGCAAGTGCAATTGATTCAATGACTTGCGACGATTCTGGATCGTTCGCCAGTGCCACAACGGGAACTCGTGGTCGGATAATGCCCGCTTTCTGATACGCGATTTCTGCGAGCGTGTTGCCCAGGATATTGGTATGGTCGTAACTGATACTGGTGATGACAGAAACGATCGATCTACAGACGTTTGTGGAATCAAATCGCCCACCAAGGCCCACTTCCAAGACCACCAGGTCAACCTGGCGGTAGAGAAAATGCAGCATCCCCAGTGCGGTAATCACTTCAAAAAAGGTGGGTGAAAATTCGCTGCCGAAGGTATCCATCTGAAGCACGGCATCGCGCAGGGTGACCATTCGCGTGCGGAGTTCATCCTGCGAAATTAGTTCGCCATCCACCTGTATCCGTTCGCGAATATCTTCCAGGTGGGGCGAAGTGAACAGCCCCACGCGATAGCCCGCGTGCTGCAGCACCGATGCCAGCATTGCCGCCGAAGAACCTTTCCCTTTGGTGCCAGCAATATGAATGCACCGCAGCCGCAGGTGGGGGTTGCCTAGCAAGTGCAGCAACAGTCGCATCCGATCCAGTTTCAGATCGCCCAGGTGGGGCTGTCGGCGTTCGTAATCGATCCGATGATACCAAAACTGAATCGCTTCTTCGTATGTCATCAGGTGGGGCCGCCAAAATTACATTTTTTCACGCAACCATTGTCCGAAATCATGATGAGAGAGGCAATTAAGCAATTAATTCAACAAAGAAACCAGTTTTTTGTCTCGCATTTCCACCTGACGGCGAAAAGTTCTGGCGAACTCCCCACTGTGGGTAACACAGATGAAAATCGATTGTTCCTGTTCGTGCAGTTGAAAGAGCAGATCAGTGATCGCACCTGCGGAAGCCTGGTCGAGGTTACCGGTGGGTTCATCGGCCAGCAGCATGGACGGTCGATGGATCAATGCCCGGGCAATTGCCACCCGCTGGCGTTCCCCACCCGATATTTTTGCTGGTGAATGGGTCATCCGGTGGGCCAGACCGACTCGTTCCAGCAGGTTCGTGGCCCGCTCCTGAAAATCTTTCCGGTTCCCATCCCGCGCAACCAGCGTGGGCACCAGAACATTTTCCAGCACGTTGCATTGCGGCAACAACAAGTGATCCTGAAACACAAAACCAATGTTTTTATTGCGGAACTGGGCCAGTTTCGGTTCGTCCAGTTGAAAAGGGTTCGTGCCATCGAACAGCACTTCCCCACCATCAGGCTGATCTAACGTGCCAAAAATATGCAACAATGTGCTTTTCCCGCAGCCAGAGGGGCCCACAATCGACAGCGATTCACCAGAAGTCATCTGCAAATCGACATCCGCCAGAATTTCCAGTCGGCTTTCCCCACTTGGGAACGATTTGGTTAACCCTTTTACTTCGAATTGCATCGCACTCCCCACCAACAAGACGACATGGGGATAGTTTAGGAGTAAATCGAAAAATGCCTGCCCGGAACTATGGCGTTGAGGGGCGAGGGCATTCAATTGGGAAAAATGTAGGCGATGAAAACGGGCAGCAGGGACTTTATTCGTTTTGGAAGACTTCGCCACCAGAACGGGAACCAAGTCCGTTCCATACCTGCAAGGTGATCGCATTGCGGAAAAAGCGAACTGAACCATCTGCCAATGCCCCGTTCACCCCACCTGTGTGGCGGCTGCGGGCAGAGACATAGTTATTGCCAATTGTCTGTGCCGCACATGGGGCACCTGGGATAGCAATACAATAGGTTTGTACATTGTCGCCCACCGTGGTATTCGGGCCGTAAAGTGTCGATAAGGTGGTACCAGCATGCACGGCATTCCAGATCCGCCCACGCACATCGTGAGCCGTTGTATCTTTGGATTGCAGGATTTCGCTGAACATCAGCGTATTGGAGGTGCCATCCGTAATACCAGCCATCGAAGTACGACTCCGGCCATAGAAAATACCATTCAGGTTCAATCCGTGGGGATCACCAGCGGGGGTAGCAAAGCCATTCCCGTGGACAGCCAGATAGCTGGTATGCAACCCTTGCATGTTTCCTGGAACGGTGGCTAACTTTGGTGCATTCCCGTCGGAAGGACATTGCAGTGTGGGAATGTTAGCCGTAGCAAATGTCTGCAGATAAGTGTAAGCCGTGGGTGATACCAGGTGGGCTTCAAACTGAGCACTCATTGCGTTCTGTTCCATGTAGGAAAGCAACGGCCCCACCCAGCTACTGCGGATGTTGTTCACCGCACCTGTGGGAATCGGCCAATACCCCTGGGGAACGCCGGAAGGAAATACACCGTGCACCCCTTCGTAATTGTGTGCAGCAAGACCTAACTGTTTCAGGTTGTTGGTGCACTTGGAACGATTTGCTGCTTCGCGCACTTTTTGTACCGCAGGCAGCAGCAGACCGATCAAAATGGCAATAATTGCAATTACAACAAGTAACTCGATCAGTGTGAAACCTGACCTCAAACTTCGAACCTTCATCAAACAATCCCCTAATATGAAATGGGATAAGGGAAAAAAGACTCCTATTACACTTCTAATGAGTAACTGCAAATGACGCAAGCAATCTTCTTGGAAAAATCGCGAAAATTTAGCAAATTGCCAGCAAAATAATGAGAAAACAATGAATATGAAATTTTGTTCATAGTAATAATTTTGGTAACCACTGAAATCCGGTTTCAATTGTGCAGGCCAACACTCTGCTTATCGTTTGATTGTTGCTTCTGAGAACTTTGGCTGTCGCGGTGTCCTTCTGCGGTCTATAATAAGTGCATGGATACTACAGAATTAGATTCAAACCCGTTCTGCACCATCGACGAAGCCCTGGCTGAGCTGCGTGCTGGCCGCATGATCGTATTGGTGGATGATGAGCACCGCGAAAACGAAGGAGATCTGGTTGTCGCTGCGGAAAAAGTGACACCAGAAATCATCAACTTCATGATTCGCAATGCCTGTGGACGGCTTTGTCTGGCGATGTCGGAAGAAATGTGCCAACGCGTGGGCCTGCAACTGCTGCCTGGGGTGAATCTGGATCCTTCTGCCACGCCATTTACCCACAATTTTGATGCTCGCTACGGCATTACTACAGGTATTTCAGCATTCGACCGGGCAAAAAGCATCCTGACTGCCATCGATGATAACGCCAATCCCACCGATCTGGTGTTTGATAAAGGCCATGTGGATGGTTTACAATCACGCGACGGTGGGGTGCTGGTGCGTGCAGGCCACACCGAAGGCAGCGTCGATCTGGCAAAACTGGCTGGCTTCAAACCAGCCGGGGTGATCTGCGAAATTGTTCGGGAAGACGGGCACATGGCCCGACTGGGCGATTTGCGCGAATTCTGCCAGAAGCACGACCTGAAAATGTGCACCATCGCTGAATTGATTAAGTACCGCCGATCGCGCGAAAAACTGGTGAAGCGGGAAATCAGCTTGAAACTGCCCACCCACCTGGGGACATTTGATCTGTTTGCCTACTCTTCGATCGTCGACAGTGACCTGCACGTCGCCCTGACTGTGGGTGATATCGGCGTCGAAGTCGATGGAATCACACCGAAATGTGCGGAACCGGTACTGGTGCGTGTCCATAGCGAATGCTTTACTGGTGATGTGCTGGAAAGTGCCTTGTGCGACTGTGGTTCTCAGTTGCATATGGCTCTACGGCAAATCCTGGAAGCAGGCCGGGGGGTGTTGCTCTATATGCGGCAGGAAGGCCGTGGGATTGGCCTGTTGAACAAGCTGAAAGCGTATAAATTGCAGCAAGAAGAAGGTCTGGATACGGTAGAAGCAAACCATCGCCTCGGTTTTGCAGCTGATTTGCGACATTACGGTATCGGTGCCCAGATTTTACGCGACCTCGGCGTGCGTGAAATCCGCCTGTTAACAAATAACCCCAAAAAAGTGGTTGGCCTGGAAAGCTATGGCTTGCGAATTATTGATCGGGTGCCGATTACTTCTGTAGCCAATCCCCACAATGAACGCTACCTGCAAACCAAGCGGGACAAGCTGGGACACATGTTTGAATAATCCGGGCGTTCGCTATTGTGAAAATTGCGTACCTTATTCATCGTTTCCCACCCGCAATTGGTGGTGCGGAACGCTGGCTGGAATTACTGGCCCAGTATGGTGTGCAAGCAGGTGATGAAATTGATGTCTGGACCACCACCGCCAACAAATTAGAATCTTTTCAGAAACAGCACTCAAATGAACTTTCCAGTGGCACCATGGTTCAGGATGGTGTCACCGTCAGGCGTTTTCCCCTGATCCGGTTTCCTGGCCGGAAATATCTGCTGAAAGCAGCATCGCTGGCTCTGAAAACTACTCGTTGGGGTAGTGTGCTGGCACCTTATAACCCAATCTGCCCAGAAATGTGGCGGCAGGCAGGCTCCCACTCCAATCGTTCAAATTATGATCTGGTGCACGCATTTGCTTTTCCGTTTGGTTTCATCATGGCGGCTGCCCACCGTCTGTCGCAACAACAGAAAATCCCACTGATCATCTCCCCATATCTACATCTGGGCAACCCACAGCAGCCCCACAATCGCATTCGCCGTGCCTATACCAGCAAATCACTGGCCTGGTGGCTGCGTCAGGCAGATTGCGTTCTTGTTCAGTCTTCACTGGAGCAGGCTGCGGTGCTGGAAATGGGTGTTGCACCAAAGCGAATCCGTCGCACTGCAGTGGGTGTGCCACCACTGAAAGAAACAGGAGATGCGGCACGCTTTCGGAAGCAATACGGGATTTCCTCTACCGCAAAACTCGTGGGGCATCTCGCCACGTTAAGTGAAGAAAAAGGCACCGTTGACCTGCTTGATGCCTTTCGATCTGTGCATATGCAAATACCTGATGCTATTTGTGTGCTGGCGGGACCATCCACCAGCCAGTTTACGAGTAGATTTCCACCGGATTCCCTCCCGCCTTGGGTGAAAATGGTGGGAGTGCTGTCCGAAGAACAGAAAAACGATTTCTATGAGGCAATTGACCTGTTTTGCCTGCCATCCCGCAACGATTCCTTTGGAATTGTCTTTCTGGAAGCCTGGCAGCACGCAAAACCAGTGATTGGGTATCGAGCCGGGGGCGTGGCAGACTTGATTTTGCACGACAGCGATGGATTTCTGGTGGAATGTGGCGATCTGAACCAACTTGCAGAAAAAATCGTGCAACTACTTACCAAAAAAGAACTTGCGGCGAAATTTGGCAAGTCCGGTCAGGCCCGCGTCGTGCGTGAGTTTACCGCAGACCAACGTCTGACGGAAATCCGCACGATACAGCAGGAAATACTTTGGCACGAAAAGATTCAATTTGGAAATCAAACGAATTAACAATAAGGCAGGCGTCTGAATATTGAAACCCACCCTATTACTTCGGGGCAGTTGAGTCCCCACCTGCAGGTGGGGTAGGATCTGTTGGTTTTGGTTCTGGAGTTGGTTCTACAGGTGCCGGTGCTGGTGGAGCAATTTCATCAGCGGGTGCTGCGGGCGTTTCTGGCACCGAAGCAGGTGTGCTGGAAACATCCGGTACAGTTGAAGGCGCCGGAGCCGAACTTGCCACCACAAATTGTTCCACAGGTGCCGGTGCTGGCGCTGGGGCAGGAGTCGGTGGGTTCGGAAGCGGTGCCGGTGCTGCCGGTGGAGGATCCAGTGGCTCATCGTCGATGTAGACTTCGTCCATATCGGTCTCATCCACCCGTTTCCGCATCAGCAGGTAGACCTGGGTGGCTGCTGTCCAGAAATAACTGTAGCTGAAACCGATTGTCAGCATGAATACGAGGGTAATCCAGAAGCCCACCATGCCGGCACCCATATGGTTGTACCAGGCAAAGTCTTTCATGTAGGCTTTCGCCGCTTCGGGATTGATGTATTCGCCGTCATCGTTGATGGCTGCGGGACTGCCTTCGGTGAGCAGTTGTTTCCAGCCCAGCGATTCCGGTGTGTAGACGCACAGATATTCTGGCGAACGGTCAGCGCCCCAGGCAGGGAACTTGGAAACGCCCCACTTGGCAAAGAAGGCGGTCAGCGAACCAACAAGTACCACGAAAAATACCAGAACTGCACCGTACACCAATGCACAGAGGCAATACCAAGCATAGTGCCATGGTGATTCATAAACGTAGTTGTATGATCGGCTGAAGGCGTCAAATGTATCGCTGCCTTCGGTAGACAAGGTGGGATACATCAACGGATAGCCCACGAGACCCAAAAAGAGCAACGTAATTGCCAGGCCACCTGCCAGTGGCAGGAACCAGAGCAGACCGTCAATCAAATCACCCAGCAGTGGAATCCAGTGCAGGACACCAAACAGGATGCAGCAGATCAGCACAAACAGAATCAGACCAAATGGCAGTGCGGGTGAAAGCAGATAGGAGATGTACCGTTTCCGGACATAACGAACTGCTTCTTTGATGCCCCCCACATCTTTGTGGGACAATTGCAGCACAGCCATACGAGTGATGATGCCGCCAAAGAAGGCCCACACTACTAACAGCCAGGTTACCAGACCTGCCAGATAGATGTAGACCCAGAACGAGGCACGCGAATCGAAACAATACACTACTGGGGTGACCATTTTCACGAGCGGTTCCATCAGGTTGGGAACCTGACCACCCAAAAACCAGACAAATACCGACTGGCGTTGTTCATAAGTTCCAGTGACAGTTGATTTCATCACATAGAAAGGATTCGGGCCACGATCATCGGCCCAGGGCATATAGCGGTATCGCCCACCAAAACCTTTTGCCAGATCGTAATTCATTGATTTCGAATCTGGGTGCTGCGACAGGTACCATTCGACGTAGCGTTTTGTGGCATCCTGATTCCCACGATTGGTGGGGCCAGCCATTTCGTACATCATCGCCCAGGTTGCCAGCCGTTCCTGATAATCTTTTTCAATTTTTACCAGGCGTTCGGCACGCAGCTTTTCTGCATCCTGGCCGTCTGGAACTTCTTTGTAGGAACTGGCTACTTTTTCGCGATCCGGCACCGACCAACTGTGGTAGAAAATGACAGAAAGCAACCACCAGCCCAGGGCGGTAACCAGAATGCCAATCGCAGCAACGAATAATTTGCCTGGATTCAGTGCAACCAGGAAAGTGCGAAAGATGGAAGTCCAGCTCGCTTGCGGTTTTTTCCAAGCGGGAAATCGCTGACTCCCTCCTCGATCCTCGGTCATTCTCGGCCCCTTATCTGTTGTATCGGATGGGTGCGCAGGGCATATGCCTGCGATTACGCGTCACAAAATGCAATTATAGGACACGATCTCTACCCGGCAATCACACGATTTATGCGAATTTTGTCGAATCTGCGGTATTGAGACTGGTTTCAATTCAAAGTGTACCAGAGAAGTTTTCGTAAATATTACCTTTCGGGTGCAGTGGGAATCTTCCTGCCATAGAATATCCAAATACAAGCTAATCCTGGTAGATCATCGTGCGGATACTTCTCTCTCTTGTTGCTTTCATCATTTTTTCACATTTGCGGATTTCAGCTGGTGAACTCTTTATTGTCAGTTGGAATGTGGAAAACCTCTTTGATACCGTGGACGACCCCAAAGTAGAAGGGGATGAAGAATTCACCGGGAGGCCCCAAAAAGTGGGATAACGAACGGTACAACCGCAAATTACGCAACCTCGCACGCGTGCTTGACAGAAATGAACGATGGGAAAGGGCCCGATATTGTGGGTGTGTCGGAAATTGAAAACCGCACCGTGCTGAAAGATTTAATTAACGCGATGGAACGCCTGAAGCGAAATTACAAAATTGTGCATCAGGATTCCCCCAGTGGACGCGGGATCGATACCGCAATTATTTACGATGCAGACAAAGTAAAACTGGCCAAAGAACAGTTCCATGCCGTGCCAGTCGAGCGAAAAGACACCCGCGACATCACTGAAGCCGAATTTTTACTGAATGATAAACCTTTCTGGGTGTTCATGAACCACTGGCCAGCACGCAGTAATCCTGAAGAAAATCGGATTATTGCTGCCAAAACCCTGCGAAAGAGAGTGGATGAGCTGTTGGAAAAAGACCCCAAAGCAGATTTTCTGCTAATGGGTGATTTCAACGATTACCCCACCAACGATTCGATTGTTAAGAACCTGCGTGCTGTGGAAGAGAAAGAAAGCCTTCCTGCAGGTGCACTCTACAATACAATGTGGCCAATCGAACGGGCAAAGCGTGGGACGTATGTTTTCCGCAACAAGTGGGAAATTATCGACCACATCATCGTTTCGCCTGGGATGCTGGATGACCAGCACCTGACCTGGAAGGTTACGCGGGAATCGGCCTTTCCTTACCAGATTTTCACACCGAAAGACGACAAGCAGATTCCACGCCCAAATCGGAATTTTTCAGGAAACATCTACCACAGTGCGGGGATATCTGACCACCTGCCTTTGGTTTGTATCGTCCAATATCGATAATTGCACATTCTGCTATATAGCTAATTATTTATGAAAACGACCGCTGCGTGGCACTTTTCCAATCCTGAACAGCTCATTGAGCTGGTAGAAATTCCTGTTACCGAAAATCTCCCTCCGGATGCGGTGCGGTTAGCGGTACGTGCCACATCGCTGAATTACCGCGATCTCATCAATGCCCGCCAACTGGCCAATCGCAATTTCAGTGGGGTGATTCCTCTTTCCGATGGTGCGGGCGAAATTATCGAAGTAGGCAGCGAAGTTACTGATTTTGCAATCGGCGACCGTGTCGCGGGCTGTTTTTTCCAGACCTGGCTTTCAGGTCCGTTTCAAATGGCCCACCACAAGGCAGCGTTGGGTGGTAGTGCACCTGGAATGCTTGCCAAAGAAGTGGTGCTGCCCGCCACAGGCGTAGTGAAAATCCCCGATTATCTCTCATTTGCAGAGGCAGCCTGCCTGCCCTGTGCCGCACTCACTGCTTTTAATGCGTTGTTCCAAAACACGGAGCAGCAAGCACTTACAGGCCAAACGGTTCTGCTACAGGGAACCGGTGGGGTATCGATTTTCGGGCTACAAATGGCAGTTGCAGCTGGTGCCAAGACAATTATTACCTCCAGCAGCGATGAAAAACTGAATTTTGCCCGGAAATTTGGTGCCCACCATGGGATCAATTACCAGCAAACCCCTGACTGGGGTGCTGAAGTATTAACAATCACTCATCAATCGGGTGTGCAGCACATTCTCGAGGTTGGTGGGCCAGGGACACTGGAAAAATCTCTGCAGGCAATTAGCACTGGTGGCAGAATTTCGCTGATTGGGGTACTGACCGGTTTTGGTGCCCCCACGTGCAGTCTGTTTCCGCTGGTATCCAAAAATGCCTGCCTGCAAGGGATTTATGTCGGTAGCCGCGAGCAATTTGTGCGAATGAACCAGTTTCTGACGCAGCACCAGATTCGACCTGTCATTGATCGCACGTTCAATTTTCAGGACGCTCGCGAGGCACTGAACTACCTGGCCAGTGGTCAGCACGTGGGCAAAGTGGTGGTGCACCACGAATAATATGAAGTGGGAACTACCACAGGAGTAATTGTTACATGGAGGCCGCACCATCATCGGAACGCAAAAAGATTCGATTTACTCGGAAAGAATGGCAATTACTTCTGATTCTGGCGGCAATCCAATTCACCAGTCTACTCGATTTTGTCATCATGATGCCACTGGCACCCATGTTGCGAAGTCAGCTCTCATTAAATCCTAATCAATTTGGCTATGTCGTTGCCAGTTATGGGATTACCGCCTTCATCGGAAGTATTATTGCATCCAGTTGGCTGGATCGGATGAGCCGAAAAACAGCACTGTTGGTGCTGTATGGCGGTTTTCTCCTGGCAACCGCCTGGTGCGGACTGGCGGAATCGTTTGAAATGCTGCTCACGGCACGCTCAGTTGCCGGTTTGTTTGGTGGGGTGGTGGGATCGGCGATTATGGCCATTATCGGCGATCATTTTCAGGACTCACGGCGTGGGACCGCCATTGGGTTGGTGATGTCCTCATTTGCACTGGCAAGTATTGCTGGTGTCCCATTGGGGCTGTTAATCGCAGAAAATGCAGGGTATCGGGCACCGTTTCTGGTCATTGCAGGTGGGGCGGCACTGATATGGATCTTTGCCGCGTTTGTGATGCCGCCAATGCGGGAGCATTTACAGCATCCCGATGCGAAAAGCCGGATCATCGATCTCGTACGGGTGCCTCGGTATTACTGGGCGTATCTGTTCAGCCTGACTTTGACCTTTGGCAGTTTCATGGTGATTCCGTTCATTGCCGACTATGCCACAAAAAACATCGGCACCAAAGAAACCCACCTGAAGTATGTTTATCTGGTGGCGGGGTGCGTCACATTGATTACCACCAATTTGATTGGTCGTCTTTCGGATCATTTTGGCAAATTAGTTGTGTTTCGCGTGGTTTGTTTCGGTTCCGTCATTTTTTCGCTGATTTTCACCCACCTGGGGCAAAGTTCGCTGGGAATGGTCTTTCTGGTCACCAGTGGCTTCATGGTATTTACTTCGGGTCGTATGGTGCCAGGTAGTGCACTGACCACCAATATGGTGAAACCGCAGATCCGTGCCGGATTTATGAGCCTGGTAACCGCACTGCAGTACGCAGGGATGGGCATTGCGAGTATTTTAGGTGGGCTGATTATTCGAGATTCATCAGGTGGAAAGCTGCTGGGTTATGGCACCATGGGGCTGCTGGCAGCAGCTTCAATGATGATCAGTATCCTGATTGCCGGACAACTCCGGCAGTATCCCACAACAGAAAGGTAAAATTGCTTACTCCCCCACCAGATATGTGGGGGAGATAAAAACGCCCAACAGGAAATTATGGTAATTCGACAGTCTTCAAGCTGGTGCCACTGAGGATCACCGCCTGAGTATCAGACAGTTTGTCTAATTGGGTAACATCTTTCCAATCTGCCAGTGAATCGTACTTCAAACCAGCCACGCCATTGATGCGGGTGGTGATTCCTTCGATCTTTTCAATGCCATCAAGGCTGACTTTCATCACACCACGAGCACTGTTGGCCATCAGCAGAAAGCCTTTGCCATCTTTGCTGTAGCTGATCATATCTAGTGGGCGGTTACGATTGCCCAGTTCAGCAACGGTTTTGCCTTTCACTTTGGCGCCATCTTTGACTTCATCGAGCGGAAACTTCACCAGTGGGGTGCAGGTGTAAGCAGCCAGCACGTTGGTTTTGCCATCGATTTCAACGGTGGTGAAGGTTCGCACGGGTGCCTTGGTTTCGTATTTGCCGTGGGCACCGTGATAGATTTCTACACCAGCACCTTTGGCAGATGCTTTGAAAGGATAGGGAATGGTTCGCAGGTTCGAAGCCCACTCTTCGGTGGTTAAACCGGACACAATCACGCTGTCTTTCACAAAGGAAATACTGGTGATTGCTTCTCCGCCACGGCCTGCGGAAGAATTAGACAATTGCACTTCAGCAAACATCACATCGGTTAAAGACATTTCGGTAGGTTTGCCATCGCTGCCTACCACAATAATGGTGGAAGCGGCATCAGGCCCACGACCACGCGAAACGGAAAAGTACACTTTCTTGCTGGTGGGGTGCACTTTCATATCGTTGATGACAATCCCTTCAGCGGTAGTGCCCAGTAAAGAGGCAATTGCTGCGGGAAGATTTTCCACGTTGACCGCTGCGGCAGCCATGGTGGCTTTGTCGGTGGTTTGAATGGCAACCAGTTTACCCGATTTACCATCGCCAATAAAGAGAACCCCGTCTGGGGCGAATGCCATTGCTGTTGCGGAAGCCAGTTTCGGCGTTCCTTTCTTCATTCCTTCGGCACCGTTCGCTGGCAGCACTGCCAACACGCATGCTGCACAACCTAACAAGAAGTTTCGGTAGTGTTTCATTGATGTATCTCCTGTAGAAACAGAGTCTATCTTCCCACAGATATGTGTGAGATCAAGCATATTTTTGACTGAATCGAAAGAATGAGATAAACATGAAAATCCAGCACGACCTGCACTTGTGGCAAATTCGGATCTGAATTACACTTCCAAGTGGGGATAAACGATGCAAACAGCATCATTTATTTTCACTAGATATCCCAATCTGCCAAAATAAATGGGAATTTTCTCATGGATGAGAGCATGACCAGCACAAAAACTGCCAAATCGCGATATAGCAATATATTCATCCGTTCCGGCCTGTTCATCCTTCTCATAGCGGTGGGTGTTTCGATCTGGCAGTATTCCAGCATCAAAACCTGGCACCATGTGCGAAAAGTGAAAGCAGCGACCGAACTGGCCGACGCCCAGCACCACGTGGGGAAAATTGCTGAACGTGGGGCTCCCGCTGTTCCTGTGCTGCTGGAATTATTGCAGTCGAACAATCCACTTGCCTGCAAAGCGGCTGCTGATTCGCTGCAAACCTTTACTAGTCAAGAAGATACGGCAAATTTACTGCTGGAACAGTTCCCCCAGCAACACGATCAATGGTCGCTGGAAGGGAAAGTCGCCAGTGTGGAACTTCTGACAAAACTGGCCCAATATTCTCCCACTGGCGTTGAGGTGGCACGCCAAACGATGGCCAAGTGGGTGTTGACCGATTCTGTGGTGCTGCGGGAACAGGCAATCGTTCTCTGCCTTCATGAAAAAATTCAGCAACCGGGGACTGTTGTCCCACTGTTGGATGATCCGGAACCGAAGGTGCGACGTGGGGCAATGCTGGCCGTTGGCCCCACAAAACTGGTTCCGGTTGAAAAACTGGTGACTTATCTGCACGATGAAGACCAGCAGGTGCAGGAATTATGTACGGTGGCACTGAAGAGTCGGGGTTTAACGTACCGCGATATCCATCTGGGACGGCTGTATTCGTCGCCGGACATGCACGCACGGCACCGATTGCTGGTGGAATTATTGTACGATAGTGAACGCGATGTAAGTGTCTGGCTGCAAAGGCTTTGCAGCGATCACGACCCCGCTATGCGTGCAGGTGCGGTGCGTGTTGCCGCCCGTCGAGAAGAACGGGAATTGTGGGAAGACACAAAACGAGTCGCCACGCAGGATCCCAACACCACAGTGCGACAGATTGCCGATTACTACAGTAGCCAGATCACTCCAGTGAACGCACGCTTAGAGTAAACGTAAATCTGATTCAGGGCTCTGTTAAGTCTCATTGTCTTTTGGCCCCTTCATGGCACAAGCCAATCGGCAAAATAACACTTTCTCCCCTCATCTTCATTCGTGCACTTTGAATTTGCTGATAGAATTATCGCAGTTGGAGAAAACTACTTCTTTTTTTCGTTGGGAACCACAATGACAGCCTGTTTACAAAAATTACTTCTGGTTGGAATTGCCGTAACAGCCTTCACGTTCAGTGGATGCAACAATTATGGCACAAAATTAATGTTTAACGGCGGGGAGCTGTTTTACACCTCGAAAGTTACGAAAGACGAAGCGAATGCACTGGGGAATTACCTGGTGAAGGGTGGCTTTTTCGATGGCGTCAGAAAATCAGTACAGTTGGATAAACGAGACAATGTGTACCTGTTCCGGATGGTGATGAAGCCGGAATTCGTGAATGACCAGCAGTACATCGATTTGATGAAAGTCTTCAGCAAAGAATTATCCGACGAGGTCTTTAATAAAGCCGCCGTTGAAATGCACATGTGCGATGAAAAACTGAAAACGATCAAAGTGGTTAATCCGTAATTTCATTTCCCACCATTCTACAGTTGTTCAAGTTCCTTCTTGAAATGGCACCTTCGAAAAAGTTTTGATGAATGCCATTGTCCAGACAATCAAGATCAAAGGACTCAAAACAGTTGCTATCACCAGGGCAGGCACAATTCCAAACAGGATTTTTTTCCGCATGCATGGTGGGCAAAAGAAAAACCCCTTCGACTGCCGAACGAAAAAAAATATCCCAAAGAAAAGATAATTCAGAATGTATAGCCGTGTAAAGCGGGAAGGTTTTCGACAACTCTCACATTCATACTCTTCATACACTTCTGGCCGTGGCTGCCATGCAGGAAGTCCGCTGTAAGGAGATGCCCGATGTTGTTTCGGCTGATTATCTTCTTCCTCATTCATCGAGAATATCTACCTTGAATCATTTGAGATGCCACGGTTGACGTAAAAGTTATCCTAATGGTACCCAGTTCCCATCTTCCGTCAACGCCTGTGGTACTCCCACTTGCAAATATCGCCATTCTGGGTTATGCCGTGCGGCATGAACAGCTACATTCTTCTTATGTGTCTGGGGATGACCCCCTCTGGCCTGGTGTGCGACAAAGCCCACGTGGATCTGGGGAAGGTGCGTGGCACATCCACTGTTGTACATTCGTTTGAAGTTAAGAATGCCAGCCAGGAGTCGTGCTCCATTACGGAGATTGCAGGCAGTTGCAACTGTTTTCGTAAGTCTATTGCCAGTAAGACCTTAGGTGCAGGAGACAGTACCACGATTCAGTTGGGAATTAACGCCCTTGCTCAACCCGAAGGGAAGCACCTCTGGAAATTTGTGGTTCGCACCGTGACAGCAGGTGGGGCAACCCAGGAACTGATTCTTTCATTGCGGGCCGAAATCGTGAAAGAAGTCCGAGTCGAGCCAATTTCCCTGGCACTCAGTGGGAGTCGCCCACTGACAGGTACTTTATCCGTGAAAGATAGTCGCATGAAAGGACTTCAGGTGACACGGGCCAGTACCTCTATTTTGGGTGTCGAGGCCAAACTGGTGACAGGAAAACCAGACCAGCAAGTCGAAATTGTGGTGGGAGAACAATGCCCACCTGGAACCTACACGGGTGAAGTGAGCATTTTCACCAATGACAGCGATTATGCAGAAATGTTGATCCCCCTGCGGGTGACCGTGACCGCACCGAATGCGGGTGTCAGTGTCTATCCGAAAGAACTGGATTTGCTGCTGGAGCCAGATCAGGTGCGTGCAGATGCCGTCTTTCGTTTGAAATCCCCCAATAATGAAAAAATTATCATTAAAAGTATCGCCAGCGACCACCCTGGGGTAACCTGTAGCTGGAAACCGGGGCCAGGCACGATGGCAACCGGGCTGATTTCCGTCGATACCACCAAATCTGCATTGAAAGAAGGCAAAATAATTGTGGAATTGGCAGAACCAAGCCAACAAAAAGTCGTTATCCCTGTTTTATGGTCAGGAGAGAAGTAGTGCAGAAAACCGATAATACTGGAAAGTGCATGAAGTAACCCGACAAAACACCCCACGTGGGGCTGGGGGAGTGCGATGAAAACTGCAAATGTTGATGAAAAAGCAAAAGAAACAGAAGAAGTTCTCCCACGTTACGCCGCAACGATGCAGCCGGAAACCCGCCTGTACCGCTTTGCCTGGTTTGTGTGGCTGATTTGCGTATTTCTGGGCATGATTCTCAGCCTGATTATGTATCTGAAAGACAAGTTTTCGTAACCCACGCGAACTGGCATGTTATGAGTAAATTCTCATTTTATGGGGTCTGATTACCACTTTTTTTGCCTGATTCCTGCCATTCATGAAGATAGTTGGTATTTCCCATCAACTTTTAATCTTTACTCGACTACAAAATAGGTCAGAAGTCACATTTCTCATCTTTTTTGGGGATTCACCGTGCGAGCGATTTACCTGCTACTTTTCGTACCACTGGTGGTACATGCCGATCCAGAAACCGGACCACAACCCAGATTGATCGCAGATTTTGATCTTTCGGAATATAAACCGGTAACTCAGGCAAAGACGACCAAATTAGCCCCACCTGGAACGAAAGTGGAAAGTTCTGGTCAGCCCGCTTACCTGGGTGTGCTGTTTGAACAAACACCTGGTGCCTTACGGGTAGTAGACCTTGATCCGATTTCGCCCGCAAAAGGCACGTTGAAAGCAGGTGATGAAGTTCGCAGCTTTGATGGTAAGTCATTTCCCCTGAATAGTTTACGCGATTTTCTGCTGACTAAGGAGCCTGGGGAGGATCTGAAACTGGTTATCCAGCGTGGGCCTGAAAAACTGGAAAGCACCGTGAAACTGGGCACCGCTTCCAAGCCATACACCAACGCACCCACCACCGGTGGCAGAACCCCGCGTGGCAGCTCCCGCGGGATGATTGGTATTCGCACGGAAAAAGTGAACAGCGGCATCCTGATTTCCAGCGTTACGGAAGGGCTTCCCGCCGAGAAGGCTGGCTTGAAAGAAGGCGATATTCTGATCAAAGTGGATGGCAAACCCACCAAAGACGTGGATAGCCTGACTGAGTTGATGACTGACAAACGTGCGGGTGACTCGGTGGAACTCGTTTACGTTCGTGGCACGAAAGAAGAAAAGGTAAAACTAACGCTGGCCTCACAGACAGGTGGCCAACGCCCACAGCCAGGTGGGGGCTGGGATACTCGGCGGAATACCACGTTTCGCAAACCGGTATATAATCTGGCAGTGATTGAAATTGCTTATCCGGATGTCGAATTTAACAAGAAAATCAGTGCCAAAAACTGGGAAGATGCCCTGTTCAGCAAGGGGGTATACAACCAGAAAAGTGTCACCGGCCAGACCGTCTATGGCAGCATGAACGATTACTACATGGAACAGTCATACGGCAAAGTTTCGGTGAAGGGTAAAGTTTTTGAACCAGTCGTCGTCAGCAAGAAACGCGATGAATACACCAGCGACCGAGTGAAAACTGCTTTATTGAGCGAGGCACTGGATGTGCTGGTGAAGAGAGAAGGCCGCGATGCCATGAAAGACTTTGATGGCATCTTTTTCATGTATGCAGGCCGTCGCGTACAGACCAATCGAGGTGGATTGTATTGGCCCCACCGCTCCAGCCTGAGCTATGGTGGGCAGCGCTACTCCTATTTCATCTGCCCGGAAGGTGGTGAAAATATGGCCGATATCAGCACCATCTGCCATGAATTTGGCCATATGCTTGGCTTGCCCGATCTGTACGCACGACCGGAAAATCCGGGGATGGAAGGTGTTGGTCGGTGGTGTGCGATGTCCAATCAGGCCCCAGGTGGGCGCCCACAGCACTTCTGTGCATGGTCGAAAGAGCAGATGGGCTGGGTAGAACCCGTGCTGGTGGATCCCACCACGCCACAGAAGTTGATTCTGTCCGACATTAATTCGGACAACAAACAGTGTATCAAAGTTCTGACGAAACCCGATGGCAGCGAATACTATTTGCTGGAAGTCCGCAAACAAGCCGGATTTGATAAAAGCCTGCCTGCAGAAGGCCTCTTGATCTGGCATGTGCAGGGTGGCAGACCGCTCTTAATGGAATCCCACGGTATCACTACGGCGGATGGCCCAGGCCGCTATCCGGAAGCAGTTCCATTCCCCAGCAAGGCCAACAATTCGTTCACCCCCTACACCACCCCATCCAGCAAATCAACAACCGGTGGGAAGCCGGTTTTCATTACCAACATCCGCAAGTTATCCGACGGCCGGATCACCCTGATGATCGGTTACGAATACTTCTAGGCTTGGATGATTTGAACGATTTACTTGAATGTAATTGTTCTTTCGAACTTCTCCTGATACGTGCCTGATAACTCGGCTCAACGCTGAACCGCTCTTTCCTGGGCAAATACATGGCAGTGGTATCCTGCCACTGACTTTTCTTGTTCGTGCTCACCGGCTGGAAACTGGTGGCACACAAGCCAGTCATACCCCTTCAACAATCAAGCCCCGATAGACGGCACCACGATGTCGATACTGGGCAGCAGCCTGATAGGCTGGGCTTTCGTACCAGGCACGGGCTTCTTCCAAAGTCGGGAATTCAGCGATGACGATCCCCTCAACTTCTGGTCCTTCAAGCGTAAGATGCTTGCCATAAGCAGCCAGCACCTTTAATGGATGGCCGTGTAGAGTTTCAGAAACACGTGCCCAATAGGCTTCCAGTTCCGACTGATCGATCGTCTTTTCTCGAATGAATACGACATAAGCTGGCATACTTTTCTCCTGTGTTGTTTAGAAAAAATCAATGAAAATTCGTTAGCGCAAACCACCAGATGCGAAAAGAACCGCATCGAGGCCTGCTTTGCTGGCGCTGTAGATTGAAAATCCGGCTGGATGTGAAATTGGTTTAGACAACAAATTGCAATCAAGAACTAATTTTCGCCCGGCAAACCAGTGAAATCGGTCGGGTAGATCTGGTCGACACTGCTGGGTGCGTAGGTGTGACTGTACAAATCGTCTTTCGTGGGGCGTGGTTCAGAAGCCACTTTTTCCACTGCGGCACTCGCTTCTTCCAGTGCCTCGTGGTAGATCGCTTCGGCCAGTTCCTGATGAATGACACCCGCGTCGATCAATTTCCGTTCAAACAACCGGACACAGTCTGGCTCGTGCTGAATGCGACTGGCACCACTGGATGAGGAATGCCCATGAAGGCGGGAAACTTCCACTTCCAGCAGGAAAGGCCGACGTTCTTTTCGGCAATATTCAAATGCACGCTCCAGTGCGTGCCAGACGAGAATAGGGTCGTTGCCATCCACCAGTTCGCCGGGGATGCCAAAAACTTCCCCACGGTCGCAGATTCGCTTTTCGCCATGCTGGGTGCTGGCTGGGGTAGAAATTCCGTAGCGATTGTTGGTAACCACCATCAGAACAGGCAATTCATCGCCCGGTCGGCTGCTCCAGATCATGCAGGAAGCAAAATCACCTTCTGCAGTACCTGCATCCCCACCCACAACAATGGATACACCCGTACCATCCGGAACCCGTTTCTGCATTTTGGCGGTACCGGGTGCCATCGTATACTGCACTTCAATCACACTGGTTACCGGCACCACATTCCAGGCGGGAACCGCATAATGTCCCACAAAATTTCTGCCACGCGAATGAGGATCGGTGGCAGTCATCGCCATTTGTCGGATATGGTCGATCATCGGCATGCCCATCGCCAGCAATGTGCCAGCGTTGCGGTAGTGCAGATGGAAATAGTCGAAACTGGGGCCCTTGCCAATGTTCGCCTGCAAGCCAAGTGCGACATTGAATGCCTCTTCGCCCGGCCCACCTACCCAGAAATAGCCTTCACCAGACTTGGACATTTTGATGGTGCGTTCTTCCAAAGCACGTGTCCGCACCATCAGTCGATACATTTCCAGGCATTTTTCGGAAGATAGCGACTCAAAGCCGCTGAAGATGCGGCGACCAGTTTTCAGAACCGAACCATGATTGGTATCATCGGCATCCGAAAAATGATGAGGTTGACTCGACATATCTGGCCCTCCGCACAAAGGGTTGTCAGACGGATAAGTTATGGGCAAATGCCACAATGCAAACAGTCAGACGATGATGGGAAAGGAATCGTCCACTGATGCGTCTGCCCACGGTGGGCATTAACCTAGTTTATTATAGAGATCGGTTCAAGGGTGGGCACTACTTTGCCATCGTTTTCAAAAAACCCCAGAATAACCTCGCTTTGAGTATGCCGATTTCTCGCCGCGTGTCAATTTGCTTTTGCAACAATTTTCAGGATCAGCCTGTTTTCTGGCTGGAAACACCTGTTTTGATCGCTTTTAGTAAAAAAGTCGGGTTGACCGCTTCAAACCGAATTGCTTCCAATTGCTCCACACTTCGGGAAATCTGAATCAGTAGCACGTGCACATCACCTGCAAGCCGTTTCAGCACCTGATAAGTCGAATTCAGCATTTCGAGTGTTCCTACGTTTACTACCAGTCGACCGCCGAATCGTAAAGCACTGTAAGATGCCTCAAGCAGGCGGGCAACTTCCCCACCATTGCCACCGACAAAAATTGCGTCCGGGGTGGGCAAATCTTCATAAACTGCTGGTGCGGTGCCCGAAACCGCCTGCAGATTGGAGACCCCGTACGTTTCCGCATTGGCAACAATCAGGTGGTAGTCGGCAGAATCCTGTTCGATGGCAAACGCCCGCCCTGGGTGCACCAGTTGGGCGGCTTCCAGTGCCACCGAACCGGAACCAGCACCGACATCCCAGAAAATGGTGCCCGGTTGCAAATCCAGTTGAGCAAGGGCAATTGCCCGCACCTCTGCCTGGGTGATCAGGCCCGTTTTGGGGCGACTTTGGGCAAAAACATCGTCCGGATTACCAAATCGCATCAATTGCTTCACAATTCTGGCAGAATCCGGCTTACCCGGCTTGCGACGCAGAATCATCACGTTCAGTGGGTCGAACTGCATCGATTGAATCTCATTCAGTTCCCCCTGGGTAATCCGCTCGTCTTTCCCACCCAGATTTTCGCAGACATAGGCCCGAAAATAGTCCAGACCGCGGGTGAGAAGTTCCCGCGCGATCCGTGCCGGGTGGTAGGTATCGCTGGTAAACAGCCCCACCGTTTCCGCGATGCGAATGCGATTCAGCACATCATCCAGCGATCGACTGGATAAATCGGTCAGATAGGCATCTTCCCACGTTTCTTTCACGCGGGCAAATGCCAGTTGCATACTGCTGACGTGGGGGAGTACTTCGAAGCGTTCTTTGCCGAGCCGGTCGCACAAATAACGTGCCACACCATAAAAGAGTGGGTCCCCCGTGGCGACGATCGCCATTGTTTTTTTGCCAAACTGCTGCTGCAATTGCTCGGTGATGCCACGCAGGTCGCTGCCAATGACCACCGGTTGGCCAGTAATTTCCGGCAATAGTTGCAGTGCGTTCGCAGATCCAAACACAATTTCCGCCGCAAGCACAATCTCGCGGGCACGCTGGGTCAGACCGCTGAACCCATCACCACCGATCCCAACAATGAAAACTTTCTCATTAAAAGTATTGGACACAGGAATTCCCTAACTTTGTTTGGTGCGTTTGCCCGGTTCTGTTTCAATGGTTCCAAAACTTGCTTCGTGCTGTCGGATGGCAGCAGTCAGACTGCTTAACAGACGTTTGGCAGAAGGATAACTCATTAAAATCCGTTGACTGAACTTTGCAGATTCTACTTGCCCACCCAGAATCAGACCAGAATGAAAGCCAAAGTCGATGATCAGCTCTTCAAAAGTGCCTCCCACGCGAAACAGATTGCAGTAGGTGGTGGTGACATTAGCCGGATTGAACTCCATCCGGATATGCTGCGGTTTAACCGAAGGTGGCACGGGTACCATCGCCCCACCTGCAGAAGCTTCATCAGACATCGATTTTTCCTTATTGCGAACAGCCTGCTTATCAACCATTGTAACAACTGGTTACCATTCGAAGTGGGGCACTGAAAACCCACACAGAGTGAGAGAAAAGATGGAAAATTCTTTAAGAATTACCCACTTACCATGGTATTATTTCTCAGGTGCCTGTCTGGATGATGGTTGGCCGGCAGGCAAGCACATCTTTACAGCCAGGAGTAATCTCATGAAAAAGAACAGTTTTGCTTTTGTGGTTCTGACCGGTTTTCTGTTGGGATTCACTTCCCCAGTGCATGCAGTTGAGCGTATTGAAGAGAAGCCTGTCAATAAAGAAGCCAATCCGGTCGCCATGTACCGTGCGGAGCAAGCGGGCGACAAATTAACAGTTTATGCCACAGGCATGAACAACACTTCCGGCTGGAAAAACGAACTGACAGTATTACCGATCGATATCTACCCACCCGAGTTTCAATTTACCCAGAAACGTCCAGACGGAATTGCTCTGCAGGTAATCACCAAGTTTGAAGTAAAAATTGAAGCAAAAGCTGCAAAACCAGTGGAATCGATCATTGTGCATGATGCCAACGGCAAGCACAAAGTAGAAGTGAAGCAAGTGAAGTGAGGAATCATGGCTGAACGCCCTTGAATTGGAATTGCCGCTAGCAACATCATATTGTTGTCAATCTGTACTCTCTGTTAAATGGTGAAAGCTGCGGCATCTTTGATTAAACGAATCAAGGTGGGCGATTCCCGCACATCCGTTCTACCAACCCTGAAATCCGGTTAACCGTTTTCAACTCTGCAAGAAATGATCGTCGGACCAGCCATCTTCGATCAAGTGCGGTTCGCGTGGTTCGTAGTAGTCCTTATGTTCCGCATCGCCACTTGCTCGACAGCATACTTCAGTCGCTGGCAAGGATTTGCCCAGTGCTCTTTCCTGCAGTAATCTGGCAATGTAGCGTTGAGCAATCTCGCAACCATCGGCAGGTGACATATCCCAATCGAAACTCAATGTGTGCCAATACCAGCAATAACGTCTCGGACAGCAAGTGCGAGACAAGTTCTCCCGTGGCTGGGCTAAATATTCTTGTGAAGGAATCACAATGTATAATATAATATATTTTTTCTAAATATCTTCTAAATGAGGCAACGATCATCATTCAATCATGTCTACTTGCTATCCGACACGATTACATTAGCCAGCGAGACAATTTTAGTTAAAGCAGGTGATTTGCCTGCATTCGTTGAATTGATTTCTTGAATGCAATTCATCAATTCCCCTACCCACTCTTCTCGAGAGCCAAAGATATCTTTTTGATTATTTATAGTTAGCTGTTCAATAGTATTTTTATAGTAATTAGGAAAAAGCAAATCGCCCGACTCAATTTCATGACCATTGTTATATCTCAGTGAAACACTCAAAAGAATGCAATAAATGTGTGTTACACACAACTGTCTTACAGGTAGGCCACTACTAGGGTCAATCAATGAAAAAAACTTTCCAACGCGGTAATTAAATACTAAGCGATCTGCCTCGCCACTTTTTATTATATGTGATACTTTTTGAGAAAACGTTGCAATTTTTGGATCGGCATTCTTCCCTGCCACGGAAAATCCAATTTCGCTCTTCAACTCGATAGGTTCATCGGAGTCGTCGAAATCCCCAACATCGTAAAATTGCGAAGGCAGCAGGATGCTGGCGGTTGGAAGTGTCATTGCACCCTCAGTCAATCGTAACTTCCAAACTTTCTTTATATTAAATCGCACATGTGTAAGCACTACTGGCTCGCTCATAGGATTTCTAAGCTGAAGATCGAATTGTGGGAAGCTGATTCCATCATTTTTCTGATAGTCTTCAGAAAATTCAAATGCTGAAATTTCAAATTTCCTAGGCTTGGATACGTCTTCTTTTAACGGTTCCTCAATAGTAGATTTATTCACAGACGATGAAAGATAAGTTAAAAACACTACAGATATGCTGGCTATTAAGAAACAGACAATAAAAACTATACTTGCTGAAATCGCAAATAGGCGAAATCTATCGTGACTTTTTGCGATATCTTCCAAGAGGACTTTAACTTTTTGTTCTCGAGTTAGATTGTCAACTGAAAATTTTCTTGCCGCTAGTCTCTCGTTTACATAGCTACTCCTTTCATCTTCAGGCAAACTTGTGATAGTGCGTTCCTTGAACTTGAGTCGCCTAGAGTATAAAAAAAATGCAACAGCAATAGCCAGACCAAGAAGTCCCAACGGCGTTGAGACTCCTATGGCGATTTTCCAAAGCACTGCCATCACATACTACTCCTGTCTAAGCTGGTCATGCTGAGATTACGAAATATTCCAATCTTTAAAGTAATCTTGTTAATCAGGCCATCTTCTTCTAATCCTAGCGAACTTGCATGTTTGCGCCAATCCCTGTTGGGGAATCCTTAGTTTCAATTGTAAAGGTAATATGGAAAATAAAGTAGAATCGCCACCGGTTGAGATTGTCAATTCCACTACTGAGAAAGTTCGGAAAGCAATAAATTCGTCAAATTGTTCAAGGAATGGAACGTTGATCAGAGTTGGGTTTTGGTTGAGTACCTGCGTGCCGCGAGGCGTGATCTGAATCAGACCCTTCTTCGGTGCAAACAGTAGCCCCGCCTTTGTCATATATGTCCTGGCCCAACCGACTCGATTGTCGAAAGTTGGTTGTTTTCCACTTGGAAGCAGTTCATTTCGCTCTTCTGTAGTCAAACTGTATTCTTCTGCAAGTTTGTCAATCGTAGATCGGAATGAATGCGTATTGCCATCAGAGGTCAAACGCAGTAACGGCAACATAATTGACTGGTAGTCTGGGATTGGCAAGGCGATTCTCAGGTAAGAAAGTCCCGCGATTGAGCAGAAGTCGCGTAGTTTGGTACAAAACGATTGCTGCTCCAATCGCATTTGAAGCCTTATTTAGCTGTTGCTCAATACAACTTAATCCCCTTCAACATTGATTGCAACAACAAACCTCTATTCATGGGTGGGAGCGGGTATTTCACCAACCTGCGGCAAAATGAAGAAATCTTCATCTCGACCCCTGTTTTGTGGGGGATTGCTTGACCTGAACGCCCACCCCACTATCATCTGTATGTGGGCATGTGCGTTCCACCAACCCGTGGTGCGGTGGTGCCTTTCGGAACCAAAGACCAATGATTTTCAGCGAAGTTGTCGTTACCACCGCTGGGGTAGAGTCTGCTTTTAACATTGCGGACTATTTTCCAGTGTTTATCTTCCTCGGCGTCGCTTTCCTATTCGCCGTGGGCACGTTGTGTGCATCTCAATTGACGCACCTGCTTGGGTTAAAGCCCGCTAAACCCACTACCGTGAAGTTAATGCCCTACGAAAGTGGGATGGATCCTGTGGGGTCTGCCCGCATGCACATCGACATTAAATATTACCTGATCGCAATTCTCTTTCTGGTATTCGACGTTGAGTTATTGTTCCTATATCCCTGGGCGGTAACGGCTTACGCCGATTCAACCCCCACCGCATGGAAGGAACTTTTTGGCCGAATCGTCTTCTGGGAAGTGATAGTGTTTATCTTTTCGCTGGTCGTCGGTTATATCTACGCATGGCGAAAAGGAGTTTTTCAATGGCGGTAGCTTTTCCCGACTTCATCGTCAGCAAACTGGACTGGATTGCCAATCAGGCCCGTGCCAACAGCCTGTGGCCGATGCCATTTGCCACTGCCTGCTGTGGCATCGAGTTAATGGCCACCGCGTCCAGTCGCTACGATATCGCCCGTTTTGGCTCGGAAGCGATGCGTTTCAGCCCACGGCAGTGCGATCTGATGATCGTGGCTGGTCGGGTGGTGATGAAAATGGTGCCCGTAATGCAACGGATCTGGCTGCAAATGCCAGAACCGAAGTGGTGCATCAGCATGGGGGCCTGTGCTTCTTCTGGTGGGGTGTTCGATACCTACGCGGTGGTGCAGGGGATTGATCGGTTTATCCCGGTTGACGTTTACGTGCCTGGCTGTCCCCCGCGTCCGGAACAGTTGATTCGGGCGGTGCTCGACCTGCAGGAAAAAGTAAAGGCTACTGGCACAGTCGATGCTAGCGAATTTGCCGAGCGGAATCTCTACACTGGCCCCAATCGGCTGGTGGAACAACTGGCACCAGAAGAAACGATTATTGTGCCCGGCGACTACAACACCGCAACCCGACAACAAAACTAAGCCCTTACACTGCAAGTACTTACAATGACAGAACTTCTGGAACAATTCCGAACCAGCTACCCACAGATTGTGGTGGAACCATCGCAGTTTCGTTCCAACCAGCGTTGGACTGTGCCTGCAGAACATCTGTTCGCCACCGCACAATGGTTGTCGGCCAAGGGCTTCGATCTGCTGGTTGACATCGCTGGTATTGATTATCTGCAATACCCCAACGCCACTGATCGCTATGGCGTGGTGTATGCCCTGGCTAATACTCAAACATCTGCCCGAGTGTTCCTGAAAGTGATGCTGAACGATCCCGAGCCCACGGTCGACAGTGTGTACCCCATCTGGAAGGGTGCGGACTGGCTGGAACGGGAAGTCTACGATATGTTTGGCATTAACTTCCTTGGCCATCCGGACTTGCGGCGAATTCTGCTGCCGGAAGGCTTTGTTTCGTACCCACTGCGAAAGGATTACCCAATGCGTGGACTTGGCGAGCGGCACAATTTCGAATCTGTCATCCGGTCCGAAAGTTAATTCAGTGGTGAATATGGAGTCTTTTTGATGCCAGTAACACTCGCGAATCCATTTCCCACTGCCACCGATGCACCGGAGAAGGAATTTCAGTACACACTGAACTTTGGCCCGCAGCACCCTGCGACGCACACCACGCTGCGGCTGGTGCTGACGCTGGAAGGGGAAACCATCATCAAAGCGGTGCCCGATATTGGCTACCTGCATAGTGGTTTCGAAAAACTGGGCGAAGACCTCGACTTTAATCAGTACGTGACGATTGTTGATCGGATGAACTATATTTCGCCGATTGCCAACGAAGTTGCGTGGCATCACGCAGTGGAAACGTTGATGGGGATCGAATTGACCCCACGATGCAAGTACATTCGTACAATTATTGCAGAATTAGCCCGCATCAGCGACCACCTGCTCTGCGTGGGGGCCTGTGCCCTCGACCTGGGTGGAATTACCGGCTTTCTGTATGCGTTTAACATGCGGGAAAAGGTGTACAACATCTTTGAACGGATGGCTGGCCAGCGTTTTCACCCCAGCTACACCCGCGTGGGTGGGCTGATGTTCGATGTGGATGATGGCTGGGTGGAACTGATTCGCAAGTTTATCCGCGAAGAGTTTCCGAAAGCACATGCCGACATCTGCAAGCTGCTCAATCGCAATAAAATCTTTCTTGACCGCACCAAAGGCGTTGGCGTGTTGTCGAAGGAAGAAGCGATCAGCCGCAGTGCTGCTGGACCAATCGCCCGTGCCTCCGGCGTGGTGCGGGATCTTCGTAAAGACGAACCCTATCTGGCCTATAACGATTTCGATTTCCGGGTGATCTGTGCCCGCGATGGCGATTGCCTCGCACGCTATCTGGTGCGGATGGAAGAAATGCGGGAAAGTGCCAGCATTATCTCTCAGGCGATTGAAAATATTCCCGTTGGCCCAGTCAACATCAGTGTGGATGATAAACTGACGATTCCAGATAAATCAGCCACGTATCGAAGTATCGAAGGTTTAATTCAGCACTTCGAGTTGTTCATGTGGAATCGTCGCTGGCAGCCACCAGTTGATGAATGTTACGCAGCCACGGAAGCGCCAAACGGTGAACTGGGCTTTTACATTGTTTCCGATGGGGAAGGTGGGGCGTATCGTGCGAAAACTCGACCGCCGTCATTTATCCATTTTGCCATGTTCCCCCACCTGATTGAAGGGCACACCATTGGCGATGTGCCTGCCGTGCTGGGTAGCTTGAACATTATTGCGGCAGAACTGGATCGCTAAACCAGCCGAACTGGGTGATTCGTATTATTTTTTGTTGGAAGTGTATTACGGGAAGTGATGATGGGTGTGCTAACAGCCGAAATCCGAGAAAAAATCGAAGCGTACATCCCACGTTACCCCAGCAAACAGGCGGTAACCCTGCCCGCACTCCACATTGTTCACGATGCTTTGCGGTGCGTGCCACTGGAAGCGATTCGAGAAATCGCCGAGATGCTCGATCTCGCACCGTCCGAAGTGCACGACACGATGACTTTTTACCAGTTTTTTCGGGAAGAACCGAACCCACTGGGCCAGACGCGGTTCTGGGTGTGTCGCAGCCTGGCCTGCCACCTGAAAGGTGCGGACAAACTAATAGCCCACTGTGCGGAAAAACTGGGAATTGCCCCCGGCCAGACCACACCCGATGGGCGGATCAGCCTGGAATTTGCCGAATGTATTGGTGCCTGTGAAGGGGCACCCGCCTGTTTAATTAACGATGAACATATGATGAACGCCACCACCGAGAAAGTAGATCAGTACTTCGCATCGGTAAACTCATGAAAATTAATGAATAATTAATGAGTTTTTGATGAGAGAGATTGGTGGCACCAGGGATTTTTTTGAGTAGATTATGGCACAGCATGAACCAGTTTTGCTCGCACGGATTGCCCAGCCGGATAGTCATCGGTTGGAAGGCTACCGAAAAGATGGTGGTTATTCCGCGCTCGAAAAAGCCCTGAAAGAGCAGGCCCCCGTCGATGTGATCAACACTGTGAAAAACTCTGGCCTGCGTGGTCGGGGTGGTGCAGGCTTTCCAACCGGATTAAAATGGACTTTTCTTCCCAAAGATCATCCGGGTCCAATCTATCTGTGCATCAATGCGGATGAAAGTGAACCGTGTACCTTCAATAACCGCATTCTCATGGAAAAAGATCCCCACCAGGTGCTGGAAGGGGTGATGCTGGCGTGCTACGCAATCCGCAGTCAGACTGCCTATTTTTACATTCGTTATGAATACGGCACCGCATACCGGGCGTTACAATCGGCGATTGATGAATTGTACGCAGCGGGCCTGTTAGGCAAAAACATTCTCGGAACCGAGTTTTGCCTCGATATTTTCCTCCACCGTGGGGCCGGGGCCTATATTTGCGGTGAAGAAACTGGCCTGATTGAAAGTCTGGAAGGGAAACGGGCCTGGCCACGCATCAAGCCACCTTTTCCCGCAATTGAAGGGGCCTTTCGCAAGCCCACCATTGTGAACAATGTGGAAACTCTGGCGTGCGTTACCCAGATCATGCGACGTGGCATCGACTGGTTCAAATCAATTGGTGTCGCACCAGATCCCAACAACCCACGCGATGCGGGCAGTTATGGACCGAAACTTTATTGTGTTTCTGGTCATGTGAACAATCCGGGCTGTTGGGAATTACCTCTGGGCGTCACCTCGCGAGAGTTGATCAATAATTATGCCGGTGGGGTCAGTAATAACCGCACGGTGAAAGCGGTGATTCCTGGTGGCCTGAGTATGGGCTTCATGACCGAAAATGAGCTGGATATCCCTCTCGACTTTAACGGACCAGGGAAAGTAGGCTGTCTTGGCCTTGGAACGGGTGCGTTGACTGTGATTGATGATCAGACCAGCATGATTGATGTGCTGCACAACGTCTGCCAGTTTTATGCCCACGAATCGTGCGGGCAGTGCACTCCATGCCGGGAAGGTACTGGCTGGATGCTGAAAATCACTGATCGTCTGCGCCGGGGCCTTGGGCGACGCGAAGATTTGGATATCTTAATCGATGTTGCAGACCGAATTGGTATTATGCCAGGAACCACTATCTGCGGCTTGTCCGACGGTGCGGGCTGGCCGGTCAAGAATGCCATTCGTAAGTTTCGGCAGGAATTCGAAGACGCGATTAAGTCCGGTCGAAAAAGCACCATCCAAAGTCTGGCGCTGGTGCATTGATTCTGAACCAGAGGTGCATCATGCGGTATGCTTTGTTGCTGTTGACGGTTGGGATTTTCACCACAGGGTGCGACAAAAAGTCGGACGAATCCAGTAATGCGGGTTCTGGTCCCAATCTGGCACCGGGTGTCGTCAATCTTCCTGGTGCACAGGGCGTTCGCAAGGCAGTTGTTCGCACCGTAACCGAAGCCGAATTGAAGAGCCTGCATACTTTTATGTACACGGCTTATGCCACCAACGGGAAGGTTCCCACCAGTCAGGAAACGTGGGCTGCCATTCAGCAGGCCGACCGCAAACTGGTCGAATTAATCCAGGCAGGGGTGTTGATTCTTATTCCCAACCCACAACCGGAAGGGATCTGGGCTTATCCTCAGGAATCTCTCACTAAAGGTGGGGCGGTGTTGACGCAACAAGGTGTAGAACGAAAAACGGTTCCAGAAATTCAGCAGTTATTGCAGCAGCAATAATTCATGCAGAATCTGAATTTTTCGTTCGGACAATAATTAAGCCCAGTTGATAATTTTTTGAGAGTAGTATGGCAACGGTATATGTGAACGACCAGCCGGTCGACATCGGGGAAGAGCGATTAAACTGCATCCAGGTTGCCCAACGTGCTGCCGTGGAAGTGCCCCACTATTGCTACCACCCCGCACTGACTGTAGTGGCATCGTGCCGCATGTGCCTGATTGAAATGGGCGACCTGAAAGATGGCAAAGTGACCATGATTCCCAAGGTTTTCCCCGGCTGCCAGACTCCTGTCAAAGATGGCACAGTCATTGTGACGGGTGAATACCAGAAGCGACCTGCCGATCTGCCACGATTGCCATATCCGGATAACTACGTCCCGGGTGATAAAGCCAAAAAAGCCCAGGCGGACACGCTGGAAGGCCTGCTGCTGAACCACCCACTGGACTGTTCGGTGTGCGACAAAGCGGGCGAATGCAAGCTGCAGGATTACAGTTTTACCTACGGTCGCAGCGAATCTCGACTGGTTGATGAAAAGAACCAGCCACCGAATAAACCTGAACTCAGCTCCAAAATTACCCTGTTCACCGATCGCTGCATCATGTGCAGTCGGTGCGTGCGGTTCACCCGCGAAGTTGCTGGTACTGCGGAGCTTCAGGTGGTCAGTCGTGGTCACCATGCGGAAATTGATGTATTTCCCGGAGAGCCACTGGAAAACAAACTTGCAGGGAACGTGGTTGATCTCTGTCCGGTGGGAGCCCTGGGCAGCAAAGATTTTCTATACAAACAGCGTGTCTGGTACCTCAAAAGCAACGACAGCGTTTGTGCAGGGTGCAGCACGGGCTGTAGTATTGAAGTCGATACCAACAAAAATGTTGTCTTTCGCCTGCGGCCACGGGAAAACCCCAGGCTCAGGGCTACTTCATGTGCGATGAAGGTCGCCATGGTTACCATTATTTGAACTCCAAAGTGCGGTTTTCCCGCACGGTTCAACGGGTGCCAGACGGAGCCACTACCAAATGGCAGCCAACGCCATACGTTCAGTCAGTGGCCAAACTGAATGAAGAATGGAAGCTTCGTGCAACCGCAAAACCAGATGGGGTGTGGGTAACAATTTCACCATTCCTGACGGTGGAAGAAGCCTATTTAGTTGCAAAGTTCGCCAAACAACTTTCGTCCAAAGCAACACTGGTACTGGGCCATGTTCCATTTGTGGGCGAGGACGACCAGTTTCCTAAAGACCGCCGCGGGAATGTGAAGCAGCCAGCAAAGTTCACCATTCGTGCGGAAAAAGCCCCCAACCGCCGTGGGGTGGAAGAAGTCCTGAAAAAGCTGCAAGGCGAGATCATTCCACTGGCACGATTAAATGATGCGATTCAGCAGGGCAAAGTGGAATCTCTGATCTGGACTGGCGGCTATCCTTCGACGGAACTTCTTGCAGGTCAGGCACTTACGTCATTGGAACGGGTCCCCTTTCTGGTGGCAACCTCGCTGTTTGCCGATGCGATTACTGCCCACGCTCATTGGGTGGTGCCCAGTGCTGGCTTCACCGAAAAAGATGGCACCTTTGTGAACCATGGCGATCTGGCACAGTGCCTGAAGAAAGCAACACAATCACCGGGTGAAGCGAGAAGCGAAGGTCAGTTATTCCACGATCTGCTGGGGCGGAACGGCTTGTTCCGCAGTGATCTGGTCCGCACCGAACTCGCCAAAGAAATCCCGTTTTTCAGCAAGTTGCCTGCAATTGTGCCAGAAAATGGCATCAAATTGTAACAATTGTGTAACTTTGTGAAAGAAATGGGAAATTTGGGAAAAATGCTCCCCACGCACGTAGCGGGATATTTTTTGAGGGAATGACAGCCATCTGGCACCGATTTTCGTATCAAATGGGAATCTATGACCGTTGAAGCTCTACTATTTTCGCTTGGCCTGATTGTGGTGGTACTTGCTGCCATTTTGGGCTCAGTTGCCTACCTGACACTGGCCGAACGGAAGATTTCCGCTTACGTTCAGGACCGAGTTGGCCCTAACCGTGTGGGCCCCTGGGGTTTGCTCCAGCCGATGGTCGATGGTATCAAGTTTTTCTTCAAAGAAGACCTGATCCCACGACATGTAGACCGTGTTTTCTACTTTCTTGCTCCTGCAGTGGGTGTGATCACTGCCTTACTGGCATTCAGCGTGGTGCCCTTTGCTCCCACTCCACCACCACCCAATCCTACGGCAATTAATGAGAATCTCTCAGAAAGTGTTGCCACCCACGAAAAAGTGGTAGAAGAATACCGCACCCAACGACTGTGGGCAGTCGCACCCGGCCTGGATGTGGGTATTTTAATGAGTTTTGCAATCGCCAGCCTGGTCGTTTATGGCGTCATCCTGGGTGGCTGGTCTTCCAACAGTAAATATTCTCTGCTCGGTTCACTTCGTGCCAGTGCTCAGATCATCAGTTACGAAATCCCACTGGGGATGTCTGTTCTGGCTGTGTTCCTGATTGCAGGCTCGGTAAATCTTGAAAAAATCGCCGCCTGGCAGGGGACGAATGGCTGGTTTATTCTGTACCAGCCACTTGGTTTTGTGCTGTTTATGATCTCCGTATATGCGGAATGTAACCGCACCCCGTTTGACCTGCCCGAAGCCGAACAGGAACTGGTGGGTGGTTTCCACACAGAATACGGCTCCATGAAACTGGGCCTGATGCTGATGGTCGACTACATCCACATGATTACCGCCAGCTTCTTCCTGGCATTGCTGTTCTGTGGTGGCTGGCACTTCCCAGGGATCAGCTCCATTGGTGGTACCGCTGGTATCATTGCACAGTTTCTGGTGCTGGGTGCCAAAGTCTTTTTCTTCCTGATGCTGTTTATTCTGGTCCGCTGGACAATCCCGCGGTTCAAGTTCGATCAGTTGATGTCGCTGGCATGGCAAATCATGATCCCGCTGTGCATCCTGAACCTGCTGGCTGTCCTTTGTCTGCGTGAGTTTGGCTACCCTCTGTGGGTGATGACGCCGATTTCCCTGCTGCTCTTTGTTGGTGCCGCCTGGTTGACCACGCGGGATAAGCCTCGCGAAGGCAAAAGTGCTAATAAAGCCAGCCTTCCTTCGTCCGAAACTGTTGGTGTAGCGTAACTTAGGAGAATTCTCATGGCGACATCCGAAAAGAATGTGCACTGGGTTGAAGCTCCCAAGATGGGCTTGCTCGAACGAATGTATATCCCCGCAGTGATGGCAGGACTTTCTACCACCGTGCGGCACATTTTCAGCCCACAGGTAAAAACGGAAAGTTACCCGGAACAGGAACCGGATCTACCCCCCAACTATCGTGGGGTGCACCGCCTGAATCGCGATACGGAAGGTCGTGTGAAGTGCGTCGCCTGCTATATGTGTGCCACCGCTTGCCCCGCACACTGCATTGATATTGTGGCTGCACCTGCACCCACCGAATGGAAAGACCGGGAAAAATATCCCGAAATGTTCGTCATCGACGAACTTCGCTGCATTTATTGCGGCATGTGCGAAGAAGCCTGCCCAGTCGATGCAATTGAACTGACCACGCTGTATGATCTTACCGGGTTAAGTCGGGAAGAGATGATTTTCGACAAAGAAAAACTGCTGAGTGTGTTTGATCAAACGACGAAAGCAGGCACCGACCCAGTCCGCACCCGTTCCGGAAAACTGGGGCCGGCTGCAGAATTACCCGTACTGAATTAACTGACTTGTATTCGTTGCCAGTTTCGATTGTGCAACGTTGGAGTAGTGTCTTCTGTGACTGTCACCACATCAGATGATGTCGTTCCCTGGACGGTGCTTGTACCAGTCATTCTGGGCGGTATCGGCGTGCTCTACCTGCTTCCGGGAAGTGCCGTACGACGCGCTACTGGTTTGAAGCTGCTTGCAGGCATGCTTGCAATCGCCGGGCTGGCAACCTTTTTGCTGGCTGGCCTGAGTGCAGCCTTCCCCAAATCGGCAGAAACAGTCATTTTTGCGGGATTCTCAACTGTAGTGGTGATCTTTGCACTCAACATGCTCAGCACCGTGAACGCAGCACGTGCTGCAATCTCTTTTGCCATGGTCATTCTGGGCAGTTGCGGGCTGTTTTTGCTTCTTGGTGCGCCATTTCTATCAGCCGTCACTGTGATTATCTATGCTGGTGCCATCATCGTTACCTTTCTGTTTGTCTTAATGCTTTCGCAGCAGGATGGTGTTTCCAGTGCAGATGCACGCACCCGTGAGCCAGCATTAAGTGTGATTGCTGGCTTTATGCTGTTGGGTGTGTTGTTTGTGGGATTACAGCGGGTCTACAACACCAACCAGATCGATGTGGTGATTTCAGAAGCGGAAGCACTCGCTACGGCAGATCAGATTCCAGAAGGCTATGTCTCGTCGGCCCCCACAGAAATGGGTAAGCCACCTGCACCATTGAAGGCGCAGGCGAAAGCCTTTATTGAGCGGGCTCAAAAAGCATTAATTCGATATCAACCCTATAAGAACCTGAACGATCCGGATATCAGCCATCACCTGGTACAAGTGGATAATGCAATCAAGGATCTTGAAAATTCGCCTTTCCGAGATGGCAACAAAGAAGATATTCAAACAGATTGTCGAACAATTGCGACTGGCTTGAAACAACTGCGGGTTGCTCTTGGCAACCGTACGAGCACAGAAAATATCCCTGTATCACCCTACGGTCAGTCTACGCTTCCACCGGGTGTAGTATCTGATCAATCGGGTGTGGTGGCCAAAAAGTTACCCGCAGCGAATGTTGCGGCAATTGGTCGAGTTTTATTCAGCGATCACCTGCTCGCCGTTGAGATGGTGGGCACTTTACTCCTGGTGGCTACTGTGGGGGCAATTGTGATTTCATCTCGCAAGGAAGGCCAGAAAGTATGATCACCTTGCAACATTACCTGGCAATCGGCCTGATCCTGTTTGTGCTTGGGATGATCGGCTTTTTGACCAGACGAAACGTTATCCTGATGTTCCTGTCTGCAGAATTAATGCTGCAGGGGGTTGTCATTAACCTGCTGGCCTTTTCCCGTTTTCATGGCAACATGCATGGGCAGGTATTTGGCATGATGATCATTGCCGTGGCTGCCTGTGAAGCAGGGATTGCGATGGCGTTATTCCTGGTGCTCTACCGCCAGAAGCGATCGCTGGATATTTCGCTGTGGCAGAACTACCGCGAAGATGGACTGCCAGAATCGATCGATACGGAACCGGTTGCTCCACCGGAAGTGGAAGAGCCAATGCCGAAATTGCCTGTTGCTGGCCGCGAACCTGATCGCACGAAGGAGAAAATCAATGTTTGAACCTTCGTATCTGCTTGGTTACGTCGTTCTGCTGCCATTGCTGGGTGCGGTTCTCACTGCACTGTTCGGTGGGGTGAAGGAACTCGCCCGCTTCAGCCATTATCCCGCGTTGATTGGTGCCGCACTTGCTGCAATCTGTGCTATTCTGGTTGCTGGCAAAATTGCCGATGCACCAGAGCAGGCGATTGAACTGTCCCTGGGGACCTGGTTTCAGGTGGAAATGGGCACCAGTGCCAAATTCTCAGTTCCTGCCACCCTGCGTGCAGATTCGCTGACAGGAATCATGATCTGTGTGATCAGTTTCATTGGCACCTGGATCGTACTGTTTTCGACTTCATACATGAAAGGCGAAACTGGCTACACCCGTTATTTTGCGGTGGTCAGTCTGTTCATTTCATCGATGTTGTTGCTGGTCACAGCGGATAACTTTCTGCTGATGTTTGCTGGCTGGGAAGGTGTGGGAGCCTGCAGTTATTTGCTGGTGGGCTTCTGGTATGCCAAACCGGCTGCCGCCAGTGCTGCCCGCAAAGCATTCCTAGTAACCCGGCTGGGCGATGTTGGCCTGATTATGGGCATTTTCCTGTTCTGGTACATGGGCGATCGCACAACAATTGTGTTCAACGACCTGTTTGCTACCGCAGAAAAAATGGCCACGACATTCCCCACCATGTTTCCGGTGGCTTGCCTGCTGACACTTTGTGGAGCCCTTGGTAAATCTGCCCAATTCCCGCTTTATGTATGGTTGCCGGATGCAATGGAAGGTCCCACGCCGGTTTCCGCACTGATCCACGCAGCAACAATGGTTACGGCAGGTGTTTATCTGCTGGCTCGCTGTTCTGCACTGTTTATCCTTGCGCCACAGATTCAGATTTTAATTGCTGTACTGGGTGGGATCACCGCCATTCTGGCAGCGTTCATCGCCCTGACTCAACACGATTTGAAACGTGTTCTGGCGTACTCAACCGTCAGCCAGCTTGGCTTTATGTTTCTGGCACTGGGTTGCTCCGGTGCAGTCTCCCCCACGATGGCCGTGCTTGCAGCAATCTTCCACCTGTTTACCCACGCATTCTTCAAAGCGGTGCTCTTCCTGTCTGCTGGCAGCGTGATGCATTCGATGCATCATGTGATTGACATGCGACAGTTTTCCGGCCTTCGCAAAGTGCTACCAATCACGCACTGGACCTTCCTAGCGGGTGCGGCAGCACTTGCAGGGTTGCCTTTGTTATCTGGCTTCTGGAGCAAAGACCTGATTCTGGAAGCGGCCCACAAAGCCGGTGAATCTAATGCCGTTTACGCTGGTGAATATAACCTCCTGTATTACGGTGCGTTGTTGACCGCCTTCATGACCGCCTTCTACACCTTCCGTGCTTATTTCCGTACCTTCTGGGGTGCGGAAAAGATGCCGGAAGCGCCCACCCTCACGAACCATGGGCAATGAAACTTCCCCTGCTGGTTCTGGCAGTTGGTGCGTTAGGCATTGGTGCGGCAGTTCAACCATTTAATCACTTATTCAGTGACTACCTCGAGAAATCCTCCGCATTCATTACCCTCGAAGGGGAACCATTCCATTACCACCTGGACTGGACCATGATGATCATCAGCACGGTGATTGCCGTTGCTGGTGTGGGGCTGGCGTGGGTGATGTATGTGCAGGCACCAGCGATTCCAGCAAAAATCGCCAAGTCACTGAAACAACTGTATTTCTTATCGCTGAACAAAATGTATGTGGACGAGCTTTACCAGATCTTGCTGGTTCGCCCACTGCAAATGCTTGCGATGCTCTGTCTGATTGTCGAACTGATCCTGTTTGATCTGGTTCGACTGGTTGCCAATATTCCCCGCTATGCCGGCGAAGTATTGCGACCTCTGCAAAATGGGCTGGCTCAGTTTTACGCACTCACCATGGTGATGGGTGTGGTGGCCTTACTTGGCTACTTAATTCTGTTTGCAAAATAATGGACCGGTGGAGTTTCGAACGGGATCTGTGCACCAATGTTATCATCTGATCTGATTCAACGTATCCTGCCGGTGTTACTTCTACTTCCCGTAGGGGTCGCAATCCTTCTGCGCTTCCTGCAAGGGAATCTCGCACGCCAGGCGGCACTTGGCTTTGCGATATTGCAGTTTGTGCTGATGGCAGTCGTCGGCCTGGGTGCACTGGAAGGGGTAGCAGGCAATCCCGAGAATGTCACCCAGAACCGTGCGGGTGACAGCCCGAATCTTGCAAAATTTAACGCAGGCCCCGTGTTCTTTCCACGGTTTGTGCCTGGCGACCCAGGCGTAGAACACCCCACGAATACAACGACGTGGACGATTCTGCCGCTGGCCAAATCAGCCGACAAATCTGTGGGCGTCCAGCTTTTCATCGGCCTCGACGGCATTAATATGTGGATGTTATTGCTGGCCAGTTTCATCTTCGTATCTGTGGTGCTATTTTCCTGGGATGCTATTGAAGAGCAACCTGCCCAATATTACTCCTGGTTATTCCTGCTGTACGCCGGTGTGCTGGGAGTATTTCTCAGCTTTGATCTGGTGCTGTTCTACATCTTTTTTGAACTCACTCTGATTCCACTCCTTTTCCTGATTGGCAATTGGGGTCCAGGTCCGAAGCGACGCGATGCTGCCTGGAAACTTTTCCTCTACACTTTGGCGGGTGGGTTGATCACCCTGGTTGGTATTGTTTCTCTCGTCATGTTCACTTACCAGAAGACGGGAGAACTCACCACTTCGATCCCACGCTTGATTGTGCTGGGGCAGAAGATTGTGGCTTCCAGTTCACCAGATCAGTTCACCTCCTGGTTACACACGGAAAACCTGATATTCCTGGCACTTGCCGCCGGATTCGTGGTGAAAATCCCACTGATCCCCGTACATACCTGGTTGCCTGGTGCCTACACCGAAGCACCCACTGGGGTAACGGTGATGATGTCTGCATTACTGGCAAAGATGGGGATCTTTGGTTTCCTGCGAATTCTGTTACCTCTTACCCCGCACGCTGCCATCAACCTTGGTGTGCCGTTGCTGGGAACATTTGCCGCCGTGGGGATCCTTTATGGTGCGTTCTGTGCTCTGATGTCAACGGACATTCGCAGAATCATCGCGTATAGTTCTATCTCTCACCTCGGGTTCTGCGTGCTGGGGATTCTATCCTTCAACGAAGCGGGCCTTGCTGGTGGTATTCTGCATATGGTCAACCACGGACTCAGCACCGGGGCATTATTCCTGCTGGTTGGTCTGGTGATTCGTCGATACATGACGGCGAACCTGCCTGACATGGGTGGCATCTGGAAGCGACTGCCCACTTTGACCTTCTTTTTCATGGTGGCTGCCCTCGCAAGCGTTGGGCTGCCTGGCCTGAATAACTTTATCAGTGAAATGCTGATGCTGGCAGGTGTCATCAACATTCGCAGTAGCCATGTTTCCGGTTTTGCTTTTGCAGGAATCGCCTGTGCCGGGATCTTCCTGGGAGCCTGGTATACTTTATCGCTGGTGAAAAACCTGTTCTTTGGCCCACTGAAAGAACCGGGCAATGTTGAAGTAAAAGACCTGACCACCCGCGAACGCTGTGCAGTAATTCCGTTGCTGGTGATGTGCGTGATCCTGGGAGTCTTCCCACAACTTGTCCTGGACAGCATGAAAGCAGATGTGGATTCCTTAAGCCACCTGGCAATGACAACGCGTTTACAGTTAGCACGATAACAAACCTTTGAAGACGAGCCGAGAATACCTGTGAGCATTGACGAAACCCTGCAACAGACATTTCGACTGGCCATACCAGAAGCCACCCTGGTCGGTGTCGCCTGCGTATTGTACCTGTTGGCAACCTGCAAAGTGGTTTCCAGACAACTGGCAGGCGTGGTTGCACTGGCTGGTCTTGGTGCCGCACTGATACTCGATCGTACCTTGACATTTCCAACGGAAATGATCCCCACCGTGGCACCGTTTCTGCCCAGCAACCTGGCCACTGCTGTGCGTTGGATTATGTGCATTTCTTCTGCCCTCTTGATATTGTTTGCATGGTCGGAAACTTCCGGCCATCGTGCCGCAGAATATTACGGCTCGTTATTAATTGCCACTGCGGGGGTCAGCCTGACGGCCAGTGCCAACGATCTGATTGCTCTGTTCCTGGCACTGGAAATGTTGAGCATCCCCACCTATGTGCTGTTGTTTCTGCATGGCAAAGATGTGGGCCGCACCAACGAAACGATGATCAAATACTTCATGCTGAGTATTTTTTCTTCCGGCCTGGCACTCTTTGGTCTCAGCTATCTGTATGGCATTTGCGGTAGCACCAACATTGCAGTTTTAAACAGCGTGGCACCAGTTGCCGTGTTGGCAGAACATCACACCACTGGCCTGATTGCTCTGGTCTTCATGCTGGCTGGGATCGGTTTTCGTATTACCGCCTTTCCTTTCCACTTTTACGCACCTGATGTCTATCAGGCGGGGCCCAGCGTTACGGTGGCATTCCTGGCTTTTGTCCCGAAAGTGGCTGGCTTCGTCGCACTGATCAAGTTAACCAGCTTTGCCGCTATTTCAGGAACTCAGGTGGGGCCGGAATTTCTTCGCAAAGCACTGCTGGTGCTTTGGGTGCTGGCCGTGGTAACGATGTTTGCTGGCAACTTCATGGCACTGCTGCAAAACAATCTTCGCCGATTGCTTGCCTATAGTTCTGTAGCCAATGCTGGTTACATGCTGATCGGTCTGGCAACAATGCCCACACTGGCGAACCAACCCACAACCTCCAGCACAATTCCATTCATTCTGCAAACCAGCGGGCACGAGGCGCTATTGGTTTATCTGGTTGCTTATGGGCTGATGACGATCGGTGCCTTCGCAATTCTTGCCTATCTGAACCACAGTGAGCGGCCTGTTCATACGATTGAAGACCTGGCTGGGCTGGCAAAAACAAATCCTCTTCCCGCTGCACTGCTTGCCGTGTGCGTCGTCAGCATGATTGGCTTGCCACTGACTGCTGGCTTTGTGGGTAAGGTGTTGTTGTTTGCGAACGCACTGAATACCAGCGCCACTGTGCCCATGCACGACATGCTGTCGGTGCTGGCCATCATTGGTGCCATCAATGCCGCGATTGCAGCAGGCTACTACCTGAAGGTGCTGGTTGCGATGTATCTGCGTACGGCCATCGAACCTGTGCGAACTTCTGGTGCACGCCACCTGCTGGTAGTGGGTGGTATCTGTGCCTCACTGACCGTCTTCTTTGGTCTCTATCCGAAGCCATTGTTTCAATTTGCCCACTGGGCCTTTGGAATGTAGTGTGTCCCACGTTCGGTGCTCCTGTCTTTGACATGGATTCATTTCCCACGCACCTAGACATATATCCACGTGCCAGGCGAACTGAGATATTTTTTGCCATTCCAAGGCTGATTTGAAGAGAACTTGCTTTCCTAAGTCTTTTCTGAATAAGTGTTTGTGATGATCGGAATTATTTTTGACTTTTTTGCCAAATAACGATCAAACAAATATAAGAATGCTTTGCTATGGCAGTTGTTACCAACGCACCGATCTGCACACGTTCATGCCGTGAATCAACAAGTAGTCAGCTTGGTTTTCGGTGGGCTTTTAATAATTCCAATACCCGCTGCATATCATTCGGAATGGGTGCTTCAAACTGCATCAACTGATTCAAACGCGGGTGGGTAAAACGCAGTCGCTGTGCGTGCAGGCACTGGCGGTCAATAATCTGCGTATCCTCCTCATTGGTAAGAAGTTGCGTCAGATCAGAGCGTTTTAACTGGTCCCTTCCACTGTACAACTTATCTGCCACCACCGGGCAGTCGATGCTTGCCAGATGGACGCGAATCTGGTGCGTCCTGCCCGTCTTCGGCTGCACACGTACCAGAGAATAGCCACGGAACCGCTCAACTACTTCATAAAAGGTGCAGGCATCCTTCGCCTGCATATCCTTGCGGTCTGCGGTGACGCACATCTTCACACGATCTGATGGGTGGTGTTTGATCCGAAGTTCAATATAATCGCTGTCGCGGTCGATTTCACCATAGGTAATTGCCACGTATTCCTTGAAAACGTGCCGGTGCTCAAACATCAGACCCAGTTCACGGTGAACGTTGGTGTCTTTGGCGACCAGAATCACCCCACTGGTATCGCGGTCGAGACGGTGGACAATTCCCGCACGGTAAGTGCCGTTGGCATTACTCAATTCCGTGAAATGGAACTGCAGAGCATTCACCAGTGTGCCCGACCAATTGCCCTTGGCGGGGTGAACCACCATGTTCGGTGGCTTGTTAATGACTGCCAGCCACTGATCTTCGTACAGAATATCCAGCGGAATATCTTCCGGTGGGGGCAAATCGTAATCCGGTGGGGGGAATTGAATCCGAATCTGATCCGCAGGGCGAATTTTGTAACTGGCCTTCACCGATTTCCCATTGACGGTGATATCGCCCGATTCGATCGCTTTTTGCAGCACACTTCTGCTGAACGACAGATAATTAGCAGCAAGGTAGTGGTCCAGACGCAGTCCAGCCGAGCGAGCCTTTACTTCGCATTCAATCACTTCTCCAACGGCACCCGTGGCCGGTGGGAAAAGCTCGTCAGGATCCACCAGGTCGTCTTCAGAAATCATGGCTCAGCCAGGCAAACTGCAAAAATGAGAAAAAATGGAGGAAATGACATTCGGGTTGATATCAGAACAACAGCACCAATTACTTTTTGGGTGGTGCTGGGGTTTCAATATCCTTCGCAGGTGGCGTTTTTGGCGGTGTTGGGTCGTCTTTCTTTGGTGCCGGATTGTCTTTGGGGTCCCCACCTTTGGGATCTACTTTTGGCAGGTCGTCAATCTTAGGAATCGGCACATCTTTGGGCGTAGGCATAGGAATGTTTACTGTCGGCGGTGGGTCTTTCTTTTCCTCAACAGGTAGCTCCGGCAGAGTGTAAATTGCTTTTTGCATCGCAATAAACTGATCTTTTTCTGAACTTAACTTACCCGCACGCTCTTTGTATTTCTTGCTGACTTCCAGGTCTGGGAAAACCGCCGCCGCCGCATTGTAATATTCCACCGCTTTGTCGACACTGCCCCAGGAATCTGTCCCACCTTCGGTGCTGGGCACCGAAACCAGCGTTTCTTCTGCCAGAGCCAGTGAACGGTAACATTCCTGTAACAAGGTCTTATCTTCTTTCAATTCGGAAGTCAGCTCGATCAGCAATTTGCGTGCCTGATCGATACTGGCAAATGCCTCACGACGCTGTTTCGCGTTGTTGGTCACCAGTTGGCCGATCCCCTCTTTACCGAGTCGAATACGGGCAAGATGCATCTTCGCAACGCTCCCACCGGTGGTGCCACGATGGGTGGTGATATATTTTTCCAGTTTTTCAACTGAATCGGCGTTCTCGAGGTCCAGAAAAATCTGATCCTGGGTACTGGTTCGTTCTCTGGAAAAATAATTCCACAACAGAACGCTGGCCACAATCAGAGCGATCACCCCAATAATGGTGTATAACCGCGTGCCACTGAAGAGGGTTTTCAGGTTCAGAATCGCTTTTTCCAGCGAATTTTTTTCCAGTTCTTTCCGTTCTTCCGCTTTCATGTGCGGCGGCTCCTCGCCTGTAAAGTCGTGATCAAAGCACTTCCGTAATAGCAAAGCATACGTATTTTTTGTTGCTGGTCAACGCACGTATGCAACTACCCAGACTTGGAGTCGTCGCAAATTCTCAGCCACAGAAAGAACCGCGGTGGTAATGCCATCAAAAATGAGAGAAATATTAGAATCGTATTGTCCTTTAGTCGTCTGCAACACCGTTTCCGGGTGCTTGTCGGTATGGGGCATACCCGTAATACTTTGGTTGGTCATCCAGCCGCACATGCAGCCACGAAACCCCTGCTCCAGCGGTGCTCAGCCACACAGGCACTTCATTGATACGCTGGAGCATTGCATTCGCAATCACCCGCCAAAGAGCATCTTGCTGATCCTTGGGAGCTTTCCGAACGAACGCAGCCAGATGACCATAACAGAACTCTTCAGCAACCGGGCAAGGCACCACAAGAATTGCATTCCTACCCAGATTGGGGAACACAACGATATCCGCTTCACCATCAGAGAAGTGTTCGCGGAAGGCCGTCAAATCAGGTTGCCGAGCCAGGCTGGGGTTATCAAGAAGGACGAATTCGAACGGTTGCATCAGAGTTTGAACTGTTATTGCTGGCGTCTCCCAGCGGAACGCGTTGTATGGGGAATCTGCCAGCCACGCGCTGAAGAGTGATCTGAAACCCACATCAACTTGCCAGCCTTGCAGAACATCGGCAACGGTTGCCGGTCGTAAGTCGAGTTCAACAGTGAAATGGAACCCCCTGTGATGAGATAATTCTTGCTTCTGAACACTCCACATATTGTGATCCTTAGCAGAACGAAATTCGTTTGAATGTGCACCTTTGATTGCTTTTACTTGAATCTCACCTGTGCATTCCGCTTGATCCGATGAGATAGTTCGCTGCTCAAAGTTTATATCCAAAGATCGTCGCGACCAATGAAGGTTCGCTCGAATGAATCGTATTTCGCCTGCTCTTCGGCAGTTGGTTCTCGCGTGGTGTCTTCACAGCCGATATACGGGGAAAGATCATAGTTTGCAGCTTCGATGATCATCATACCGCAGTCAAAGCAGTGCCTGGGCGCTTGATCGTGAAAATGGCCACCGCACAAACATGGCTTGAGTAAAGGTTCCATGGCAGCCATGATGTCCTGCCGCTCAGGGTCCTGACCGAGCGAGTTCATCAAGGTGGAAAAGTTTGGATCATAGTAACTGATTTCAACAGCCCGAGGACATTGGTCGCAATAAAGACGGTAATCATCGCAGAATGGCGAGTGAATAACGCGGAAAAGACGAGCATCACACTTCGGACATATGATGATAGCCGCATCAAGCCAGTTTTCGTCTACCATGTTTCCCTTTAAGTAGGTAATGCTCGAATAAAACGAAACAGCTTACGCCAGCGTTGCGGTGGGGCCGGCCTGGAAATCGACCACTTGCAGTTGGATGCTCGTTTGATCGTTCCACTCATTGATGACTGGTTTGTAAACCAGGCAACAGCGTCCCTCTTCAGACATCAGTTCTTCCAGGCGTTCACCCATGTTGAAGCCGACAGCACGCATTCTGGTATTGCCTTGTTTTACGCTGAACGAAAGCGTGCGTTCCCCACCTCCCACGCGACGTGGGCTGCCCACCACCTGCAGGTCGCCCGTCAGGAACTTCGGTTCCGGATTTCCCGGGCCATAAGGTTCGAGCAGATCCAACTGATCCAACAGCCGATAACTCCATACATTCAGAGGTACTTCTGCATCAATATTCAAGCGAGGTGGGCGAGGCATCGCATTGGGGAAGTTCGCCCGTGCGTAATTCTGAAACATTTCCCGAAAGCGGGCAAGGTTTTCCGGCCTGATTTTCGCCCCCACGGCCATAGGGTGCCCACCATAACCTTCCAGAAGGTGGTCGCACGCCTGCAAAGCCTCATTCAGCTTGAAGCCGGTGATTGATCTGCCCGAACCGGTAATTACCTCTTTATCTGGCACCTGGGCGAACATGATTGCCGGCCTGCCCAGAAAATCGACGATGCGGCTGGCCAGAATGCCCACCACGCCTGGGTGCCATTCCGGGTGGGCCAGCACCGCAGCCGGCATCGTATCCAGTGGTTGTTCTGCCAGCAGTTCTTTGGCCTGCTGAAACATCTTTCGTTCGATTGACTGCCGTTCGGAGTTCTGGCTTTCCAGGTATTCGGCAATTTCTTTGGCCTTGTCCGCACTGTTCGTGGTGAGCATTTCCACCACCATGGCGGCACAACCCAACCGACCAGCCGCATTCATCCGAGGTGCCAGGCGGAAACCTACGTCGCTGGAACGTAAAGGCTTATCTGAAAGCAACTTAGCAGCTTCCATCAACGCTTTCATTCCTAGCGAAGGGGACTGTCGCAGGTGCTTCATTCCCGCACGCACGATGATGCGGTTTTCGTCTTCCATGGGCACAACATCGGCAATCAATCCCAGGGTGGCGAGCCCGACGGAATTGAGGAGCACTTCACGGAAGGCGGGGGTTACTTTTTCACTGCCGCAGTGCCGCACCGCCAACGCCCACGACAGCTTGAAGGCCACACCGGCACCGGACAATTCGCCGAAAGGATAGCTGGTGTTAGGCAGCCGAGGGTGCACGCACACCGCAGCTTCGGGCAATTCTGCCTTCATTGTGTGGTGATCGGTGACAATCAGCTCAAGCCCCAGCTTGCGGGCTTCGCGGGCTTCTTCCAGACTGGCAATGCCGCAATCCACGGTGATCACCAACTGCACGCCACTGGCTGCCAGCGTACGTAACGCCTGCACATTGACGCCATAACCCTCTTCAAGGCGTTTTGGCAGATAATATTGCACATCCGCACCCATGTGCCGCAGGGTGGTGTAGAGAATGGAGGTGCCCGTGATACCATCGACATCGTAATCGCCGTAAACACAGATTTTTGCCCGACGATTGATGGCGGCCATGATCAGATCGACTGCAGCCACCACGCCGGGCAGTTGATCCGGCAAATACAAACCGCTGAACGGTGCACTGAGAAATCGCTTGGCCTGTGGGACATTTTCCACGTTCCGATTGAGCAATAACTGAGCCACCAACGGAGGCAGTTCACTGGCACGTGCCAGACGGTCAATCGCTTCGCGATCGTGTGGCATCAGCAGCCATTCTTTGCGAACCGCCTGTAATTCAGCCATGAAATTCCCCACCAGCGTACTGGACTATTGTAGTGTAAAAAATGCCACAGGAATTGCAAATGTTAAGTTTTGATGAGAAAGAGCGGCCAATTAGATTGCATGGATTGGTGTAATTTTCCGAGATGTAAAAGTGAAAATTGGCAATTTGCAAAGAAAATGAGAAAAATCTAAGAAGCGACTCTTAAGCGGGGCGAGTGGCTGTTATTGCCAAAGTTGCCCACATTTTTTTTGCCAGGTGTCTGGTAGTATTGGTGCTCCGGTTCCGGTGCTGGATGATGATACCAGAATACTTCCAGGATGATTTGACCAATCGTTAGAAAATCGCCAGAAAGCAGGATTCTGCGGTTCACCGGATCGCCATTCACCAGCGTGGTGCCACCCAGAGAATCAAGCAGTGGGCCGTCAGGAGTCACAGAAATGACACAATGGTGCTGCCGCACATCGTCGTCAAGAATACGCAGATCGCATGTCTCCGCGGTACCGATCCGGGTGCACGGCAACAACAGTGTTTTGCGTGCCCCCACCTTGGGGCCATTTCTGACCACAAGTTCTCCCGTAATTGGGCGGGGTCGAAACGGTACCTTCTTACTGTGCATGCTATCCTCGCAATTTCATTCAACAGGTAAGACACTTCAACGAGAAGAATCATCCCCATTTCGTGCCAAAAACACAAAAATATTGCAATTTTTACAACACTCCTATTTATGCTAAACGACCTAAGTTCTTTCAAAAGCCCAATTTGCGTAAATTATTCAAATTAACAAACAATCCAGGAAAATTTTTCCGGTTGTACTAATTAAACGGACGGCATACCACAATTTTAATGTATTTATGTTCACAATAGATGGTTTGATCGAGACAGTTATCACCCAGGATAGAAAAGTTTACTATGCCTATCAACTTAATAGGGTATTCACGACTTTAATTCACTCATGTTAGCAGGTGGGAAAGAATTTCACTGTGACAACGCTCAAATGATGAACGAAAACTCATGATGTATCACTCATTTTTGCGTCCACTTGGGTGGGTCTGGCAGAAAATATCGACTGGAACGAAAATATTGCTCATTCAGATTGCCCGCTTTATCCGATGTAAAAGGAATAGTTGTGGGTGCGTACCGATCTGCTGACAGATTTGGTGCGGCCGTTTTCCTATTGCACACTTGCAGCAGGAACGGTATTACCCGCCACGGAACATCACCAGAAGTCTGGGGAGGACATGATGGCCTTCCGGAATAAAGTCATTTGGCTCATGTCGTTATCCGCATTGATGTGGGTTGGCTGTGCCGGACCGAGAAACGGATTAAATCGACTGAGCAACGAAGAGCAGCAGGCGTTACTTGACGAATGCGGGCAGATTCTGGAACAACGTGCTCGCGAGAAAACGCAGGTCGTTGGTCGTGCTCAAATGCCGGACACATTACCCTCGGTACGTCTGGGACAACCAGGTATTTCTACCATTGGTGGCGATACGCCCCCGCCAATGATTGAAACGCGACCTGCAAAACCCGCTGACTTTCCAGGTGGGTTGAAACTGCCCGATGTGACGCCAGTTCAGAATCCGACGCAGAACAATGTGATACCAGTCGCAGCTTCTGCAGCTTCAACGGGCACAACCAGCACTCAGCCGAAAGAAGACGTTCGAATTGGTACCCCACAGATCAAAATTGTGGCAATGGTGGGCGAATCTGCCATCTACCATAACGAAGTTCGTGAAATGGTCTTCCAGCGGCTGGGTGAATTTGTCCGCTTGACCGGTTCGGAGCGTGCCAAAAAAGAAAAAGAAATTTACCGCGAAGAACTACGGCGAATTATCGAACGGGAATTGATTCTGGATGATATGAAGGCTTTTCTGTCTTCCCGCAAGCAGGCCCACCTGCTGACAAAACTGCAGGAAGCCGGAACGAAAGAAGCAGATGCCCAACTGGAAGGCTTCAAACGCGACCGTGGGCTGACCAGCGATGACCAACTGCGTGAAATGATGGCATCGCAGGGGATGAGCATGGAAGGTATTCGCCGCCAGTTGGAACGCACTGTGGTGATGCAGATCTACATGAAAGAGAAACTGCACCTGAACGATTACATGGAAACCGTCAGTCTGGCAGATATACGCGACTACTACTACAAACATCCCGATGAATTTCAGTCGGAAGATAAAGTGAAGTGGGAGCATTACACGGTGTTGAGCCGGTCTTTCGAGATTCCCACCCAGGCGAATCTGTACGCACAGCATTTTGTGAACAATGCCCAGAAAGGCACCAGCAAAGAAGAGTTGCTGAAACAGTTTACGGCCGTAAATGAAGGGATTGGTAACGGTGAAGAGCCTGGAAAAATCTTCCCCAGTGAATTAGAACCGACGGTGTTGAGCATGAAGCCCAACGAATGGCGGATTGTGCCCAGCGACGTGGGAGTACACATTATTCATGTTTCCGAACGGGCATATAAAGGTGTGCGTCCCTACGACAAAAAGGTTCAAACGGAAATCCGTGGGAAACTCAAGCAGCAGGTCTACGAACGGGAAGCCAAACGGCACGTCGATACTCTGTGGATCAAAGTCCAGCCGAAGATCTATCTGGAAGATTAAATCTTTTTCATTTAGACATCTGCAAGAATGGCATTTCAATCAAGTACATTTCTCATTTTGCTTTCATTTTTGTCCTAATTTCCACCTATAAATCACAAACCGTGGGGCACATATTGCACGTGGGGCGGAACTTGTAAAATGCAGATCACTTACATGTAATGTTCTTCATGACCAAAATATTTGAACTGCTTCAGGCAGAAGGCCGGGCTCGTCGTGGGCGGATTTCGCTGGCACATGGTACGGTAGAAACCCCCATCTTCATGCCCGTGGGCACCCAGGGCACTGTGAAGGGCCTCACCACCGATATGGTGCGTGCGTGCCACGCCCAGATTATTCTTGGAAATACCTACCACCTGGCGTTGCGACCAGGGGATGAATTAATCGCCGAACTGGGTGGACTGCACCAATTCATGAACTGGCAATGGCCAATTCTGACTGATTCTGGTGGTTTTCAGGTATTTAGCCTGGCAAAAATCCGCAATATCAGCGACAAAGGTGTACAATTTCAGTCACATATCGACGGAACTATCCTGGATCTCACTCCGGAACGTGCGATGCACATTCAGCAGAACCTGGGTTCCGATATCGCCATGGTGCTGGATGAATGCCCACCTGCAGATGGGACGGAAGCAGTCATTCGGGAGGCGATGGCTCGCACGGTGCGATGGGCAGAACGATGCCGGAATTATCCGCAACATCCTGCCCAGCAAGTATTTGCAATTGTTCAGGGTGCCACCAACGTGGACTGGCGGCGTGCATGTGCCGAGCCACTGATTGAAATGGATTTTCCCGGCTATGCCCTGGGGGGTTTCAGTGTGGGTGAAGCACCGGAAGAGATGCACCGGGTGCTCCCAGCATGTGCCGATCTGCTGCCCACAGAAAAGCCACGTTATCTGATGGGTGTGGGCAGGCCGCAGGATTTATTGGAAGGAGTTGCGGCAGGAATTGACATGTTCGACTGCGTGATGCCCACCCGCAATGGGCGAAATGCCAGTGGATTTACCGCAGATGGGCCGATTCGGATGAAGAACGCCTGCCACCGGCGAGATCCCCGCCCAATCGAGTCCGATTGCGATTGTTACACTTGTGAACATTACAGCCGGGGGTATTTGCACCATTTATTTCAGGCAGATGAGATGCTTGGCCCCACGTTGCTGTCGATTCACAACATCCGATACTACCTGCGGCTGATGGAACAGTGCCGCACCGCCATTGAAGGGCAAGTGTTTGACAAGTTCTATCGGGAATGCCTTGCCCGATGGTCTGATGCATCCTAGACTAGGCATTTGCTAAATTGCGACGAGAAAGATGATATATCACCTATTGTTCTCCTTATTTCTGTTTGCTGATGCTGCCGCACCACCTGCGGAAGGCGCTCCAAAGGCAGGCCCCCCTGGGCTGTTAAGCAATCCTCTGCTCCCACTATTGTTTGTTGGGATCATGATGATTTTCTTCTTCCGTTCCGGTTCGAAGCAGCGAAAACAGTTGCAGGAAACGCTCAACAACATGAAGCGTGGTGACCACGTGGTTACCCGTGGGGGCATTATTGGCACTGTTGTCAGCATTAAAGAAAATGAAGACGAAGTGACCATTAAAACAGACGAATCTTCGAACTCGCGGGTGCGGGTACTCAAAAGTTCAATCATCCAGGTCAAAACTGGTGATACCGTGGTGGGCGATACCAAAGCGTAAGTTAGCGGAAACATTTATTCGAATGGCTCGTCGGTAGGGATATCCGACGGAATGTTACAGGTGTTCAATGCGACGTTCTTTTCTTTCCAGGACGATCATTTGTTTAATTCCGACCATCATTGCGGCCTTTCTGGTCGGCAGAGCTTACATCCGAGACCCGGAAGGCTTCAGCGGTTTTAAACGCGGGATCGATCTGTCCGGTGGAACAATTCTGGTCTACGAAGTGGATCAGGAATTATCCAAAATCAATCAAAGCGGGCCTGATGATGGCGAACGCGCCAAAGCAGACTCGAAATTGGCCGATGCGTTGAAACGCCGAATCGACCCATTCGATAAAGAAGCGATCATCATTCGCCCATTGGGTGAAACGCGGATCGAAATCATCCTTCCTACAGGTGGGAGTACCGTCCAGCGGAAGGGCGATAAGCAGGCTCTCAGCACGGGTCGGATTGATGAAATCAAACGCACCATCAGCGAAGTGGGTAGCCTGGAGTTCCGCATTCTGGCAAACACCACCGACGATGCAGAAGCGATTCGTGAAATTGAGGAATTTCTGGCAGATGAAGCCAACGCTGATCTGTTAAAGGATCGTGCGAAGGCTGGATTGCCCCCACCACTGCCTCAGCGGTCTCCCGAAAATGCCAACCTGGTGCTGAATGAACCTGTCCGTTACGAGTGGGTGGAACTTGGCCAGCACGTTCGGATGGATATGGGGTTAAGTGAAGTCTACCCAGGTACCGGTCGCCAAGGCGATCAACGAGCAACATTCAAAGCCGATCGCTTGTCAAATCGCTTGCACCGCAAGTTCGTGAACAGCGAAAAAGGCACTTCGGAATCGGTTTATTACAGCCGCGATACAGTTTTCGCACGCCCGGACAACAAGAAACCAGGCGATACGGCAGAAGCAGCAACCAAACGGAAAGTGGTTGATTATTTTGTCCTTACTCGCGTTTCTCCCAAAGACCGCCTGCTGGTGGGGGGCGATGTCACAATCACTGCCACCCGCTCGCTGGATCAAGCAGCCAATCCAATCCTGAATTTCGCGTTTAACAGTCGCGGAGCGGATCGATTCTTTGAAATTACCTCACGCAATGCCCCCACCAGTAAATCTGGTTCGGGTACCATTCGCGAGTTAGGGATTATTCTGGACGGTTACCTGATTTCATCACCCACTATTAATGAAGGGATTCGTGAACAGGGCCAGATCAGTGGTAGCTTTACCACGGAAGAAGTGGACCGTATGGTCACGCTGTTACGGTCTGGTGCATTACCCGCCTCCCTGAAACCACTGCCAGTCAGCGAAAACACCATTGGACCAACCCTGGGTGCTGATACCATTCGCAGTGGAACACGGGCCGTGGGGATTGCTTTTGCTGCCGTTCTGGTATTTATGGTGATCTACTACCGCTTTGCGGGTGTCGTTGCCACGATCGCTTTGTTGGCCAACTTACTGCTGACCATTGGATTTATGGTGGGAGTGGATGCCAGCTTTACCCTGCCTGGCCTGGCAGGGATTGTGCTGATGTTGGGGATGGCAGTCGATGCCAACGTGCTGATTTATGAACGAGTTCGTGAAGAACGCGACCGCGGGATGACACTGCAAACAGCCATCCGGAACGGGTATGATCGGGCGTTCCCAACGATTATTGACACCCACCTTGCCAGTATTTTTACCGCAATCGTGCTTTACGTTGTGGGGAACGACCAACTGAAAGGGTTCGGGGTCAGTTTGACGGTGGGTCTGGTCATCAGCCTGTTTACCTCACTGTACATGACCCGACTGTTCTTCGATTTCTGGATGGATCGCAAATGGTTAACCCAATTGGCGATGCTGAAACTGTTCAGCCGACCCAATATTGGCTTCATGAAGATTCGCAAACAGATGTTCATGGCCACTGCGATCTTTACCCTGGTAGGACTTAGCCTGTTTCTGTTCCGTGGTCAACGCGGCTTAAACGTGGACTTTGTTGGGGGAACCGCTTATGGTGGTCAGTTGAGCGAACCCGTCGACATCGGCACCTTACGGGATCGTCTGTCTGAAAAACGCCAGCAGGAAAAACTGGCAATTAAAGAAGTTCGCGAAACCACTGACCCGAGCGGTAAGCTGCGGAACGCTTACGAAATTGAATACACCGATGGCCAGCGCACCATCATTGCCCTGGCAAACGCTCCCGAAGGGAACACCAAAGAAGAGCGGGAAGCAGCAGTGAAAGCTCGTGCTTCGGTACTGGCTGACTGGTCGGTGGAGCAGATCTTTACCAAAGATTCCTCTACCTTTGAATCGAAGTTCTTTACAGTACGCAGCACAGAACGCGAACCAGAGATTGTTCAATCGGCAATTACCCGCCTGATGACGAACGATGAAGGCAAAACACTGCTGAACCAGACCCAGTGTACCGTCAAACAGGATGGGGATAGCTGGATACTTGAATTCAGCACCCCTGTGTCGAAGAGCTTCATCATTACCCAGTTAGAGCGCCAGTTCCAGAAAGAACTGACTGACTACATCGCCAGCGATGTTTTTGATGTAGTCGTCGATGAAGCGAACAGCACCAACGGCCAGTATTCCTCTGCCCGAGTCAACATCATTAAAGATGCCAACGAGGGGATTGCGAATCTGGTTGCTGCGGAAAATGGCTTAAAGAATGTTTTTGAGGCAGTCAGCAAGGAAATTACCAGCAAGCCACTTCCAGAACGTCTGGAAACGTTCGACGGTACCCTTGCCAGCGAAACCCGTTCGCGAGCGTTGTATGCTATTCTGGCCAGCTGGATTGCAATTCTGCTGTACCTCTGGTTCCGTTTTGGTAACTGGACATTCGGTGCGGCAGCCGTGATCTGTCTGATCCATGACCTTTGCTTTGCACTGGGTGCAATCGCGATCTGCCATTACGTGCACGATACGATGATTGGTCAGGTGCTGGGCCTGCAGGACTTCAAGATCGACCTGCCCACCGTGGCAGCCTTGCTGACCCTGGTTGGGTACTCGGTGAACGATACGATTGTGGTGTTCGACCGGATCAAGGAAGTGCGGGGTAAAAATCCTGCACTCACCGAGCAGATGATCAATGACAGCGTGAATCAGACTCTTTCCCGTACGGTTCTGGCTGCATTCACAACCTTCCTAGTGGTGTTTGTGCTCTACGCCTTCGGTGGGGATGGTGTTCACCTGTTTGCCTTTGTGATGGTGGTCGGGATCGTTGTGGGTACATACTCTTCGATCTACATCGCCAGCCCACTGTTGCTGCTGTTCGGCGAAGGGAAGGCAGCCAATCAACAATTAGCAAACCAAGCCGCTAACGGCTGATATGCTGATCGGAAGTAGATTTTTCTGCCCAGCCCACCATTTTTTTCAACCGACCTTCCCATCTGATTCCAGGTGGGGTAATCTCAAAACCTGATTGTATGGGTGAAAATGCCCATGCTACGATAAGCTTCTTGTAACACGTGCGTCTCGCACGTGAGTTACCAACATGGGCGAGGACGCCCATGCTACGATAAGCTTCTTCGTAACACGTGCGTCTCGCACGTGAGTTGCCAACATGGGCGAGGACGCACAGGTTACAAAATCGAACGACTTTTCGATGATCGGTCAATAGTTGACGCGTCATCTATCCGCCATTTTGGTGGGTATCGTTCGGACATTCTTCACCACCTGTTCATAATAACTGTGATGGAGTTATTTCACACTGACGAACCGACAGAACCTGCCAGCACCACCACATTTGTGGATGTGGTGCTGGATCGTCCACTCGATCACCCATTCTGTTATTCTGTTCCAGCCGAAATCCAGCCCCACCTGGCAGTGGGGAAACGGGTAGAAATCCCGTTCGGACGTGGGGATCGCACCACCGTGGGCTATATTGTGGGAATTCACAACAAACCACCTGCCATGGGAACCAAAGCGGTGCAGCGTGTCATCGATGATGAAGCACTGCTCACCGACCGGTTGTTGCGTCTGACCCGCTGGATGGCAGACTATTACGTGTGCAGTTGGGGAACGGTGCTACAGGCAGTCCTTCCCGCAGGAGTGCGGGATTATTCCGGCACCCGCACCGCAGCGTTTGTGCAGGCAATGCCAGAAGCAGAACGCCCCCAGCCACTGCCCAAACTAACCACCAAGCAGCAGGCCACCTGGGAGTTGATTCTCGATTCGCCAGACGGAATCTCCATCAAAGATTGCTGCCAGAACGCTAAAGTGGGGCCCGCAGTCATTCAATCGCTGCTGGCAAAGGGCCTGATCCATAAGTTCACCGAACGGGTGGAAAATGTGGATGAAGAGCCAACCCATCAGCCCACGGCCGCACCCCTGGTGTTGAATCCCGACCAGGAACGAGTCTGGCAGGCAATTCAACGTGCCATCCAACAGAACGATTTTCAGCCGCTTCTACTGCATGGTGTCACTGGGTCTGGTAAAACGGAAGTGTATCTGCAGGCGATTGAAGAAGTGCTGCGGCAGGGCAAAGAAGTCATTGTGCTGGTGCCGGAGATTTCACTTACACCACAGACGATCGAACGCTTCCGTGGGCGGTGTGGGTCGATTGCCGTAATGCACAGCAACCTGACCGATCGGGAACGTGGCAACTACTGGCGGAAAATTGCCAACGGTCAGGTTCAGGTGGTGGTTGGGGCACGCAGTGCCATTTTTGCCCCCACCAAAAATCTGGGCCTGATTGTCATTGATGAAGAGCACGAATCGACGTTTAAGCAGGAAAGCACTCCACGTTATCATGGGCGGGATGTTGCGGTGATGCGGGCCAGACTGGAAAACATTCCCATTATCATGGGGTCGGCCACACCATCTCTCGAAAGCTGGGCCAACTCGGAACGGGGTCAGTACGTGCGGCTATCGCTGCCCAACCGCGTGGCAGAGCGGGCCATGCCACCCGTGCGTCTGATCGATATGCGATACGAACCTCGCCGCAAAGGTTTTTTTCGGGCAATTTCCCCCACCCTTGAAACGGAAATGCAGCACACCCTGCGTGGGCAGGGTCAGGTGATATTACTGCTCAATCGACGTGGTTTTGCCACCTATATTCACTGCCCGTCGTGCGGCTACGTAGCGGGCTGCCCCCACTGTGACCTGACCTTAACCTTCCACCGTTGTCGAAATCTGGTGATGTGCCACTTCTGTGGCCACGAAGAGGTGCCAGAAAAACAGTGCAATGCCTGCGGCCAGACCGCCATGCTTTTTCAGGGGCTGGGCACCGAAAAATTGCAGTTGGAAGTGGAAGAACTGTTTCCCAACCATCCCGTAGCCCGCATGGACAGCGATACGATGCACCGGCCCGGTGCCCACCAGCAGACGCTGGAAAGTTTTCGCAAGCACGAAACCCACATTCTGCTGGGCACGCAAATGATCGCCAAAGGGCTCGATTTCCCCAACGTGACCCTGGTGGGGGTGATCAATGCCGATGCCAGCCTGCACATGCCCGATTTCCGTGCAGGTGAACGCACCTTCCAGTTGCTGGCTCAGGTAGCAGGTCGGGCGGGACGTGGAGACCGGCCTGGTCAGGTGCTGATCCAGACCTACACGCCGGAACATCCCAGTATCGCCTGTGCGGCCCACCACGATTATCTGAAATTTGTGGCCCACGAAATTGCAGAACGGCAGCAGCACAGCTACCCACCTTTTCAGCGATTGGTGCGGCTGATTATTCGAAGCAAAAAAGAAGAAAGTGCCCGCGAAACTGCAGAACAACTGGCGGGTGCGTTTGAAAATGCGATCAGACGGATGAAGGAACGCCCCACTCCACCTGCGGGGGTGCGGATTCTGGGGCCGATGGAGGCACCGGTGTATCGTCTGAACGATTATTTTCGCTTCCACTTTCAACTGCAGTCCCGCAGTGCATCCGTGCTGCACGAATTACTGACCGAAGTCACTGCGGTAGTGCGTCCCACGTCGACCGTGGAATACCAGATTGATGTGGACCCGTACAACATGCTCTGATACTTGTATGGATATCGGTGTTCCACGTGGAACATTTTCAATGATTGCACGAATGTTTGATTGAGATAGTTTTTTCTATCAATTGTCACAAGTTTCATTTTGCCAAGCTTGAAAAATACCAACTAGTTGGTATGTTATTGTGATGGCAGCAAAACGTGGTGACGATACCAGAGTACGCATTCTGAATGCCGCACTTGGGGTGTTCCGGCAACAAGGTTACTCGGCAACGACAGTGGATGACCTCTGCCGTGCCAGCGGAGTGACCAAGGGTGCCTTTTTCCACCACTTCGAAAGTAAGGAAGCCGTGGCATTGGCCGCGATCGAATACTGGAACCACTTTACAGGGGTTCTCTTCGAGAATGCACCATACTGGCAAGTGGAAGATCCCCGTGCGAGGTTGCTGGCTTACCTCGACTTCCGGGCAGAGTTAGTTCAGGGTGATCTGGCCGAGTTCACATGCCTGCTTGGAACACTCGTGCAGGAAACCTTTGCCAGCCACCCTTCGTTGCGGGCAGCTTGTGGTATTGGCGTTGCGAGCCATGCTGCCACGCTCGTTCCGACAATTGAGGCGGCCAAGGCTCTGTATGCACCTGATGCCGATTGGGATTCAGATAGTTTGGCACGTTATACGCAAGTCGTTTTGCAAGGTGGCTTCGTTCTGGCCAAGGCGTTCGATCAGCGGCAAACCGTGCTTGATGCGGTCAACCATTTGAAGCGATATGTGGAACAGCTTTTACCGAAGGCATTTGCTGCGGATAGTTAGATGTTGAATATGAAACCAAATAACTAACAGGATTTAATGAAAATGACAATTCCCAAGAACATTATTTGCTTATGGTACGACAAAGAAGCCGAAGCTGCGGCCCGTTTCTATGCCAGCACGTTTCCTGATAGCAAAGTGGGTGCGATTCATCGCTCCCCTATGGATAACCCTGGCAACAAGGCGGGTGATGTTCTGGTCGTGGAGTTCACTGTATGCGGCATCCCGTGCATTGGACTGAATGGTGGACCGATCTTCCCGCATACCGAGGCATTCTCATTTCAAATCGCCACCGACACGCAGGAAGAAACAGACCGCTATTGGAACGCCATCGTGAGCAATGGTGGTGCTGAAAGCGAATGTGGCTGGTGCAAAGATCGCTGGGGTGTCAACTGGCAAATTACCCCACGAGTGCTGACCGAAGCGATAGCTGCCGGAGGGGAAGAAGCCAAGCGAGCCTTTGCTGCAATGATGACGATGAAGAAAATCGACGTTGCGACAATCGAAGCAGCTCGAAAAGGCTAACAACAAATCCACTGCAACCTTTAGAGGAGAATTCATGGCTCAAAGCAAACCAATCACAATCGAAATCGTTGTCCCCGTACCAGCCGCAGTGGCATGGCGTGCCTATACCTCTCCCGAGGCGATTACACAATGGAACCAGGCATCACCCGATTGGCACTGTCCTTCGGCAGAAGTTGACTTACGCGTTGGTGGACGGCATGTCGCCCGCATGGAAGCACGCGATGGCTCTTTTGGTTTCGATTTCGCCGCCACAATCGAAGAAATGGAAGAACCCCACGTGCTGACGCTGCGACTGGACGATCGCCTTGTACGCACAAGTTGCCGTTGGGATCGCAAGTCACAGTAACGGGTTAGCATTCTGTGAATTGCTGTTCATGGAGAAGTGGCATAAGTAACGCTATTCCAAAGCTTCGGGACAAAAATGCCACCAACGGACGTCTTTCATCCGTTCAAAAAGATCGTCGTCTCCTTTGATGATTCCTAGCCCCTCAGACTGAAGAACTTTGGCAACTGCGTTCACGGTTGCTGAGACTGTCTCCGGCGTATTAACCATCCTGTCACCGAGGTTTTTCTCAAGGGCAGGATTGGCCAACTTGAGAAAGAGTGTAAAAGAATACCTTTCTTGCATACCCAGACGGCCAAAATTAATGTAGACTTCGCAATCGTTAAGGCCGTGCAGCATTTCGATATAAACCGCCTTTGACTCGTACCGAACCTGAAGGTCAGAAGCAGTAATGGCGAAAAAGCCGTGATCCTTGACCAAGAACGCCAGGGCGTCCTGGGCCTCAACACGAAAACGTAAATCGCTTCTGGCTTGTGTCATACCTACTTCCTCGGCAGGTTCCAGAACCCGGTTTCTGGGTCGAACTTCCAACCATTCTGCATAAGGAACTCACGTTTCTTTTGTACATAACCTCCCATTTGCGTTGGCGGATGGGCTTGCACTCTTGCATTGCGATTCTTAGGCCAGCTTCGTACTCAGCCCAAGTGATTGGCCGATTAGCTAACAACGTTCACACCAACTGATACAGGCTCTCGTGTCTGTACAATCTTCGATGCCGAAACTACCAATTCAGAAGAACTGCAACGCACCGGCTGGCAGGCGATCCTCGATAGTTTTGCTGCTTATGCGGTGAGAACACAAGGATTGTAATCAGGTTGTTTGCCGTTTCCATCATTCAACAATATTGTCTGCCTTCTCTTCCGGTGCTTCCAGTGCCAGGGGCAGTTTGACTGTGAAGGTGCTGCCTTTGCCCACGACGCTTTCTACCCGCATCCTTCCCTGGTGCTGCTCAATAATCTGCTTACAGACGCTTAAACCCAGGCCGGTCCCACCGTGGCCTTGCGAATCGGGCGTTTTTGTGGTGTAGAACGGTTCAAAAATCTTGCGAAGTTGCTCCGGGGCAATGCCTACGCCGTTGTCGGCAATGCGAATTTCTGCCATGCCAGCGGCACGGTTTTCGCGAATATCGATTCGTAATTGCCCACCAGTATTCATTGCCTGCCGGGCATTAATAATCAGATTCATGATAATCTGTTCAATTTGCCCCACAATAACTGGGGCAATCGGCCGATGGTGGTAGCGTTTTTCGACGCGAATACGGTGCTTCTGCAGATCTTTCGCCGTTAACGTAAGCAGGTTTTCTACCAGATCCACCAGATCGGTGGGGGTGCGTTCCTGCGAACGCTGTCTGGCGAACCCGAGCATCCCACTGATGATGTGGGCAGCACGCTGGCTGGCCTGCATGATTTTGTCGTACGGCAGGCGATCCGCTTCCGACTTGGTTTGCTTCATCCCCAGCTTGGCATAATTCATGATGGTGGTGAGGATGTTGTTAAATTCGTGGGCCACACTGGACGCAATTTCTCCCACACTACTCAGCCGTTGTGCCTGCAATAACTGCTGACGCAGCACTTCCAGCTCTTCATTGGTGTTGGGTAAGGCTTCCATCGTCATCATCGAGCGTCTCCCAGCGGTTCCCAAGGGCGAAATGGGTGTTAAGACCCACACGAATTCATCGGATCGTGGTCGGCAGCACTTCATTGCATTCTTTGGAGTTGACTGCAAAAAACGCGCACCTTTTTTCGAGTGGAATGAACTCTTTCCCCAGCTTACGCGACTTGCCAATGGTGGAAAAAACCTGGGTAGCACAGGTAAGTGGTAACGAAATGAGAATCTGATGAGAATGCGGGTCTTCGATACCGGAGACGCACCGTTTGAGGAGAGCCTCAGGTGAAATTTTTCATATTTACTCCCTCGCAGCCCGAAACTGCGAATCTACCAGTACAAAAACTGGCAATAATGCCACTATATACTAAAATACACTTGAGCCTGTTTTATTCCTGAAATTCTGGATAAAATTGATTCAAATTCGCATTTTTCCTGCGTAAGTTATTACCAATAAAGAACTTGTGAAAATAAATTTTTTGGTGCCTAACAGCGGTTGAGGCAGCAATCGCTTCGAAATCCCCACCATGAAGTCTGCTACTTCGTGGGCCTGACAACGATTTGTGTGTTCATCCATAGTTTCCCACCGATCGCACAGGAATCAGCGAATCGTCTGATTCTGGGATCAATGCCAGGCAAGGCTTCGCTGGCAGCGAACCAGTATTACGCCCACCCACGGAATATATTTTGGCCACTGATCTGTTCGATTCTCGATATCAAAGCCGATTCGTATGAAACGCGGTGCCAGGGGTTGCTGCAATGCCGCATTGCCTTGTGGGATGTTCTGAAGAGTTGCACCAGAAGCAGTAGCCTGGATGCTGATATCGATGAATCTTCGATCGTCCCGAACGATTTCGGCACCTTTTTGACTGTCCACTCCGGTATTGAAGTGATCTTTTTTAATGGTGCGATGGCCGAAAAGATGTATCTTCGCAATGTTCTGCCGCACCTGCCCGAACAGCTTACTGGGATTCGCCTGGTGCGTTTACCATCCACCAGTCCCGCAAATGCGTCAATTTCCTATGAAGAAAAACGCATGACCTGGCAGCAGGTGCGTGCTGAAACTGAGTAACACATTGGAAAGCAATTGGATCCTTCAGAGCCCAAACTGAACATGCGTTAATCACCGATCAAATTACTCGAAAGCTACACTGTATAGCTGGATCTGTAAAATATGTTATGGAATTACGAGATATCCCGAAAAAAACACGGTTGTATGCTCTGTCCAGTATATCCCAACAATTATGTCTTTCCTGTGATTGCTTGTTTGGTTATTCCAGTAAACGACTGTTTTGGCTGCAACCAATGGGGAATCAAATGGACCATAGCCATCAACCATTATCAACCCTACTAACAAACTAAACTTTGATGCGTCTGCTTCACTGTTCGTATTAATTCTGGCATAGACACCGACTTTTACTTCCACTTTATCCGGAGAATGCCCTTCAACAATAGCTTCCCCAATTCTCTTAACCAACAGCTTATCTGATATGTCTTCGGCTTGTGCACTGGTGATCAAGAGAATTGCTGGTGACAGAAACACGAACGGCAAAAACTTTCTGGTCATCATACTACTCTGCGTTATTCGATTTTGATGTTAGTTAATTTCGTCACGGTAAGCAACACATGCATAGATAAAATGCACTCATCCAGTTCAAAAGATAAACCGAACTGCGGTTATGGTAATCGATCAAAATATCCTAATTTCCCTTGAAAAAGACCACGCTTAGTGGGGGGAGGGTTAGATTTAAGGAGTACGGGCGGCCATTCCAGCTAATCGACTGTGCGGTCATGCCACCCGAATTCCCCTGGCCGCTGCCCCAGTAAACTGTGGCATCGCTGTTCAGAATTTCCTGCCAGAAACCGCCGTAAGGCACTCCCACGCGGTAATTAGTTCGCACAATTGGGGTGAAATTGCACACCACCACAATAATGCGGCCATCGTCACCCAGCCGCATAAAGCTGTAAACGCTAGAGCCAGCGTCACTTGCGTCAATCCACTCGAAGCCACCATTGTGGCAGTCCCGCTGGTGCATCGCTGGTTCCTTGCGATACATCGCATTCAAATCAGTGATCCAGCGTTCCACCCCCGCGTGGGGCGGGTAATTCCGTTGGTGCCATGGCAGGCTTTCATCGTGTTTCCACTCATCCCATTGACCCCACTCGGCACCCATGAAGAGCAGTTTTTTGCCCGGCTGACCATACATATAGCCGTATAAGGCTCGCAGATTGGCGAATTTCTGCCAGTCGTCGCCAGGCATTTTGCTCAACAGGGAGTGTTTGCCATGCACCACCTCATCGTGGGACAGTGGCAGAACAAAATTTTCGCTGAAGGCATAAATCGTGCGGAAAGACAATTCATTCTGGTGGAACGTGCGGTGAATTGGATCGCGGGCGAGATATTTCAGCGTATCGTGCATCCAGCCCATGTCCCATTTCAGGCCGAAACCCAGCCCACCTGTCGAGGTGGGGCGGGAAACCTGCGACCAGGCTGTCGATTCTTCGGCAATGGTTTGAACGTCCGGAAATTCGCGGTAGACCACTTCATTAAAAGTTCTTAAGAAACTGATCGCTTCCAGATTTTCGTTCCCACCGTAGACGTTGGGGATCCACTCGCCCGACTTGCGGGAGTAATCCAGGTAGAGCATCGATGCCACCGCATCCACCCGCAGACCATCGAAGTGGTATTCTTCGAGCCAGAAAATGGCACTGGAGAGCAGGAAGGAACGCACTTCGTGGCGGCCGTAATTGAAAATTACGCTGCCCCAATCGGGATGATATCCCTGCCGGGGGTCAGCGTGTTCATAGAGGTGGGTGCCATCAAAAAATGCGATGCCATGTTCATCATTCGGAAAATGGCTTGGCACCCAGTCCAGAATCACGCCAATTCCGTGCTGGTGCAGGTAATCGATGAAAAATTTCAGATCGGTGGGGGTGCCGTAGCGGCTGGTCGCAGCAAAAAAGCCCGTTGTCTGATAACCCCACGAACCGTAAAAGGGGTGCTCCGTAATGGGCATCAATTCCACGTGGGTGAAGCCCGTTCGCTGGATATGCTCCACCAGTTTTTCTGCCATCTGGCGATAGTTCAGAAAATTGCCGTCTGCATCCCGCTGCCACGAACCCAGGTGCAGCTCGTAAATGCTCATCGGCGCTTTTAAGTCGTTATTCTGCCCACGGTTACGCATCCAGGACTGGTCCTGCCATTCGTAAGTCAGGTCTGCCACCACGGAGGCAGTTTTCGGTGGCAATTCGCTGGAAAATGCAAATGGGTCCGCTTTCTGGACCTCATAACCATTTGTGTGGGATTTGATGTAGTACTTGTACAGCGTTCCCACGGTAATTTCGGGCAGGAAACCAGCCCAGATCCCAGATGACCCCACCGGTTTCAGTGGGTGACTATTCGTATTCCAGAAATTAAAATCGCCAAGCACACTGACCCGCTCCGCACCGGGGGCCCAAACAGCAAAGTGCGTCCCCACCACGCCATTCTGGGTCATTGGGTGGGCACCCAGTTTTTGAAACAGCCGATAGTGCGTGCCTTCATTGAACAGATAAAGATCGTGATCGCCGAGCAACATGCGAGAAGGGTCGCTGGGTACAGTCATTGGCTACTTTTCAGAAAAATCTGATCCAAAGAAATCAAATTGTTTTTATAGGGTTTTTTCGAAAGGTGGCGTTCAAAACAAATTCCAGCTGCTCACACTGGCGCTCGTTTTTTTCGAAGTGTTTTCTTTGCGACATGGCGGCTTGACGTGCAATCTTCAGAAAAAACGTGGTAACTTGGTGGACGATGAAGCAAACTTCGCAAGGAAGGGAGAGCAAAATGGATTCCCGCGTTCGCGGGAATGACGGTATTCAGGTGGTCATCGGATTACTGGTGTTACTTCAAGTCTTTCGCCCTGGATTCCCGCCTTCGCGGGAATGTAGGCGAACGACGGTGATTATTTTCCCTGAACCAGGTCGGCAAAAGTCTGGGCAATAATGCCTGCTGCATCTGGTCCCACACTGTTTTCTTCGCCATACTGGTCTTTTTTGCGGTTGTAACAATACGGTGCTGCTTTATCCCACTGGCATTTGGGGATCAGATAGCCGATTTCATCATTGCCCAGCCCAATTAATAAACGATGTTTACTTTTCAATTGCCCGAAGATACTCGGTTCGATCGGTGCGGTGGGAAAATCGGCATTGGCGTCTGCAGGGTCCTGCACCTTGCCCAGCACCAGTTCCGGATAGATTTCACCAGGAATCACCGCAATTTCCACATCGCCCAGTTTCAAGTAGCCCACTTCTGTTTTCACTGCGGCAGGGTTGGTCAGGTTTTTCGAAATCTCGGCATTTTCAATGGAAGTGGTTTTCTTCCAGACAAACATCTGGCGTTTCAGTACCCCGACACGCCAGCCCAACTTGTAAAGTTCGTTCTCTACGGGCACCAGCACTTTCTTGCTTCTGGCCAATAGGGGAGTCAATGTGACAGGTTCGGCACTTTCCACTGCTTTCATCGCCACATCTGCCACCGCCAGCCCAAACAGTTCGGTTTTCTCCCACGTGCCATCTTTTAGTTCAACACCCTGCTTATTTTTGATCGGCACGTCTAATGAAGTCAGCAGTCCCCCCACGGTGCCGGTGAAGTACACCACCGGACAGCCATATTTTTTCTGCAAGGCGGTAACGGTATAGCCCACGTAATCTGCGGTGAGTTCGGTGTTTTTGGACGCCATCGTTTCCGGGTGGCAGTTCCATTGCACCATCAAGCCGATTGGTTTGTCTGTTTTGCCCAGAAATTGCAGCACATACAGATCATCGTGCTTGATGTATGGCTCGCGGTTATCCGTCAACAGTTCCGGTGCGGCCTTTTTGCCAATCTGGCAACGTGCGGGTTGCAGATTCGCTTCCGCCTGCTGAATCACTTTCACTATTTTCTCATTAAGAATTCTCATATATGCGGGGTCAACGCCCGATTTGAAAGGACTGCTGCCCCACAAACCCAGCGTATCCGGCCCTTCATGATTGTGGGTGGCAGAAACTCCAACGTACGTATAACCTTTCAACTGCTTGCGGACATCCAGCACAAATTCGTGAAACAGGCCCACCACATCGACAGAAACCAACGCTATTTTGCTGGTGCCATCATCCAGTACAATCGCTCGCGCCATGATCGGATCGTGCACTTTGTTGGCCCGCCGATTCATGCCAAAACCAGCCACATAAACTGGTGTCTGATCGCTGATGGTGGGGGTGACATCCACTTCCGCCAGCCCCACCTTCAAGGTGTCTGCAGCAGAGAGCAATTGCGTGATTCCCAGCAGAATAATGACCACTAATGTGCGAGGCATCTTCTTCCCTACCCAATCGAAGTGAATACGTATGATGACAGTATATTTTTCTAGCGTGGGGGTGGGACCAGAAAGCAGCCTGCCCACCACATATTGTGGGAATGTGCTATTCCATTGGGTGGGAAACGTATGCTTGCGACAGAGTCGATTTTGCAGTTCGGTGCGGGGCGATTTTTTCGTGCCATCGCCGATTTCTTTGTGCACCAGGCCCGCGAAGAAGGCCAGGCGATCGGCAAAATTGCTGTCGTGCAGTCAACCGGTGATGATCGGGCGAAAATCCTGAACGATCAGGGTGGGAAGTACCACGTGATTACCCGTGGGCTGGAAAATGGCCAGATTATTGACCGCATCGATGAAGTGGCCAGCATCAGCAGGGCCATTGTTGCCAGCGATCAGTGGGGCGAAGTCCTGAAAATTGCACAGTCCAGCGATCTGGCGTACATTCTTTCCAATACCACGGAAGCGGGGTATACACTGGACCCCAACGATTCCCTGGAAAGTGCACCACCGGCCTCTTTTCCGGCCAAACTGCTGCACGTGCTTTACCAGCGATTTCAGGCCGGTTTGCCACCCGTTACCGTCATTCCGTGCGAACTGATCGAAGGCAACGCACGGATTTTGAAAGGAATTGTGCTCGAACTGGCAACCAAGTGGGGCCTGCCAGCACCATTCCTGACCTGGGTAGGTGATGAAACCCCCTGGTTGAACACATTGGTCGACCGGATTGTGTCCGGTACGCCGAAAGATCATCCATTGCTGGCCACCGACCAAATGGTCACCGTGGCGGAACCATTTGCGTTCTGGGCGCTGGAAAACCACCCCAAGGCGGGGCCGTTTATTTCGCACCCGGCCATTACCAGAACTGACCGCGTCGAGCCTTATTTTCTTCGCAAGGTGCGTATTTTGAATGCAGCCCACACGGCACTGCTGATCCGTGCTGTCCCACGTGGGTTTAAAATTGTGCGAGATGCCGTTAACGATCCGGAACTGGGGCAGTGGCTGGAAAATCTGTTGTTCGGCGAAATTGTGCCCTGTTTAGGCGACCGAGTTGATTTGGGTAAAGAATTTGCCCGCCAAACGATTGAACGGTTCAAAAATCCGTTCCTGGACCACAAATTCAGCGATATTGCCTTGCACCATGCATCGAAGGTCGAAATCCGCCTGCGAACCACTGCAGGGGAATATCTGCAGAAGTTTTCCACCCAGCCCCCACTGCTGACCCAGGTGCTGGAAGAAAATGAATCTTTGAAAATGTAATAATATTGCAATATTGCAAACAATTCGGCATTCAGTTACCATGTTGTTTTTCTCGTAGGATTCTGCCCCCACGTGGGGTACAATCAAGCCACTTTCAGGTAAGGAATCAACCAACATGGAAACCTCTCGCAGACATTTTCTTCTTTCCAGTGGTGCGGCTGTCGGCAGCATCGTTGCCACACAGACCTCGTTCGGTGCCAGCGATACCATTCAGATCGGCTGTATTGGCACGGGTGGGCGGTGTCGCCGGTTAATGCAATCGGTCAATCAGGTCAAAGGCGTGCAGATTACCGCACTGTGCGACGTTTGGGAAGTTGCCCGCAACGAAGCAAAAAAACTGGCTCCAAATGCTGTGGTTTACGACGATTTCAATGAATTGCTGGCCAGCAAAAATGTCGATGCGGTGGTGATTGGTTCGCCGGATCACTGGCACGTTCCGATGACGATTGCCGCACTGAAGGCGGGCAAAGATGTGTATGTGGAAAAGCCACTGACCCACAGTCTTGCGGAAGGAAAAGCGATTCTGGACACGTTGAAGGCCCACCCACAGATCGTGCAGGTGGGCACCCAGCAACGCAGCATGCCCCACATTCAGGAAGCGAAACAGCTGGTGGAAGCGGGCAAAATTGGCGAGGTGTTGAAAGTAACCATGAGCTGGAACCGCAACACCGATCGAATTCGCCGGTTTAAAGATCTGGCGAAACTGGAACAGGTGAACTGGAAAGCGTTTCTGGGCAACGCACCCGACCAGAAGTTTGATGACTACCGGATGCGGAACTGGCGCTGGTTCTGGGATTTTGGTGGGGGTATCTTTACCGATTTGATGGTGCACTGGGTGGATGTCGCCCACTGGATTCTGAATGTGGAATCGCCCGTGAAGGCAGTCAGTCTGGGCGAGCATGTCGCCAGCAAGGGCGTATGGGAAACGCCGGACACCGTGCAGACGATCCTGCAATACCCCAACCAGTTGCAGATGCACTTTGAAGGCACTTTTTCGAACGCACGTCATGGTGCACGTATTGAGTTCATGGGGCGAGATGCCACCCTGTATATCGATCGTGGGGGCTATATTCTGACGCCAGAGCGAAATCGCAAGATTGAGCCCAGCGAAAAGATCATCGGCAAAGGCCCACGTGGGGCCGATTTTTACAACGAACCAGATGGGGAACTGCTGCACATTCAGAACTGGGTGGATTGTATACGTTCGCGAAAACAGCCCACAGCACCCATTTCAGGTGGGGTTCACTCGGCCAACGCAGCCCACCTGGCAAACGAGGCACTCCGAAAAGGCGGGGTAGCAACGTGGGAACCGGAGATGAAGCCGAAATCCAGCGAATAAATCGCAATATTCCGAATTGGCGATATTAGAATATCAGGTGTAATAGCGATTTTTGGCAAAATCACCCCGCGGTTGGAAAATTCTTGCGAACCACTTATTGCCAGAAACGCTCCATTAAATATCATTGATTTTCTAAGGGGACGTAGCTCAATTGGTTAGAGTACCGGACTGTCGATCCGGTGGTTGCGGGTTCGAGTCCCGTCGTCCTCGTTCAGAGCACACCACATTATTTCCAAATTGCCCACAAATCAAGCATTGTTTTCCAATTCACGCTTTCCGGCACAATAACTGATCGGTAGAGAACAGTCCAGCTGTCCCAAAAACATCAAAGTGTTGACGGATGCATCAACAACCGTCACTCCCGCGCAAAGTGGCAACGACATCCTAGACACCTTGCGCAAGCGATAAGCAAATACATCGTGTAGCTACAACGACACCGTGACCTCGAACGGTGGCCCCGAGTGGTGTGGTTCCCATCCAACTGACCGCGCTTTTTGGATGGCCGCTGCGACCTCGGACGGGTGGATATGGGTTGCCGCGATGTTCTGGTCGGTGCTGAGGACAAGTACCGCCCCCGGCTGATCAGCCGCCTGAACGACGATGCGGAGACCGGGTGACAACTCCCTCGCGATCCAGCGGTATGGCACCTGGTCTACACAAATTCGACGGGTGCCCTTTTTAGCGATCCCCACACAAACCTCCTCAGCCGATCGAGTCTGCGATTAGCAGTCGAGAAAGTGGATTACGACTCCAATATCTTACTAAAGTGAGTGCCAGCCGTAACCGTAAGTTTACCCTGAATCGCGATTGACGTTTATCTGCTGGCTAAAACTTGGAGGCAACCCACGGTAGCCAAGAACTATTGATTTCAGACCCCATCCGATCCGCCGCTCTGATTCACCGCATTATTCGTCACATTTTTAGGGACGGACGCGTCAACGGTGAGATTGTCGATACTTCCATCCGCAATCCCGTCAAGCACGGTGCGTGGAACTTCGAACGACCAAACATCTCCCTTGTCCAAATGGTAAGAAAACAGATAAATGTCACGGCGACGGTTAAGACGCCCGCCGCACAGGGAGCCAATCTGGATCGCATCATCGAAATCGATGTTCTCATCTGGGTCATTGGCAACTGCGGAGAGATACTCGCAAACTTCTTGCATGTCCGATTTCAGCTCTGGAGTAACGACGACTCTCATTTCCACGAGATGTCGTTCGATTTGTTTTCGAGCAGTCATTTGTGATGGAAATTCCGTGATCTCGGAATCCGGCGTACCAAGACGAAAGTCAATATGTTCGGACAATCTTTTCCGGTCGAAAAATGCACGGATCGCCTTGATTGCAAATATCGGTTCGACAAAGCTATCGTCTCTTGCGGAAAGTTGGCGTGACAAACCCGCGAATGAACGACTGCCATCGGAGTACGATGATGCGTACGAAACCAAACAGTCATTTGGGCCAGCCGCAAGAGACAGCATTACCATTCCGTTGTTGGTAACGACCAGAAGACGCTTTTCGTCACCGCGAACAAGCAGAAATGGATCATGGGATTTGTCGGTAACTGCTTCACCGTAAAACTTGGTGAATGCTGCGAAGTCTGCGTCTTTACTCAGCAGTGTTTTACCTCGGTATATTTGCATAGGTGTTTGAGTAGTGAACGGTCCGCGGTTGAGCAGTCGCGGATTGCTTAAAAAGCGATTGCTGCTCCAATCGCCCACTTCGATCGCAGTGAACCGTAATTTTAGTCTATCCTGAATTGCAGGCCGGTTAAGTCATCTTCTGACATGCCAACGTAGGAATTGAAGGTTGATTGCATGTCTGGTTGGCAATCTGGGCAGGTTAGGCAGGTGATAGAAGATCGTCTTTCGCCCGCCGATCAGGAGAAAATTGCGAACTTTTTTTCGCGAACCACTTGCTGATTGACCTGCTCCATAATATTGTTCTCATTACCCTTGTGCGGGTGTAGCTCAGTGGTAGAGCGCCACGTTGCCAACGTGGCTGTCGTGGGTTCAAGTCCCATCACCCGCTCTTTATAGCCTGTTCAGCCGAGATTGCGGGGTTACCGGGCAACTTAGTGGGTCAATTAACCCCAAGGTGCCTATAATCCCTACATCTCGGCTTTTTTTTTCTATCAACGGTTTTTAACGATACGAAGAGTGGTTGAATAATGTCGGATGTGATCACAATTCCCGAAGCCCCTGCCGATGCGGGGAAACTGCGGCAGACGATTGAAATTTCGACCAAAGCACCATGTGTCAAGCACGTGGTGGTGAAAGTCAATCGGGAAGATATTGATGGCTTGTTCAATGAGAAAGTCTCTGAGATCATGAAAGATCAGAAGAACGCCATGCCTGGCTTCCGGCCAGGTAAGGTGCCAAGAAGCTATCTCATCCGCAAGCACCGCAATGTGATCAACGACGAAGTGCGTCGCGATATTCTGACCGCCAGCCTCAACCAATTGGCAGAAGATGCCAATCTGGCACCAGTCGCACCACCCCAACTGGATCCTGAAGCAGTAGCGAATTTGCCTGAAGAAGGCCCATTCGTGTACGAGTTCGATATTGAGGTCCGGCCTGAATTTGAAGTCCCCGAATACAAAGGACTGACGCTCAAACGCCCCCACCGTGACTTCGATGATGCTGACATTCAACAGTACATCCAGAAGTTACTGTTGGATATCGGTGGGATTGTGCCACTGGCGGACGATCAACCCGTTGGTGCCAATTGCTACATTACCTTCGATCTGGCTGTAGAAGACGAAGGCAAGCCATTTTCCACCGTGAAAGACCAGACCGTGAAAGTGGCAGAGCGGATCAACTTTAATGATGGTTCGATTGTCAATTTCGCTGGCAAAGTGATGGGTGCTCTGAAAGGTCAGGTCGTCAACCTGGAAGTGACCCTGGGGGATGCGGTTCAGCCTGAAGCACTTCAGAAGAAAACTCTGGACGCCAAACTGACCATCAACAACATCTACGAGCCTGCCACGAAAGAACTTACGCCAGAAATGCTGGAGGAAATGGAGATCTCTTCTTCCGCACAACTGGAAGAAAAGGTGCTCGGCATCCTGAACCGGAATCTGGAACAGGAACAACGCCGCTCTTACCGCACCCAACTGATGCGGAAAGTGCTGGAAACCACCACCATCGAACTGCCGAAAGATCTGATTCTGCGTCAGGCACAACGCGTGTATAACCGATTGGTTATGGACATGCAGTCAAATGGTGCCACCGATGAAGAAATTGAATCGCGTCGGCGGGAACTTTCGATGGATTCGGTGCAGAACGTTCGAGTGGCACTGACCGAACAGTTTGTGCTGCAGAAAATTGCCGAACTTGAGAAAATTGAAATCGAAGATGCCGATATTGATGCCGAGATCGACCGGCTGGCAGGTGTTTACAACGAATCCCCACGCAAGGTGCGGGCCCAGTTGGAGCAGAACGAACAGATCGAAACTCTGGCTGGCGAACTGCTCGAGCGTCGTGCCCTTGACATCGTTCTGAATAATGCACAATACGAAGATGTCGAATATCAGCAGCAAACTGATTCGTCATTCGTAAACAAGTCGATTATTCCCGACTTCATGATCAAGCAGTTGCCCGCACCTGCAGCGACCACCGAAGCGGAATAGTCCTGTTTTGGAACCAGGTAACCTAACGAGGTCAATGTTGCATGTTTTCCCAAGATGCTCCGATGATGGGACCACTGTTTTCTCCGCAGGTTCAGCGTTCCCGAGATTATCAACGCACCCGCGAAATGTCGATCGGCTCGTTGCTGATGGAAAATCGCATTATCTTTCTTGGTGCGTACGATCGTAATCCCTATCCGGATATCAACGATCAGACTGCCAACGTAATTATTCAGCAACTGCTTTACCTGCAGTACGAAAACACGTCGCAGCCAATCCACATGTACATCAACTGCCCTGGTGGGTCGGTTACTGCCACACTGGCAATTTACGACACCATGCAGTTTCTGGAATGCCCCATTGCCACCTATTGCATGGGTCTGGCAGCCAGTGGTGCGGCATTAATTCTGGCGGCTGGCTCAAAAGGCAAGCGCTACGCACTACCCCACAGTCGCATCATGATGCACCAACCGTGGGGTCAGGTGGGTTACGGCCAGGTTTCCGATCTGGAAATTGAAGCCCGTGAAATGCTGAAAACCCGCAAGGTATTGGATGAAATTATTGCCCGCCACACCGGGCAGCCCATTGAGGTGGTTAATCGGGAGACCGAACGGGACCGTTACTTCAGCCCCGAAGAGGCCAAAGAGTTCAACATCATTGATCAGGTGCTCAGTCGCCAGTCGGAAGCGAAGTAAAGCGGTTATTCTATCTGTTGTTTGACCATCATGATCCGTCACTGACGGATAAGGAGAACGTTGATGCCATCCGTACCTTATGTGGTCTCTTCCGATGGGAAAGAACCACTGCTCTACGATATTTATGGTCGATTGCTGAAAGAACGGGTTGTTTTTCTGCAAGGCCAGGTGGATGATGAAAGTGCAGGACTGCTGGTTGCTCAGATGATGTATCTGCAGGCGGAAGATCCCAAGGCAGACATCCATTTCTACATTAACAGTCCAGGTGGGTCGGTTACCGCGGGAATGGGCCTGTACGATACGATGCAATATGTATCGTGCGATGTGGCCACCTACTGCATGGGCCAGTGTGCCAGCATGGGGGCCATGCTGCTGACTGCGGGTGCCAAAGGGAAGCGGTTTGCTACCCCCAACTCCCGCATTATGATCCACCAGCCCCTGGCGGGCCTGCGTGGGACCAGCACCGAGTTCCAGATTCATGCCAATGAATATATTCGCATGAAGAAGCACCTGAATCAGTTGCTGTCGCATCACACCGGGCAGACGATTGAGCAGATTGAAAAGGACACCGACCGCGATAACTTTCTTTCTGCCACCGAAGCTGCTGCTTATGGCCTGGTAGATGCTGTGCTGGACAAAATCCCCTTCGGCAAATCCTGATTCATCGATGAGAATCGCCTCATTGATGAGTGAATCTTCATAAAAACATCCTTCAGGCAGTAGCAGTACTGCCTGATTTTCGTTTCAAGACAATTCTCCCAAATCAGGCTGGGCATTATTTTCTATACATGAATTGAGTAGTCTGCAAACAGTGTTATTCCAGCCAGTTCTCTACCTGAAGCCCTTCGACTTCCTTAAAATCTCTGACGTTCCTGGAGACCAGGATGCTACGATGTGCCAACGCTATACAAGCAATGAGCATGTCTGCGCGGCCCATCTTTTTCAAATTTTTCTGTTTTTTCAGGTTTCCAAAGTGCTGAATCGATTTTTCGTCGAACCCCACACTGATAAAGGCTCCAAGTAGCTCTTCGGATTGCTGAAAACGCATCGCAGCCTTCGCCAACTCATCTTCAGTAGCCGCTTTCAAAAGACTTTCGCCACGTCCACGCAAAATTTCAACACGAGTGATGATGGAAACACCAAATTCTTGATCTGCAAATTTTCTAATCTTTTCCCTTACTTTTTCGTTCCCGTATGCAAAGTGGGTAAAGATGTCTGTATCAAAAATTATCATTCGCTGGCAGCCTCTCGCCAAACTTGAAGCTGAGCAAGTTGTTCAATGAGGTCGCCATCTTCCTTGAACACACCAAAGTGTTTCAGAATTGCCTGATTAGAGCCTGGTACTTTGGAAGATTGTTTTGGTTCAGACAGACTACGCATTCTATGTTCAAGCGCGGCAATCAGATCATTCCAAAATGGATGTTCAAGCATCCACAAAGAGGGAAATTTCTTGAAATCCTGTGCTAATTGGGGGCCAAATCGTAAAAAATCGACCAGTGAACGCTTCAGGAACCGCCATTCACCACCAATCTGTTGAGCAGGCAATGAGCCATTTTCAACCAATTCCAGCACAGCATCTTCGGTAACGCGAAGGTATTCAGCAGACTCTGAAAGAGTCATGATCTCAACACCTGCGAAATTGCGGCTTGATGGTTCTGAAATTGACACAAGTAATTCTCCAAGACAGATTGTTGTATTTTACATGGATTTGGGTACATTGCAATTAGATCGTGCAACAACATCCAGTGCCAAGTTCCATCGTTTTCCCCAAACTGAATACAATCAATTATTCAAATACTCTCCCAATATGGTTGTTGAGGTGCGTCTGATGGCATTTACCAAAGAAAGTGTTGGCGTGGGCTTCATCGGTGCGGGCGATATCGCAGTATTGCATGCGGAAGCGATTCGAAGGTGCCCCGGTGCCCACCTGGTGGGGCTCTGGAATCGCTCGCAGGAGCGTGCTACCCAGCGGGCAGCAGAGTTCGGGTGCAAAAACTACGCATCGGTGGAAGAACTTTGTGCCGACCCAGCGATCGATGCCGTATTTGTGCTGACAAATCTGGAAACCCACCTGGAATACACCAAAGCGGCTCTTACCCACGGCAAGCATGTACTGGTGGAAAAACCTGTGGGCGTTTCTGTTGCGGAAATTGCAGAAATGAAGCAATTGGCGGAAGCCAAAAACCTGGTGTGCATGCCCGGCCACAACTACATATACGAAGCCTCGATGAACCGCACCCGTGAACTGGCGGTCAATGGTGATCTAGGCAAAATTGTGTCTGCCTATGTAATGTATAACATCCACCATCCGGAAGATGTGGCCGCACGTTACCCGGGTGTGGTGCGGCAAATTCTGACCCACCATTCCTACATTTTGCTCTATCTGGTGGGCAAACCACGCAAAATCTGTGCAATGAAAGCCACCCTGCACTACGATAAAATCCCACAGGAAGATATCGCTATGGTGCAGATGGAGATGGAAAACGGTGCATTGGCCCACTTCTGTGCCAGTTTTGCCGCAGACGACCACGCCGCCGACCCCTGGACCGTGATGGTGAAGGTGATTGGCACTGCCGGCAGCACACGGTACAGCTATCGTGACCATGTGGAAATCAAGCCCGGTCTGGTGCACTCCCAGACTTATACGGCCTATCAGGGCTCGGTGATGAACGAAGTGAAGTATTTCATTCAGGAATCGATTTTCCGTGGTTTGCCCCCACTGTCGACGCTGGATGACGCCATCACGGCCCAGAAAATGATCGAAGCGTGCGAACAATCAATTGCCACCAATTCCGTTGTCACTCTGGAAGCGTAACCTCTGAAAAATTATGAAGTTACGCCAATTTACTGAAGATTTTATTGTTGAAGAGATCCCACGTATCCTCCCCAGTTCCGGTGGGTATTGCTTCTACAAACTCACCAAACGTGGCTGGACCACCCATGATGCCCTTGATGGGATTCGCAGACGCTGGAAAATCGACCAGCGGCGACTTTCGTACGGTGGTTTGAAGGATCGCCACGCACAAACGGTTCAGTATTTCACCATCGACCGTGGGCCCGCGTCCAATTTGAAGTTTCAAACAGTCGATGTCGAGTTCATGGGCTATGTGTCACGGCATTTTCAATCGTCAGACATCCTTGCGAATCGCTTCGATCTGGTATTACGAAGTATGTCGGAAGAAGAAATCAACGTGGCAACAACCGCTCTGGAACAGATCCAGCACGCGGGCATTCCGAACTACTTTGATGATCAACGCTTTGGCAGCCTGGGCACGGATGGTCGATTTATTGCCAAAGAGATGATCCTGGAACGGTTTGATGAGGCACTGAAACTGGCCCTGGCTGGGGAATACGCCCACGATCGTGCCGCAGCAAAGCAGGAAAAGGCATTGCTGTTGGAACATTGGGGCGATTGGCCAACGTTGAAGGCGAAGTTACCCAAAGGGCATGCCCGCAGCCTGATCACCTATCTGTGCGATCACCCCACAGACTTCAAGGGGGCCTGCAAGCGGTTGCGGCCCGACCTGCGAAGTTTATACTTGTCTGCATATCAGAGTTATCTGTGGAACAAAATTCTGGAAAAGTGGCTGCGTAACCACTTACCAGCAGAGGATTTAGGCGATTTTACGCTGAAATCCGGCCAGCACGTCTTCCCGACACGGGTGCCCACGGAATTGAAGGAAACGTGGCAGCACCTGCGCTTGCCATTGCCGTCCGCACGCTTGAAACCCCCACCGGATGCACCGTGGCTGGAAATTTTGTCGCAAGTCATGCTGGATGAAGGGCTTCCGTTGGATCAGATGCGGATTAAAGGAATGCAGGAACCATTCTTCTCGAAAGGGGAACGCCCTGCCTGTATCTGGGCCGAAAATCTGACCTGGGAGCACGCCAAAGATGACAAAAATCCAGGCAAGGAACTGCTGAAATTATCATTCCAGCTACCTGCGGGGTGCTACGCAACGATGTTAGTCAAACGGTTGACTAACTGACCGTGCTTCTGCGGAAAATTGCCCCACCTTTGAGTGCAGACGGGCAATCGCCTAAAATAACTTCCATGAAGATCGCATATATTACCGCCGGTGCTGCGGGCATGTTCTGTGGGTCGTGCATGAAGGATAATACCCTCGTGGCGACGCTGCAACGCCTGGGGCACGATGCACTGCTGATTCCCACCTACACGCCGATTACCACCGATGAAGAAAGTGTGGCAGAATCCCACATTTACATGGGCGGGGTGAACGTCTATCTGCAGCAGAAATCGTGGATTTTTCGACACACCCCTCGTTTTCTGGATCGGCTGCTCGATTTTCCCCGCCTGTTGCGGTGGGTATCGCGTTTTGCCAGCCGCACAAAATATGAAGATCTGGGCGACCTGACCATTTCCATGTTACTGGGGCGGCACGGCAAACAGGATAAAGAAATTGAACGCCTGGTGTACCACATCACGCGGGAGTTTCAGCCCGATGCGATCGTTCTCACGAATGTATTACTGTCTGGTGTGGTGCCTGCACTGCGAAAGCAAACCAACGTACCTATTGTGGCCACGCTGCAGGGAGACGACATTTTTCTCGAAGCCTTGCACGCGAAAGATCGTGAACGGGCGATTGAACTGATTGGTACCAACTGTGCGGACCTGTCCGGGCTGATTGCTACCAGCCAGAGTTACGCCACTGCGATGGCAAGCTATCTGCGACTGCCTGCAGAAAAAATGATCGTGGTGGCACCCGGGATTTCATTAAAAAGTTATGAGAACATTGCCGCCCCCAGCCCACGTGAGGAACCGGTGATTGGTTGTCTGGCACGGATCTGCCCGGAAAAAGGCTTTGATCGGCTGATCGATGCCTTCATTCAACTGCACCAGTTGCCAGACGCAAAACCTTGCCAGTTAAGGGTTTCTGGCTGGCTTGGTGATAATCAGCGGGAATACTTTGCCCGCACCTGTGCAAGATTGCGGGAACATGGCCTGGAAAGCCAGTTTCATTATGTAGATACGCCCACGTTGAAGGCTAAAATTGCATTTTTGCAGGACTTAGACCTGTTTGTGCTGCCTGCAGTGTACCACGAACCGAAAGGGATACCGGTGCTGGAAGCATTGGCATGTGGCGTGCCTGTCGTGGTGCCCGACCACGGTGCGTTCCCGGAACTGGTGGAACAGACGCACGGTGGTTGGGTTGTGGCTGGCAATCAGGTGGGGGATTTTGCCCAAACGATGCACCGTGTGCTACAAAATCCTGCCCACTGCCGCGAGGTGGGTCAAACAGGAAGACGAAATGTCTTTCAGTACTATTCTGCAGAAGTAATGGCCCAGCGTACTGTCGACTATCTGACCCACCTCGCAGCGCAAGTGCCTGCCCCACAACATGTTACCACTGGAGCCTGAAGTGACCACACCGTTTATTTCAACCCGCCGCGTGGAATTTGGCGAAACAGATATGGCTGGGATTGTCCATTTTTCGAACTTTTTTCGTTACATGGAATCTGCAGAAACCGACATGCTGATGTCGTTGGGATTTTCCGTCAATGGGGAGGAAAATGGGGTAGCATATGGCTTCCCGCGGGTCTCGGTGACGTGCGATTTTGCCCGCCCCGCACGATTTGCAGATCAGCTTCAGATCCACGTTGCGGTGGAAGAGATCGGCCAGAAATCGGTCCGTTATCGTTACACGTTTTTTGCTAATGATGTGCAGTTAGCCGTCGGAAGGATAACCGCCGTGCACTGCATCAAAGTAGATGGTCAGATGAAATCCCACCCACTGCCAGAGCGATTTCGCCAACAGTTGGAAAAGTATCTACTTGCCCCACCCACGCACAGTGCGGGGCAATCATAAGCACCGGGGTTTGCTAAGATTTCTGCACCGATCCCTGACGATTAACAGCCCTTAACCCTTGATCACGAAACAGAATTGCCGAGCATCCCTGATTCTGAAACTGGCAATAACCTGGCGTTGAGTGGCCAGATAACTCAGAAAAGATTCGATTTCCGCAGCCATCGTTTCTGGATGCTTTTTTGATTAACAATCCAATCCAAAGGTTTGTTCGGTAAGGATTATATAATGCAAGATGCGGTACTTTGCCCGTAAGATTTTTGAGAAAAATGATGAGATTTTGCTTGACAGAAGAAATTACCTCATGGAAAATAAATTAAATTAATCTTAAATGAATAACTTTCGGCACAAAGTCTATTGGTGTGTTATGTTGTCCGCATCTGAAACAGACTCGGCATTGAATCCACACTTCGACCTCGAGGCAAGCCAAAGTACTAGGAAAAGTGGAATGTCTCGTTTACGTCTAAAGGCGAAGCATTGGTGGTTTACTGCGCATTATCAATAAGCTAAAATTATTGTATACTGAAAAATCAACACATGAATGGCTACTACAAGAATGCCCAACAGCATACACACCATCGACTTCCTGATTGTTACGCCTCTAGACGAAGAGCGTGACGCGGTCCTGTCATTATTAGATTCACCACAGCAGTTACCGCCAGACCATGCGGACAACCGTGTCTACTTCGAATCGTTAATGCGTGCCGGACACGAAGACGGGCACCAAGGCACATACCGCATCATCGTCGTTTCACTCGTCGGAATGGGAACGGGGCAAGCATCAGCAACGACATCAGATGCGATTCGGCGCTGGTCGCCACGTTACGTGCTTGTCGTTGGAATTGCGGGCGGTGTGCGGAAGGCGGGAGTCGCGTTGGGTGATGTCCTCGTGGCGAGTCAGATTGCCGACTACACCCTTCAAAAACATCGGTCGGGAAAACCTATTGAGATCCGTTGGCAGGCACAGCCAGTTGACACTGGCTTGCTGGAGCGAGCACAGAACTTCTTGGGCAACGACTGGATCGACGCGATTCGTTGCGAGCGACCCGTCGAAGGCGAGCCGAAACGACATATTGGACCAATCGCAAGCGGTGATCACGTTGTTGCATCAAGCAAACTCCTTAAGGCTTATTCGAGGCCTTGGCCCAAGCTAATCGGTGTGGAGATGGAAGCCGCTGGAATTGCACGCGTTGTATTTCAATCAAAGCTGAAAGCGGGATTCTTTATGGTTCGCGGCACCTCCGACTTGGCTGACCCAGACAAGGATTCACCAGAAGTTGAAAGCTGGCGGACCTATGCCTGCGAAGTCGCCGCTGCGTATGCGATCACTTTTCTCCGTACCGGCCCTGTAACATTTGCAGAGCATGCAGATACAACTCCGTCGGCTTCGCAAGCCTCGCCACAATCGTTCTCCAACAACAGCATTTCCGGCGTCTCGAACTCGACGATTGTTCTTGGAAACAACATCAATATTGAGAAATGAGCGACCCATGATTCCCGTCGTAGACTTGGATTCAATTCGCGTATGCTGGCTCCAATTAGAAAAGGAAGGGTTCGTTCTCTACGGCTTTCTGTTGTACACGAACGCCGACACCGGAATCTGGTCCTTCATACATAACGGTGGAATGCTCGATCTCGACCACCTTACCGGCGACTGTTGTGCATTGTTCGTGCTAGATCGTCCACCTCGTGATTTTGTGGCTGACGCACAGCAGAATGACCATGTTTGGTATCGATATTTCTCCGAATCGTATGGAGTGCGTCCGGCCACTGCTGCGGAGGCAACCACGGTAGCTCATCGGCCCGTCACCCAAGGTGCCGGTTTTTCGAGCAACTCTCTCCATTCTCTATACGGCTGTGTGGTCGTGATCGGCTCCGAAAATCAAGTCGCGGCCGAATCGCTCTTGGGAGGACCGGCAATCGACCGTGATGAGATCGCCAAAGTTCTCGTTAATTTCGGCCTCGATTACAGCGCCGTGCCCTGCATTACTTGGTTTCGGAGTCTCGACGATACGGCGTTTGAAGTCGTCGATCTCAAAGAAATCACCGACCAACACTCCGCGCGCAATTTCCTTCGGCGGTATTTCACGAGTGCAACATTCAATCAGCTCTTTAGCGTTGTAAGGGTTTAGCAATGGCTAAGTCAGAACTGTTTTCACGCCACGCCGTAGCACCATTGCGGGAAATACTGTGGTCATCCCAGATTGATTCGCTTCCGGAAGAAGTGCAGAAGAGCGAGGCGTTCCTCTGGCTTTTGCGACGAGACGACTCTCGGTCGCCCCGTGCGAACTTCGAACGCAATGAATATGAAGACCAAGATTACCACCAGTTGTTTCGGCGACTCTCGAAATCCGGCGAGTGTGATCGGCAGACTCTGTCTCAGTTGTTGAAGCCAATCGCAAAATCACTGTTGGCTCCATTGCTACAGACACGATACGAGCAGGCGATCGACATCGGAATCCGCTGGCGCAATGCGAGCAACAGGTACCGCTGGGCACAAAGCAGCAATGTCCCAGATAACTTTGAAATGACAGTTGCTGCTAACCTAAAGGGGTTTGAAGCACGCGGGACACAGGTCGCTGAGGATGAATTCCGGACTGTATTTTATCAGTTTCTGCAGGATGCTGGGGAATCGGCTGACCGAGAACTTGGCGAAGTGCAGGCTGAATGGCGCAGGTGGGAACAGCAGGTCACGAATCTGCGTGAAGACCTTGTGGCGGTTGAGAATGAACTCAATGATCTGGAACCAACGTCGGCTCTCATTTACGCATGGCTGAGATTCTCGATCATTCGGGAGAGTTACGGTTCGTCCGAACGATCAAGTGCTTTCGAGATCGGTCCCCTGTTCTTTACTTTCTTCGTGAGCATGTTCGCTGACCGGAGGCACTGGAGGCATTCAGCAATCGAATTCCATGAAATCAACCGCATGTTGAACATGGTGATTAATGAAAAGAGGTACGGCCTCGCGCGTCGTCGCCAACTTGCTCAATTGGAGGAGAAGTGTAGAATTGACGATCCGTTCGATGCTTACGCGCCGCTAAAGCGACCAGCAGATCAGGAGTTGCTTACACTCGTCCAAGAGCACATGTTAGTTGACGGCGAGCCATCGCCATTTCTGAAACGATGGCTTGATCGGTTAACCCATTCAGGATATACTGGCGTGAATTCTGTCCCTTTGCCGTATCGCAGTAAGATTGACAGTGAAGCAGTTGACACTGCAGGCGACTGGGCAGACTCGAAAATAAAGCACGCGATCGGATCTCCTTATTCATCTAGACTCCCTCAGGGATGGGAAACGGTAAGCGAATGCTGTCGTCGAATTTGGGTTGACGATTGGGTCAAGTGGGTCGTAGATAACCTCACATCCCGTGAACAAAAGACGGTAGATCCTCGCTGGACGAAGAACGCAGTATTCGAATTCATAGAGGCAGTGCGGACACGGTTGGTCTCTCAAGGCTACAGCTTTGATGCACTTTCCGATGATGAGAAGGCAGCGATCTGGAATTCGTAGGCTATGAGAGGCGTCTAAAGGAGTCGTGCCTACTCAATCGATGGGAATGGCTAAAAGGGGACATTCTCCTTAAGGTGGGTTGGCTTAGGTTGACGAGTGTTCGGGCATACCATGCACATCCATAGTATCGCGAGGTAGGTTTGTTTACCAGGTCCTGAACCGGGGCAATGGACGCAAGCGCTAAGTGCGATTTGTACAGGCATCGCTTCGAAGTCCCTATGCTCAATCGCGGACCCCGTTGTTAACCTGCACCATCCGTGAACTGTGTGTGGCACTTTACCCCCGTAGGGCCTGGGAGTCGCTGACGCCGAGGTGGTGGTAGATCTGGATGCTGGCGTCGGACTTGTTGAGCGTGTAGAAGTGGATGCCACGCACCTGATCACCACTCTGGGCAATGTACTGAATATCGCTTCAAGCCGAAAGCCTTCAGGCTGAAGACGATTGTGGGAACAACCAAAAACAACAATATCGGTGCACTATATAGTCGAATGATTATATAGCCATTGCTGAACATTTGCCTGCGAACGCGGGACTGTTAAGGTAATCGAAACAGGTTTTTGGCATTATCGTGGAACACCGCCTGATGAACTGTTTCGGGGAATAATTGACGCACAAAGTCTCTGTAGATCTTCATCGGTGCCAGTGGCCAGTCGGTGCCATACAGGAACTTATCTGGCCGTTCGGTAAATTCAATCCCCTGTCTGATCCGCTCGATGGTGCGTCGCAGGATGCCACGTTCGTTCAAACTAGCAAAATAGTTTTCGTCACCCACCAGTAAACCAGACAGATCGGCCCACACATTCTCATTTTTGTAAAGAACTTCGGCAGCATCGGTAATCCAGGGATTACCAAAGTGTGCCATCACAAAATTGACCCCACGGTGGTCAACAGCTACTTCATCCACCAGCAATGGGTGGGCGTACTTCACCTTGGCAAAGTCCGAGTAATTGTCGCCGGTGTGAAAAATAAACGGCAACTGGTAGCGTGCCGCCAATTCGTAGTAGGGAATATAGTTTGGGCTGTCAGGTCCGTAATACAGATAACCCAGATAGCCTTTCAGGGCAATTACCTTGCCACTTTTGATCTGCTGCTCAACCTGTTGCAGGTGGTCTGTCGATGTTCGTGTCGGGTCGGCAATTCCAATCGCATACAACTGTGGGAGAAAAGCGGCAATACGAAGCGTCGATGCGATTCCAAGCGGATCTTCTGTGCTGCCACCAAGATGCCCCATGCCCAGGATTGCTTCAGTACCGGAATCGTGCATTTGCTGCTGCAGGATACTGGCAACAGAATCGGGTGGGCCATCAAGATATTCAGGAAAAGACCGCACACCAGGTAACTGTGGGGTGACGGCATGAATGTGCATATCAATCATCGCCAATCCTCGCAACTGCCAGTTAATAATATGGCAATTTTGCAATATCACAATTCAGAAAATTGGCTGCGACGATTATTTAAATGAAGTGTTATATATTTGATTGATTATATAACAAGATTGATTGGGATGAATTTCAACTCAACAAAAGTGGCTGAAAAATGAGAATTACTTCTTTTTCTCGAATTCATCCACATATTTCTTGGGGTTTGCATTGAACTCGTCGCGGCACCCACTGCAGCACACATAGTAGGTTTTGCCATTGAAACTGACGGTCATGGTGCCACGTCCACCGGTGACAATACACTCGTTGTCTTTCTTGCCAGCAGCCACCGAAGCACCTTCTTTGCTGTGGGCCACAGTCAGGTATTTGCGGGAGATACCAATGCCACGTTTTTGTTTGGCCACTGTGTAAATCAACCTGGCCCCGCCATTATTGGTGCTCATTTCAATGGTGTATTTATCTTTGGTTTCCGCATCGACACCCACCAGCGTCAGGCGTTTGGATTTGATGGTGCCAGTGAAAACGATCTGCTTTTTCTCTGGTGTGACTGCAGTCAATTCATAAACTTTTTTGGGAACCAGATAACGTAAGGTCCCTTCAGTAAAGAACTTACCATCGTTGAACTTGGCGGTCAGGGCCAGATCATCCCCTTTGATTTTCCACGACCAGGCCATCGATTCCTTCCACAATTCCAGTTTGGCCGTTTCTCTGTCTTCGCCATCCCCCTTCCAGTCGCCAATAAACTCATTAAATTCCTGTAATGCTTCTTTGGCGGTCTTAAAAGTTTGTGCGGTGGCAGGGAAAGCAAAGGCACCCACCAACAGGCAGCACGTGGTCAGTCGCAACAACATTGATTACTCCAAAAAGGTTATAAGGGTTTCGATAACATTCTGTGGCATTCAGTTCCTGTTTTTGAGAAAAATTCAGGAACTTTTCTTAACTTTGGCGGCAATATCTGTCATGATAGCAGAGAATCGGAGGTGGAATCATGTCCCAGAAGTTTCTCGTGCGGAAAAGAATCCGTGGGGAATATAATTACGATGATATTCCCGATCCAGTGGATCAGTTTATTGCGGTGTTTGACAGCCAGGAAACGGCAGCAGCCTATGTCACGCAGTACGACCGGGCTTATTTTCTGGAGCATCTGCCACTGACATTCGAATTTGCCGACAGTCCATTCGACAGTGGCTTTGCCAACGCCACCAGTTTTCCGGAGCCTATTTTCCGCGACTGGCTGCTGGATCATGGGATCCCGCTGCCAGTAGAGCAGCCAAAAGAAAAACCTCGCAGATATCGGGGGATGACAGAAGAAGAGTGGGATAGCGAGCAGAAATATATGGCTCGTCGCAATGAAATCATCGACTGGCAGCAATGGTGGTACGAATTAACGAGAGAAAATACGCCTTCGCGAGAGCAATTAGCCCACATCTGGCAGGCTCTGGATCGGTTCAGCAGCCTTGAAATTGTGGTTCAGGAATATGTGGAAGAAGTTGCCCCACATGCAGAGAAAGTGTTTGCTGTCGTGGAACAGACCTGGGAATATGGCGACGACTGGTATTATGGAGACAATAAATCACTGGCCGTTTACCGCACCTTCGAAGCTGCAATGCGGGAAGTGGAACGACGAAAGGCCGAACCGATTGATCATGAAGACTGGAACGGTGGGCCTCGTGAATTTCGAGTGGTCGAATTGGACTACATACCCGAAAATGCCGATTAATGAGTTAACAGCTACTGCCAATAATGGTTTAGGAACAATTTTGATGCGAATTCTGCAGATCCCCTCTATCCTGCAAATGCTTCTTGTGGTGGTGTGCAGCCCGGCTGTGCTGTTCGGTCAGGCGCCATCAGTCACAGAAATATGGGAAGCATCTTACATTTCCACCCCACGTGGTGCGGTGAAAAACGGCTATGTTCGCACGACTATACAACCGTTGAAATTTAAGGGTGATCAGGTGGAACTGTACAAGACCACCAAAGAGTTGCGACTTTCCAGCAAACGAGGTGGGCAACTGGTACAGTTAAAAGCCGACCTGATTACCGAAGAGACCCCCACCAACGAAGTGACTGCGGTTCGTGCCACCATGTATCTGGGGGCAGATTCCATTCAAAAACTGGATTGTGAAGTAGAAAATCAGAAAACGGTGCATATTTCGGCCACGGGTGCCACCACCAGCAAGCGGAGTTTCGACTGGGACCCCAGGTGCATTGGCATGCGGGCCGAAAACAACCTGTTTGCGGCAAAGAAAATCAAACCAGGTGATACTTTTACTTACCGCCAGTTTATCGCACAGATCACCTATTACATCACCATCGAAGTAAAAGTGGGTGAATTGCAGGAAACAATTGTCCCAGGTTTGGGAAAGAAAAAACTCCTGAAAGTGGAAGCCACTCCCGAAGCCTTGATTCTGCCGAACAAAAGCAAATTGCAACTGCCAATCAGCGTTTTTCTGGTCGATCCCATTACGTATGAGCCAATTGTCACCATTACCGATATTGCAGAACTGGGTGGATTGGTCACTACGGTGCGAACGACGAAAGCAATTGCCACCGCACCAAATGGCAATGTGCCCGATCTGATGGAAAGAAACACCATCTATCTGGCCAAACGCCTGCCACGACTGCATCAAGCGAAAAGTGCCAAATATCGCATCGGTTTTAAAGGCGACCTGAAACCGTCAGAATTAATCTCTGTCGATGAGCGTCAGAAATTAGATACCGAGAAAGAACAGTCGTTTGATCTGGTCATTACTGCCAGTCGTGTCCCACCAGAGAAAGATTCTGGTGTGGCTGCAGCGGAAGAGTTTACCCAGTCGAACGAGTTTATAGCCTCGGATGATGCCAACATCCAGAAACTGGCAGCACTGGCCGTGGGGGATGAAAAAAATCCCTGGAAAAAAGCACTGAAAATTGAACAGTTTGTCAATAATTACATTGACCAGGTGACATTTACCGAGGCTTTGACACCCGCTGATAAGGTTGCTGTTACGCGAAAAGGGGATTGCACCGAGTTTGCGATGCTGACCGCAGCCATTTGCCGTGCCAGTGGGCTCCCTTCCCGCACCGCGATTGGTCTGGTGTATGTCGACAATATTTTTGGTAAGCCGGGCCTGGGCTTTCACATGTGGACAGAGGTGTACATTAATGGGGCCTGGCTGGGGCTGGATGCCACGCTGGCTCAGGGTGGTATCGGGCCTGGGCATTTGAAAATTACCGACCACAGTTGGAGTGGGATAGTATCTTTTACTCCATTGCTGCCAGTGCAGCGATTTCTGAATGCCGCACCGAAAGTAGAAATTGTGGAATAATTACTGCTGGCGCAAAATTTTAAGAAAATGCCTGAATTTCTAACAAACAGTTCGATATTCAGCGTTCCATGGGATATATTCACTGCGAAGGAAACCCACCTGTGGGGGCTTTTTGCAAATAATTGATGAAAATTCGGAACATCTCGCCAGGAATGGCGATAATTTTGTTAACGGATAGAATATCCTTGCTTTAACGTCTATATTGGATGGAGTGAACTAAGTTCAACAACGTACTGATTCTATGGCGAAGGTTCACCAAAAGTATCGAGCAACTTCATTTTCATGGGCTGATTTCCGGTGGCTACCGGCAGGCTTTAGGAAAGCGATGTCGTTGTCTAAGTGTAACATGTGGCCGATCCTGGGAGCGACAGCGTGAGCGTGACCAACGGCCATCATCATCCGGACCATGCCATTGATTCAATGCAGGTTCAGGTTCGCCAGACTACCGGGTGGACCGCCCGCCCACCCATAGCTGGTGAAGTAGCGGTTCCTGTATTGCAGGAACTTGGCTGGACCTGTTCGATCGCCGTTAACAATTCCCCACCAGTACCACTTCTGGAACGTATACAGCAGATTCGAAAAACGGAAGAAGCAGAACAACTAACAGTAACACCCGCCAAATGGTGGGATGCTGAACTGGATACGAATCAACAACAGATCGTACAACAGGTACTATCAAAGCGGGACTTAATGATCATTGACGGGCCACCGGGTACCGGCAAATCACGGACCGCTCTGGAAATAATTCGGCAATATCTGGCTGAACAAAAACGGGTGCTCTGGTTGTGGCCCACTTCTGCAGATGTGGATCACTGTCTGCAAACCCCGTTGGTACAACAACTTCTACCTGTCCGTTTGTTGGCTTCCGGCGAAAATCGTGCCACTTTACCCATTGATATCAGTGCATGGACAGCCGCTGGCACACTGGACCATCTCAGTACCCAAATCTCGCTGCGACATCAGGATCAGTTACTCGACATTCAGAATAAAGTCCGGAATTTACGGCACCAACAGGATGCAGCCCACCAGTTAATGGAACAATGGCACGCCAATGAGCGTGCTGTGGCCAGCAGAAAGCAACTCGAAGAACAGAAAGTTCAACTGGCAGCAAATGTCGAGCAAAATCCACCCGCTCCATTAGCGCAGGAACTAGCCCATATCCGCAACCAGTTTCAGCAACAATTGGAAACACTCACGGAAGCGGTGGAGCAGGAACAGCGTCGACTGGATCAGGCGATAACAAACCGAGATTCAAGCAAAGCAAACATTGATGCCTGTCAGCAGCAACTGGAATTGAAAGATTCAGGCAAATGGTGGAACCCAACATATTGGCTGACGCCCGGCAAAGAGTCTGTTCATTCGAAAATGGAGCAGATTCAGACGCAGTATAATCTGGCGACATTGGAATGCAATCAGCTTGAGGACACGTTAGCCCAAGCGAAAGCAGAATTGCAGAAAGTACAGGGCCTGATGCAGGAAAAGGTGCATCACTTGCTGGAACGGGAAATTGCCCGCCAGAGCCACGAATTGGATCAGGAAATTGGCAAAACCAATAAAGTCACCCGAGAGTTTCAATCGCTTTACGACGACTACGTGCATCAATATTCCCCACCTGCCGACCTTTCGGTGGGCCAATTGGAAGCAGATTGTCGCAGCATTGCCGAACAATTGACTGGTCTTCAACAGGCAGAAACTGCCCACCTGCAGGCCGGTGAACTGATCACCCAGAATACTGCCGGGCTGGCAGACCATCTCCTTTTGCAATCCCAACTGGTGGTGGGGGCATTTGATTCCATTTCCCACGATCCCTGGTTGCAACAACTATTGCAGCAAGCCAGCTATTTCGATCTGGTGGTGCTGGAAGAAGCCCAGTTCATCTCTACCGAGCACCTTAATGCAGTTTCTGGACTTGGCCATTTGTTGTTGTTGACGGGTGACAGCTCTGCCAGCCGCCTGCATGGTTCGCCTGATTGTGTAGTTTCACCCGCATTCAGTGATCTGATCGATCAATTAGCACAGAATTCCTGGAAGTTGCATCGCGATCGCCTGCAATGCCAGTTGCAACCAGTGCCCGAAGAGCATTTGCCTTATCTGGAAGCAGAGCCGGTCACCGACCATGCTGATTACGTGCTATGGATTCTGAACGCACCAGACGAAAGTCCGGAGCTGGCACGCATTGACTTCCCTTTGACAGCGGGATTTGCTACGGCGAAAGCATTTGTTGCAAACGAACTGGATCTGATCCGGCTGCAGCCCATCCTTCCTGGCATTCGGTGGGAGACTACCACTGATTCAATCACTGTGCACTGGGGCCCACCGGAAGTGGTGGGGCAGGATCATATCGATCTGGGCAAAGGTGTGCGGGAACATGCCACTGGACCGTACACCATTGCTGTGGAATTTGCCACCGATGCTGGCTGGACGCTGGAATCGGCAAGGGCCTGGATTCAGGAGCATTTACCTGCCGGTGCGAATCGGGTTGCCCACCTGATTCATGCTAAACGTGCCTGTACGAGTCTGGCGTGCTGGCTGAAAGCGGCATTTGGCTTCCCCTATGCCACCAACACGAAGCTGGATCGGGACGAACATGTGATGTTTTTGCCCGTGCCAAAACCCGAAGATGCTGTGCCTGCCGCTGGACATTCCAACCCACGTGGCAGTGGGACGAAAAAAACACCCGCACCGCGGTTGCAGGGTGCTGGTTTTGAAGTCAATCTGGCAGAACGTCGCGAACGGGATACGGTTCCCGTGGATATTGCCCGACAATTGCCCCAGAAAGGGTGCGTCAATTACCGGGAAGCCACCGCACTGATTTCGTATCTGGAAGATAACATTAGTGGGCCTGTAGTGCTGACCTCGCCGATTCCTGAACAGGTGGAATTGTTGCGACTGCTTTGTGCTCAATCGAAGCGTGCTGCCGATTTTCAGGTGTTGCCGCCGAATGAAGCGGCCCGCACCGAAGCGGAAATTATTGCCCTGAGCCTCACTCGCAGCCACCGCACCCGTGCTGTATCGTTTGGTGCCTCGCCCAGTGTGCTGGCCAATATTGCCCGCTGTGCCCGAAAGAGGCTGATCTTTGCAGGTGATCCTGGCACATTGGCTCGCCGAATGGAATACACCGCACCCGTGGATCACCTGAACGAACAGGATTCCGAACGTGAACGGGTCTGGGTACGCGAACTCTCCTACTGCCAGAAGGCAGATAATTCCGGAAACCGACGTAAGAAAGTTTCCGCGAACTAACAAAGTATTACAAATTGTGGTCTATAATTTGTTCACTCTCCTAGCAATAACACGTGCTCACGCACGTTTCGGCTGAACAACTTTAATCTTCGCAACATTGTAATATTGTCTTATTTTCAAATAACAATATCATAATAGTGTGATATTGAAAGTAGTTGGTACGCATGAAGAAAATGACTCAGGAACAATACAGTCACCTTGCCCGTTGGTTTCAGGTTTTAGCAGATCCTACTCGACTGGCCATTATGTACGCTCTGCAGAAAGAGAGCAAACGAGTGAACGATCTGGTGGAATTGTTGGGCGCAAAACAGGCAAACGTCTCCAAACAGTTGGGCATTCTGCATTCTGCGGCTCTGGTCAGCCGCCAGCGAGATGGCACCACCGTGCATTACAGCATTGCCGATCCGATTGTTTTTGAAATATGCGATCTGGTGTCCTCCAAACTGCAAAACGATCTTCGGGATCAAATGGCAATGTTCGGCGAAGAACAGTAACCGCTTGCACCCAGGTGGGGGCTGTTCATGGCCACAATTTTCATCGCTGGGGTGGGCTCAGGTGGCATGTCTGTGCTCGATTTAGTGGCACGCGATCCGCTTGTCACTGAAATTATCCTGATCGATCCAGATTTCTATGCCCCCCACAATGTGCAGCGGCATTACTTCCCACCCGTCGATGTGGGCATGCTGAAAGTGGAACTTGCCAGGCGCTGGCTACAGGCAATGCGGCCGGAACTAAGCATTATCGCGGAACCGATTGACCTGCTCGATTCTAACCACCATGACTGGTTGGCTGATGTGAGCAACCGATGCGATCTGGGTATCTGTGCGGTCGATCGCGAACCTGCCAAGTTTCAATTCGACTTTTTGATGCGTACTGCCCACAAACCCTGGACACTGGGCGAGGTGCTCGCCGGCGGTATTGCTGGCTGGGTTCATTTGTTTCTGCCCGGTTCTGCCTGTTATGGCTGTGTCTGCAGCTACTTGAAGCGGGAAATCGAACTGGTTCAGGAACCAGTTCCCAATTACTCACAGCAAGAAAGCACATTGCCAGCAACCAGCATTCCGGCCAGTCGTGCGGCAATCAGCACAATGGGCAGTCTGCATGCCCACAGCAGCCTGCAACTGTTGCATCACCAGGAGTTGCCTTTTTCCAGCTTGCTTTTCCCGCTGCAGGTCGTGCCGGAAATATTCACCATTCCTTATCAGGCATTGAGTTACCAGTTTTCGCCACTGCCCGAGTGCCTGTTTTGCAGTGGGAGTTCCGCCGCGCCTGATGCGGAAAATCAAACCATGGACCAGCTATTGACAAGTCGGCTGCAGCAGTTGGGCGAAAACGGTTAAGCTGCTAAAAAATCGTCTGGTACCCATTTTCAGCAGGCATCTGATGGCGAAAGCCCGAAACACCCACTCCCGAAGCAAAGTATCGCCAGAAATTGTGCAGCAATTGAATCTTGGCACACGTGCTCCCGCCAACCTGATGGAAGGTTTGGTGGTAGATTTCGCCACGTTAATGAAAAACGCCTGCCCACGTGTTTCGGAAAGTCAACTGTTGAGATTTACGGCAGATTCTCCCACGATCACGAGACGAATGGCTATCGGTGGGCAGATTGTGCGGGAAATCTATGGCACCGACCTGGAAGAACTGTTACTCCACCCATCAGACACCGTGCGAGGCTGGGTAGCATTCGCCTGGCAACTGGAAGAAAGCTGGGACCTGGCTGCACGCATCAATCGCTTTCGGCCACTGGCAATCGATGAGCATTTTGGTGTGCGGGAATGGGCCTGGATGGCATTGCGACCACATCTCGTCGCAGACCTGGATAGTGCAATTCAACTTCTCAACCCTTGGGTAGTGGATGAGAGTCCGTTCGCTCGACGATTTGCCGTCGAAGCCACACGCCCACGTGGGGTGTGGTGCAGCCACATTACCGAATTGAAAACCCACCCGGAACGTGCTCTGACTTTATTGGAACCATTGCAGACCGAACCGGAAAAGTACGTTCAGGATTCTGTAGCCAACTGGCTGAATGATGCTTCAAAAACCCAGCCACAGTGGGTACAGCAAATATGTCAACGCTGGCTGAAAGCCCACCCTGCTGAAAAATCGACCGCACGAATCTGCCAGCGGGCCACCCGTAGTATCAAGGCTTAGCACCAGCACACGTTTACGTCCCACAGTAGGTGCGGTAGCGGGGCTGGTTTTCATCGGGCGATGCAGCAAAGCCTATATCCGATGGCACATCAAACGGTTTTTGCAGCACACTTAACAACTGATGAAAGGGCTCGTAATCGTTTTCACGTTCTGCAGCCTGCAAAGCATCTTCCACCAACGCATTCCGTGGGATCACCACCGGATTGACTTGCTGCATTCGCTGCACTGCCGCGTTGAACCCACCTTCTTCATGGGCAGTACGTGCCTGCCAACGTTTACGCCAGGCAGCGAAATCTGCATCATCCGCACAAAAAGTGGGTAGAGGCAACGAACGAAACGTATTGGTAAAGTCCTGCTTTTTGTCCTGCATCCATTCCAGCAACTGCACAATCAACGCTTCATCATCAGGCAATTCCTGCTGCAGGCCCAGCTTTGCCCGCATCCCACGCAGAAAGTATTGTTGAAAAACAGTTTCAAACGATTCAACCGCCTTGGTGGCAAAATCAACCGCATCATCGAGATCAACTGACAACATCGGAATCAGCGTTTCGGCAAAGCGTGCCAGATTCCACTGGGCGATTTTCGGCTGGTTGCCATAGGCATATCGGCCATGATCGTCGATAGAACTGAACACCGTATTCACATGGTAGCGATCCATGAAAGCACACGGCCCATAATCAATTGTTTCGCCTGAGAGTGCCATGTTATCGGTATTCATTACTCCGTGGACAAATCCCACGCACTGCCATTGGGCAATCAGGCGGGCCTGGCGATCAATGACTGCGTGTAGAAACGCACGATACCTTTCTCGATCTTGAAACGCCAGCAATTCAGGATCGTGCCGCTGGATGGTGTAGTCAGCCAGGATTTTCAGGTTTTCCACATCCCGACGTGCGGCAAAGTATTGAAACGTGCCCACGCGGATGTGGCTGGCAGCAATTCGGGTCAGGATGGCACCGGGAAGCATTTCATAACGAAATACCGGCTTGCCCGTGGTTACCACTGCCAGGCTGCGGGTGGTTGGAATATCCAGGGCGTGCATTGCTTCGCTGATTAGATATTCCCGCAACATTGGCCCAAGCACTGCCAGGCCATCACCACGTCGAGAGTAGGTGGTGGGCCCCGATCCTTTGAACTGGATATCCAGCAATGTGCCATCTGGCGTGCGATGCTCGCCAATTAACATCGCCCGCCCATCACCCAGTATGGTGAAGCCACCATACTGATGACCGGCATACGCCTGGGCAATGGTGTTGCTGCCCGCGGGAAGCTGTTTGCCGGAAAAAATTTCCGCAAGTTCCTCATCCGAACACTCACGGAAATCCAGCCCCATCTCCTCAGCAAGTGCGTGGTTGAACATCGCTAACGCAGGCTTCCCCACAGGTGCGGGCTGTGCCTGAGAGAAAAACGCTTCGGGCAATTGGGCATAAGAATGTTCAAACTTCCAGCCTGGATCGTGCAGCACAGCCATTTATTTCTTCTTTCCTTTCGGATCGAGGTTTTTCTTCATCTCTTCATCAGTTACTTCAGAAGCAACGCCATTCTGGGGCACATCCACTTTGCTGATCCACAACAGGGCATTCAGCACCAGCTTTCGGAAATCGTTGTTCTGCCAATTAATATGGAAGTGGCCACCGGTAAAGCCAACACCACGCCCACCATCAGGCCGTTCGGTGCACCACATCACATGCTCTGGTCTGCCTTTGGCTTCCTGGATGTGCTTGTAAGGCCCTTTCGGATAAACATAAGGGCCATCACGTGTAGCATCGGTCGGTGTGGCTGTTAAAATGGGTGTCACGCCCTGCAGTTCTGGCCGAAATCGCATGTTAAAGTACCATTCATCAAAGATGGCGAATGGCTTCACCCCACGACAGATCGGATGATCGGGCAGTTTGGTGAACTCGGCTTTCCACATGGGATTGCACGACCATTCATGTTCGTAGCACCCACCAATCCAGGTGCGGAACGCATCGCCCGGCTTCCCCTTGGGCACTTCCACTCCAAAGTGGCAGCAGAACAAACCCACGCCTTTGGCAATTAATTTGTCGATCCGCGGAATCCGTTCACCCTGAATCAGGGGATGTCTGCCCCCACCATCGGCGTAGACGAAAATGGCATCCGCCCCATCCAGCATGGAGTCGTCTTTGGGATAACCGTTCAGCACAATTTCCACATCCAGCCCAGCAATTCCTTGCAGGCACTTTTGAAACAGCAGCACCCCGGCGTTATGTTCGTGCATGCCAGGCCCGTGGCTGGGGGTGCCCGCAATCATCACGAGTTTCCGTTTTTTGGTGGGTTGTTCTGCCATCAATGGGAAGCCCACTGCGGAGGCAATAGTGGCACTGCCAGCAGCAAGAGCAGTACGACGAGAGGGAAGGAACATACGATCTCCAAACTGGTATGACAAAGTAATTGTTGGTACCGTTATCTTATCAGGCGATTCCACAACCAGGTGGGGTGCCCAACCATGCCAGAAAGTTAGCATGGATTTAATTTCACTTGTATATAATATATCCACGAGGTCATTCAAAAAAGAAGTTTTTTCACGTTATGTGGCTATTCTGAAAGAAACGAATCATCGTAAGTGATTAATTTGAAATAACTTGCAATTGAATAAACTTTTTTGTGAATTTTTACAAAATCGATATCACCCCATGGAATGAGTTGCGAATTTATAGTGTACAAAATGGTATTTTATTGGCAGATTTGCGAATGGTCGGAGCGCACCGGCGACACTGTGTGAAGTGATTTAACAGACATTTTACATCGCCTTGTGCAATTGCCTGATATGATTTCATTATTCGACTGGCACTGTTGAGGCAGGGCTGATTTTATGTACGGATTTTTCGCCGATTGCGTTGTTTTTGTACACGTTTGCTATGTTGCGTTCGTGGTACTGGGTCAATTATTCATCATGATCGGCTGGTTGCGGGGCTGGCAAGTCGCACGCAATTTCTGGTTTCGCATTACCCACCTGATCCTGATTGGGGTGGTTGTTTTTGAAGAAATCATCGATGTTCGCTGTCCTCTTTCGATCTGGGAACAACGCCTGCGGGAACTGGCAGGGCAGCCCACCAACAGCGATACTTTTCTGGGCAGAATGATGCACGCACTGATTTTTCATGATTGGCCACCTTACGTGTTCACGATTCTAAACGTAACGATGGGTACGATCATCCTGATCACGTTGAACTTCTTTCGCCCACGCTGGCCTGCGTTTGTGCGTCGGAGACTAACCAGGAAACCAGGTGCGTACGAAGTGGTCTGATGGTTTGCTTATTTTTGTTTTGGCTTGAGGTGATTGTCCAGATCTCTTCTCAAACGTGCAACGATTTCCGGATTGTCCGCAGCAATATTCCTGGTTTCCCCAGCTGTCGTTGTGTGATCGTATAACTCTGTCGAACCATCACGATGCTGAATCAGTCGATAACGATCAGTGCGAATGGTTTGAGCATTCCCAGTGTAGGAAACAGCGGCCCCACCGATCTCCTTCGGATCTCGCAGTGATTTCAACAACTGGTCGCGGTTCTTCAGAAAATCCGGGCGTTTCGTATCTGTCAGCTCGCAGATTGTTGGGAAAAGATCACGCGTTTCCACAATCGCACGAGTGGCTTCACCTGGTTTTTCTATCCCAGGGTAATGAATGATTAATGGCGACCGCAGCGATTCTTCGAAGAGGGAATGTTTGCCCCAGATCGCGTGTTCTCCCAGGTGCCAGCCATGATCGCCCCAGAGAATAATGATGGTGTTCTTTGCTGCGGGGGAATCATTCAGCGCGTTCAGCAGGTGACCAAGAGAAGCATCGGCATAACTGACGCATGCAGCGTAATGCCTGCGGACCTGAGTTGCGAATTCGGCATCCGTGTTTGGATTGCGATTCCACCGCTGATACTTCATGAACTCTCCAGAATTGTGCCACGTGGTCTTCCCTTTGGGTTTGTCGGGATGTGGTATTTTGGGCAGTTCGACATTGTCGTAGAGATCAAGGTATTTTTTTGGTGCACCGAACGGCAGGTGGGGGCGAAGGATTCCAACTGCCAGCAAAAATGGCTTTTCACCAGGCTGCCCCAACAGTTGGAGTTGTCGGATCGCCTCTGGAACGGTAACGCCATCCGGGTAGATCTCATCCCCACCGGCTTCTGCCTGAAAGACGGGCATTTCACCAACCTTTTCCCGAATCTGACCATTGGCCAGGCCATGCATCCAGCCACGTGGGTGCTTCCAGGCACCAGCAGGCAACAGATGCCGATCCCAGGCGCCAGGCATCTCGGGCTGTTCATCGTTGTTCCAGTCTGGTCCGCCACGCCCACCAGGGTGGTGCGATACTTTGCCGATGGAAACGGTCTGATAGCCGTGGTTCCGAAACCATTCTGGCATGGAGGGTGCGACCGCCTGTGGCTGGGTTTTCATTTGTGCGGCCCGACGAAACAAGGCATCATTGCCAGCGGGGCCGTAGCTGCCAGTCAGCAATGTATAACGGGAAGCTCCACAGGTGGGGGCCTGCACATAATGGCGGGTAAAGATCCGACTGCGTTTTGCCAGCGCATCGATATGCGGGGTTTTGATGTACCCCACACCATAGCAGCCCAACTCTGGCCGCAAATCATCCACACAGATCAGCAGGATGTTTGGCGGTGCGGCAGCTACTGCAGAAACACTGAAAGTGAATAGTATCAGGAAAATCAAGTAAAAGCGCATAATGTCAATTCCCTGGAAATGTAATGGTAGTTTTCAACTGAAAGTTATTGGAAAGACTTTGATGAGCATTTCGCAATAATATCTATGATTTCGCTGTGCTGCCAAGCTTCAACAATCCCGGTGCAGATGTGGTGCTGTGATCGTGCCCGCGGTACACTCCAAAGTCGTTGAAGAATAATCGCTTGGCGATGCGGTACAGAATATTCTTTTCCGGCACTTCCATGTTGGGCAGATATTGCGATGTCTTGGTGGTCATCTGCTGCAATTCTGCCATTGCCGTTTTACGTGCGGTAGAATCGGTGGCATCATGCTTCTTGATCACCAGTTCCAGCAGATCCGGGCGTTCCAGCACAATGCAGCCACGGGTGCTTTCCTGGCTGACCTGGCGAAAATCCCTTAGAAAGGCAGATTGCAAGAACTTGTCCCGCAGGTGCCGTGGGTCTTTTTCGTGCAGGATCGATTCCTTGGAAAACTGCACAATGGGGCATGGCTCGATATCGCCCCACGGATTGATATGATGGCTGATCCCTGTCGCAGCCGGGCACAGTGCCTGGCCTTCGCCATCGTAATAGGCATCCACAATCACGATCGGTTTTTTTGCCCGCATGTTCACCACGAATTCGCGGGCCTTCTTCGCCTGTTCTGGTGTCAGGCACATGTCCGGGTTGGGGTTTGGCCCCATCGGTCGATACACATGAAACCAGGTGTACATCACGCCCATTTCAATCAAGCGATCCACCCAGCGTTCCTGCAGCAGATCGTCGAAGTTCGTTTTGCACAGGCTGGTGCAGACACCTGTCAGCAGATTGTTCTTCAAACAGTTCTGGATGCCTTCCATCGTCTTGGACAAGACATTCATTCGCCCACGACGTTCATCGCTGATGATTTCCGTGCCTTCCACGCTGATCAGTGGGGTAACATTTCCCATGCGTCGCAGGCGTTTGGCTTTTTCATCGGTGATAAAGTGGCCGTTGGTAAAGATCTGAAAATAGCAATCGGGGTGGGCTTCCAGCATTTCAAATATTTTGGGGTGCATAAACGGTTCGCCACCCACAATGCCGAAAAACACATTCCCCATCTGCTTGGCTTCACGCACCAGACGGTGAAAAGTTTCTGGTTCCATTGCCTGCTGTTTGTGGGCAACATCCACCCAGCACCCCTGGCAACGCAGGTTGCAGGAATTAATGATCGATACATACAGGAACGGTGGGAAAAATTCCCCACGTTTCAGTCGCACGCGGTGCCGTAAGACCGACAGGGAACCTTTCACGCCCATGTTCCACATCAGTTTCCACAATAACCGTTTATCTGTTTCGAGCAGTGCCCGCTTTGCCATCTGAAAAATCATCACTCACCTGTCCCACATGATGTGGGGAAAGTTCTCTGAATCGGGCAGCCGCACCGGTCTTGAAAACCGGAGTAGGCCCAACGCATATTAATATTGCCATTTGAGGTGCGAAATATTGTGAAGATTGCCACATTTTCGCAAAATGGCGGAAAAAAGCTGGAAATTGTTCTCATTTGGCTTTCATTTTTGCCCAAAACAGCCATTTTCATTTGCCCGCGGGCTGATAGATGGTCAGTTTGCGAATGCGGCAGGTATCGTCAAAGGTGCCAAAACCAATTCGTCCTTTGCCGAAGGATTTGTCGTTGCCCACCATGATTGGCTTGGTGAAATCTTCGAAAAACACTTCGTAATCGCCCGTGCTTGCTGTGCGAACAATCCGCACCTTCTTCCAGGCATTGGAGCCCCACGTATTGCCTTTGTTGGTTGTTGTCGCATTCTTGATCCGTGGGGCCTTATTCACCACAAACACGTTGTTGGCGTGATCATCTGCCTTACTGGCAATGTGGCAGTAATAAAACTGGTCCGGATTCTGATAGCCAAACACAAACACCATATCTCGGTGGCCATATTCTTTGCAGGTCGACTGCACTTCGTAGTCGACGATAAAATCCCCCACCGTGGGGGTCTTCAATAACGCCAGATTAAACGGGGAGCGATGGGTTGGCTTGTATTTGCTGGCTTGAAACTGCTCCACAAACTTTTCGCCATCTTTCTCCACCCACTTCCAGGCTTTGGCATCAGTCAGGTCGAAATCTTCGAGAGATTTTGCAGACGTAAACTCTTGCTGGTAAAGGATTTTGCCAGGTTCCGCACCTTGTAAGCTGGCGCCCACCCATAGGAAAGTAAAGAGCAGACTGTGCGGCAGAAAAAAAGCGGTGCGATGCATGGAGAGATCCTTTTTCTGAATGAGGATAATCTATTTTCCGAAGAAGTAGCCAATTAATGCAATCACGATAGCTACTAATGCTGCAGCGATTTCAAGGTATAATTTCAAGTATGATAATTTACTGTGAGTGGATTCTGAAGTGCTGTGTGTGCCTGATGGTACGTCAGCAACTGTTACAACGGGGCACACAATATCCTGAACCAGTGTGCGTTGAGGAGTTTCGTTTTCAATGGAAACTTCCGATGCATTCTGTGCATTCAGAAAATCATTAGAACTAGTTTGTTCTAAGTTCTCTGGTGGATTACAAACAATGGTTCTCTCTCGCTTGGATGGGATGTTGGCCGGTTGTCGAAAAGGATCTGGGCTATGTTTGTGTACTTTAGGGAGATTAAAGCGGTAACCACATACTGCACAATTAGCAGACCTGCCCGCCATTGCATCTGGATATTCGCTGCTGCTGGTACAATTTCTGCAATTTAAAATCATAAAACACCAAAATTACGGCAATCGATAACTCGATCTCAAAGATCGGTCCACGCTACAGATAGAAGCAATTGATCTAATGCAGGATCCATTTTAGGCACAAATTGTGTTAAATGATTCCATTTATTGTGTATTTTATCAGTAAAGTCTGAATTGCCAAATAAGCTACCCACTAACCAATTGCTTCTTGATTCAACAATTCTGTGCAACAAGATCATTGGATTATCTCTTGAGGTATCAAACAACCAAATAATGTTGGATCGTTTGAGAGTTGGAGTAGAAATCAGTAGCCGGTTCTTGGCACTTATGACTAAGTTGCTTCTTGATTCATGGCGAAATGAAAAGCGATTCAGTAACTCACACGCATTCACTTTGTCATTAGGCAACCATTTAGAAATGGTGTTTTTTGTGAAAAAAGTGCCATCAGGCAATGAAAGAATAAACTCATCAGCTAACATCGAAATGTCACGAAACTTGGCTTCAACTACTGATTGGTACAACTTTACTAAATTACGATGATCATGTGAGAGTTGAGAAGGATTGTTGTTTGTAACAATTGGACGCACAGGGACGGGTTGTGGTTCATCTAAGTGCACATCAATTTTGAAATCATAGGTGCCTTCGCGCTCTGGACGTATTGGACCTAGCAACTCCAAAACATTCTCAACCAACTCTGGGGTTGGTTTGGTGCGTGTTTTTAAATATGCGAGTTTTAGAATTGAAGGATTACGGCCAATAGCCTTACGGTTAACGCAGAACGGATCTGTTGTACGTATTCCAATTAGCCAACCATCAAAGCATGGCTTTTCAAAACGAATAACACCATCTGTGCGTGATAAGTCAACTTTTAAGATGCTATCCACGCCGCTGTCCAACATTTGAAGAAAATTATTGGGAAGTGCATAGAAATTGTCTCGCGCCCAACCTTCTCCCTCGACAAACCACATATGTACAGCAACTGGCGCTTCAAATGTTTTCAATTAGATACAAATTGGATATAGTTAAAAACAAAAACTTAATTTTCAAGCAACACTTTATCATTGCGATATCTTTCGATATACAATTTTGCCTATGTAGCGAAATCCAAGGATACCACCTGCAATAGCACCAGCAATAGATAAAATTACAGCAAAATAAGGAGCCCACAGTTTACCGTGACGATACAAATTTTCATCTACTGATTTAGAATCATCCCAACAACCTGTTGTTAAAGAGATTGAAGTCACTGCAAAAAATATGGCAATTTTATTCTTCATAACTAATCATCTTGCCTTATCGGCGGCAACTAATAAAGGGATAGCGACTAATGCAAGGGGTATCATACAAGCGAGACCTGTGAGAATATATGGTAGAACAAACCCAATTCCCCACCCGATAAAATAACCTATGATTGCCCCAAGTGTTATACATAAGATAGCAAGTGTAACTTGTGTGTTGAATTCATTATTCTCAGCATCCTTAGCAATTTTTTCGATTCGTCGTACTTCGTCCTGTTGTTCAGTAATGGCTTGGTTTGCCAACTCTGCTGCACGAGGTAAGCCCCAGATTAATGGCTCATGAATCCACTTTGGGTTAATTGTGCCAGCAGTTGGCACGTTTTGTCCAGGAGCACAAGATGTTCCGAAACAAGAAACAGGAAAGACTTCGTAGAGATTGTAGTCCTTCAACGCTCTCAGCGCACGATGCATCCCACGCCAACGATCCTTCGAACTTAAATACTCTAATAATACAGATTGCATTTCGATCAAGTTGCTATTCATATGTTGTGAAAAAACCTGATCAACTTTGGTAAAGGCAACCGCCACTGGACGATTTTTACTTCCGTGCTGCGTTGAGGTTTCTTTGCATCGCTGTAGTATGTAGTCCAATGTGTTTAGTTGGTTAACTGCTTGCGAATCGTCGGAAAGATCAACCATTACCATCAACAAATCGCACTCGTCAATAAATTGTTCAAGACCAAGCTCCCTTGCCTGTTTGATCGTATCTTCAGATGCACCACGGTTGACCAGAATGCCAGCATAATCCATCGTATGGATTGCGTAACTAATAAGTACGTTTCCAGAAGCATCCTCTGTATGCATCTGAAATTTCAATTCGCTCGGGCGAGCAAGTCCAGTAGCGTCAGGGAGATTTCCTCTGTCCAGAGCTTCCCACATTGGATTTAAGTACCTGATGGTCGGCGAGTCCAGGTATCTAAATAGAACACCATCGAAATGAGCTTGTCTTCCGTATAACACAGTGTGCCATATTGTTTTTCCTGCTTCAGGTAGTCCTATCGTGCCTAACTTCAAAGAATATGTTTGGGCCATTAAAATGATCCACTTAAACTGCAGTCCGCTGGCAATGTAGATAGTTTAAAGTTATTTTAACAAGCGAACAGTTGTGCACAAGTCGTAATTTTTAGAAATTGTCACTTTTTTGACGAACCAATACTTTGTGCATCCGTGCAAATCACGCAAACAGTTCCGCAATCGGTTTGCCACCGTCGGTAATGGGAACTGGACGGGCTCCATCGTACAATTCGTGGGCTGGATCAATCCCCAGGCTGGCGTGGATGGTAGCATGAAAATCGGGAATGGATACAGGTGCTTCGAGGATTTTTTTGCCAAGATCATCTGTAACGCCCAAGGCTCCCTGGTGCTTGAGGCCACCACCTGCCAGCACCATGGAAAATGCCGTCCCCTGGTGGCCACGCCCGCCTCGACCGTCAAATTCCGGTGGGCGACCAAATTCCGTAGCAACCACAATCAGGGTTTTGTCGAGAAGTTTCTGCTGTTCCAGGTCGAGAATCAAGCCAGATAAGGCGGTATCCAGTTCCCGAATCAGCAGGTGCTGGTTGTCGATCCCTTCGTTGTGCACATCCCAACCGGTGCCATTGATAAAGTTCAAATTGTGGGAAACTTCAATGAATCGCACCCCCGCCTGCACTAATCGACGTGCCAGCAGGCAGCGTTGGCCGAATTCCCCACCATAGGACTGGCGGACGGTAGACGATTCTTGCTGTAAGTTGAAGTGGCGCATAAACTTAGGGCCAGCAAGCTGCAACGCTTTTGACTGTGCTTCCAGATATTGCTGCACATTAGCATCTGGCGTGGTGCCACTTTGATGAATATTTTTTAATAAACTTTCCCGGCGTGCGGCCCTCTTGGGATCCACATGTTCTGGTCGGGTAAAGCCTGCGGGGCCACTTTCGGTATCTACCAGATAAACGAAGCCACTGTTGGCACCAAGAAACCCCGGCCCACGGCTGACGTTGGGGTAACCGATCAGCATGTAGGCAGGCACATCGGGATTGGCCGCACCCCGCTGGTTGGCCACAATTGAACCAATGGAAGGATAGGTCACGGTGCCTGAAATCATTCGCCCAGTGTGTACCAGGTTGGTGGCAAAAGCGTGCTCATCGATCACTTTGTGGTTGACGGAACGCACAATGGTGGTGCGATCCATCAATTTTGCGGTTTGCGGGAGATGTTCGGCTACTCGCACCCCACGCACATTGGTTTCGATGGAATCGTACAGGGAGCCGGCCTTTTTATCCTTCCCCTTGGAAATGCCTTTGGCTTTGGGGTCGAAAGTATCCAACTGCCCCATGCCACCGCCAAGCCAGATAAAAATGCAATGTTCTGCTTTTCCACGCACGGTGGGCAGCGATTTAGCCTGCAGTGCCGCACCCACGCCCAGTGCGGTACTTGTTGCGAGAAATTTCCTGCGATCCATGGTTGAACTCAATGGGAAGGTATGTTGCATATATTTTACCACGTACTGCTCAGTGGCTCAACTGAAATGATTGGCACCAGAAAATTTATGCCAATAGCAGTTTCCACGTAATCCACGTCGCATCTAATAAGTTGGATTGCCAGATTAGCCGAATTGTACTGTCTTTGTGGCACCGAAATTGCCAGTTCTCTAAGCCCACTGCGACGCTCAGCGGAAACCTGGGTTCACTCAATATCGCCTGCAAAGAGATATTCCATTTCTTCATCATCTGCATCGGGATCGAGCACCCATTGACTCATTGAGGTAAACTTAATGCCCGCCTCGCGGAGCGCTTCCTGCCCAGTATTCGTGAGGCAATTGTAACTTAACTCAAGATTTAACATATTCTTGCAGCCAGGGCAGGTGGCCAGCAAGCTTGCGCCCGCATCGGTCACTTTACCATGTTTCAGGTCCAGGGTTTCCAATTGATTCATCAATTCAGAATTGACCAGTACTTTCACGCCTTCATCACCAGCATTACTCAATCTCAAACGAAGGTGCTTCAACGATTTCAGATTCTTGCTGTTTGCCAAATGGCGATAATTTTTTACCTGTAAGTAAGGTTCATCATCAAAATCCAAAGCCTTGGGGTGAAAGAGCAAGTGGGTTAATTGTCCCAAAGAGTCGTTCGCTGCCAGTTTGTCTGTGGCGTAGTTTCTGGAATGATAAACCAATAACACTTTCAGGTTGGGCATTTTCCGTGCGAAGATCTGGCTGGTGGCAGGATCGTGACACAAAAGTTCCAGTGATTCGATGTTGGGCATCTGCCGAACGAACGCATCAGCGTATTCTCCCGGAGTGTGGCAGTTATAGTATTCTTCTGGTGCCTCTTCCATGGAAGGTAGGGTGTAATCCCCTTCTCCAAGCCGAAATTTACGGATATTGGCCAGGTGCTTCCAACTGGCCATCACAAACAGCGATGCTGCCCCCTCTTCTGCACCATCGGTGTCTGGCCCTTCCTCATATTCTCCAGGTTCTTCATAGGAACACGCGCCGATATACAATTCCCGGACCATGCGGGTTACTGGCGTCGCTACAAACTTACGAGCTTGTGTGACACGGAGATAAGGAAATTCCGCCCGTGCCAATATTCCACGCACAAACGTAAATTGGGCACGTTCATATTCGTTGTCCTGTTCAAACTCGGCCAGTGTATCCAGCCAGGTGGTGCGGTATTCCGCAAACAGGGCTTCTTCCTGTTTGCGAAGTTTATCCCGTTCTTTGCTGGTAAGCGATTCATCTTCCAGTGCCAGTTGCACCGTAATCAACTCTCCCCAGGGGTCGCCATTTTCCAGCAGATAGTCTGCCAGTGCTGCGTGGGCGGCACGGTCTTCGGGGTGGGCAAGAATGGCTGCTTCCAGTAATTCCTGCGTGGACCGCTCCGGTTCCGATCCGGCAGTGGTTTCCACGTAACCTTTCCCGGTTTTTTCTTTGATCAGCTTTTCCATCTGCTTGATCGCCGCTTCTTCGGTGGGGAATGATTTGGTTTGCTTCTGGCCATCGGTGCCCAACCGTCCGTAATGTACCAGCACATCAGTGCCAACACATTCCACATTCCAGAACTTATGCGATTTTGCATCGCTGTAGGTGAATGTTCTCTGCATCAATGATTCTCCTTCAACATTATTTCAGGTGATTAAGGTAAAATTTCCTCAGGTGGGCCACTGCGGGTAATTTCACCCGCTTCCATGACAATCAGACGCTTTGCCACCTTGCGTGCAAAATCCATCGCGTGGGTCACAATCAGCATTGTCTGCCCGGCTGCAGCCAGTTCGCTGATCACCCCCAGCACCTCTTCGGCCATTTTGGGATCCAGGGCACTGGTGGGCTCATCAAACAGAATCACTTCCGGCTTCACTGCCAACGCACGGGCAATGGCCACCCGCTGCTGCTGTCCACCGGACATTTCTTCTGGTCGTGCCTGCAATCGGTGGGACAGGCCAACTCGCGTAAGTAGTTCTCTGGCAAGTGTTTCCGCCTGTTCCCGAGGCTGATTGAGCACCAGCGTGGGGCCGCTCATCACATTTTGCAGTGCGGTCATGTGGGGGAACAGATTAAATTGCTGGAAAACCATCCCCACCTGACGGCGAAGTTGCACGAGTGTTGATTTGGGCGTGGTATCGTTGGGCGAAATGGTCAAATCACCCACCTGGATGGTTCCAGAAGCAAACGATTCCAGGGCGTTGATGCACCGCAACAGGGTACTTTTGCCCCCACCCGACGGGCCGATCATTCCGATCACATCGCCTTTTTCAACGCGAAGATGAATATTTTTTAATACTTGATTGGTGCCACGAAACTTATTGAGCTGTTCGATGGTGATCATATGATGGTGCTCCCACGTTTCAGTTTGTTTTCGTAGCGACGTGCTAATAGCGATGCAGGGAAACTGATCAACAGATACAGGCCACCCACCACCAGTGCCAGTTCCAGAGCAATGTTGGGATCTGATTTCAACTGGTAATACAAACCGGTCAATTCGGTAATCAAAATCATGGAACAGATCGAAGTATCTTTGAAGAGTGCAATAAAATCATTCGTTACGGGTGGGATGACAATCCGAAAAGCCTGCGGCAGAATAATTTTGCGAATCGCCGTTGGTGGGGTCATTCCCAGTGCCAGTGCCGCTTCCATTTGACCTTTGGGAATTGCCTGAAGGCCCGCCCGATAGTTTTCCGCTTCCCACGCGGAATAGTTGATTGCCAGTGCCAGCACACCCACAAAGAATGGCTCCATGGAAGCGATGTAGATCAACGGTTGCCAGCCGATCGACCGCGCCAGGGATGGCAAGAGAAAAAACCAGACAAACATCTGCAGAATCAGTGGGGTGCCGCGCAGTACTTCAACGTAGGCAGCCAGCGGAATTTTCAGCCAGCCTGGGCCGTAAACTCGCCCCACCGCGACCAACACACCCAACAGAATAGCAATTGGCATCGACAGGCAGGCCAGGGCAATCGTCATGCCGGCTGCTTTCAGGATTCGCCCACGAATATCCCACAGATTGATGCTTTTCCGCCCATCATCGGGTGGGGGCCATGGTTTTTCATGAAGTTCTTTTAATAATTTTTGTTCATCGGTCCACAGATTGTATTTGCGGTAAATTGCCTCCAATTCACCGGATGCAGTGGCTTCTTTAATTGCCTTCGACAGGGCATCGCGTAACTCCCTATCCTGTGGGCGAGTCAGGATCACGTAATACCCCGCACCTGCAGGCTTTCCCACAACTTTCAGTGCGGGCCAGACGCCACCTTCGATGTAATGAATCGCTGCGGGCGAATCCTGCACCGTGGCATCCAGTCGTTCCCCTTCTTGCAGTAACTGAAAGACTTCCGAAACATCTTTCGATGGGATCAGTTCGACAAAATCGCCAAAGTTATCCCGTAAATAGGTTTCTGCAAAAGAGCCACCCAGCACTGCAACACGGTATTTGGTTTTCGTCTTTTTCAAGTCTTCCCAAGTTTTCACCTGCGTATCGTCTTTGCGAACAATCAACCGCAGCGAATACACGAAGTAGGGCACCGTTGAAGGGAGCTCTTTTTCCCGTTTCGAAAGAAATTCGTAACCGTTCAGGGCAATGTCGATATTGCCCCGCAGCACGGTATCGGGGATGCTGTCCCATTCTCCCTGCACAAATTGAGCGGTGCGGCCTAGTTTTTTGGCCAGCAAGTTGGCAAGATCCACTTCAAAGCCAGTATCGCCAATACCGGGCTGTTCGAAAATAAATGGGGCCCCACCTGCTTTGTCGCCACCCCACTTCAGAGGTGGGCCTTGCCCCCACAGTGGTGCGGCAAACAGGCACACTGCCATGCTGATAACGAATGAACGGAACAAGTCGTTCTCTCCTAAGAATTGCTGTAAACAATGTACTGGAAATCAGCCAGAATTGACAATGAAAATACAGTGGTGTTTCTGGAACCGAGCTCACTGGTTCCGCATCCTGTCACAATGATGATGTTGTCAGTAATGACGAATTGCCACTTGCTAAATAAGGCACTGGTTCTCCAGGCAGTGGTGGATGAGGGATCAATCGATGGATGATTTGCTGAATTAATTGTTCCAGCCCACGGTGCGTGGTGGCAGAAACCAGTTCCCAACCTGGTGGGGCAACAAAATCGGGCACCAGATCGGCTTTGGTAAACACCGGAATGATATTTTCCGTAACTTCTTGTGGGAGAGGACTTTCCTGCAAGGTGGTGGCATCAATCAGGTGCAGCACCAGGTCGGCTGATTCGATCGCACGTTTTGCCCTTAGGATACCGGCACTTTCCAGTTCTTCCGATGTTTCACGAATCCCTGCAGTGTCAGTAAATTTCAGCACCCAACCGTAAAACGCACCCGTGTATTCGACGAGATCCCGTGTCGTGCCATGCACTTCGGACACCACGGAACGCTCGTAGCCGGCAATTGCGTTTAACAGGCTGCTTTTGCCCGCATTGGTGGCACCGGTGAGGGCAATTTTCCATGGCTCGAGCAGGTGGGCGCCTACTGATGAGTTTTTTCTCAGAATTTCCTGTATGGCAGGATCATTCGATTGCATCGCACGCACGTACGCACCGTGGGCCTGATCGAGCAGAATATTGGCAATCCTCACTGTCTTCGCGTGGGGCACTAATGCCCAGGCAGCAGGATCAGCTATTCCCACGGGGGTGGGGGGCAGTCCTGGCGTAACTCCATGTTCAGCAAGGGTTTGCAGCAACTGCTCCAGAATCAGCGGATTGCCGTGCGTGTGGATTTCCAGCCACTGTTCGTTTGGAAACACCAACAGCATCTCTTCCCCAGTGGGCAACCAACGCACGAAAAAGTAGCGATTGGTCAGTGGTGACACAGGAAATGGTTTCTGATTGATCCGTTCAAACAGATGTTTGATAGATTCCCACGCGGGCAAATCGACAGAAATGACCCCAATAGCACCTCGACCGGTGCCCGTCAGCACACTTGCAGTGGGTTGTTCACTCATGATTCGCACGCTAACGTGGGGAAAAGTGAGGGTTCTTTCATATCTTCCGCCCCTTCCACGGTGCGACGAAAGTGCCAGAACTCGCTGGCAATTGCGTTTTTCTCATCAGGCAGAATCGTTTCCCGAGCAACTGCCTGCCACTGGGTACGATCCCGCACAAATTGCCTGGGGAAGTAGGCTGTTCCAGGCAACTTGGGATCTACTTCCACATCGACAATTGTTAAAAAAATCTCATCTGCTTGCGGGTAACAGAGATCGTAGATTTGTCCCCCACCAATCACCATCAGGTTTGGGCAATCGCGCGTTTTCTCTAACGCTTGATCCAATGTGTGAACGATCTCAAATCCCGCAGCATTCCAGTTGGTTTGGCGGGTTAACACAATATTTCTTCGGCCATCCAGCGGTTTGCCGATATGTTCGGCAGTGGTGCGGCCCATCAGCATTGCATGGCCCATCGTCAGCCTTCGAAATCGCTGCAAATCGTTCCGTAACCGCCAGGGAATGCCAGCTGCGTTGCCAATGATGCAGGTACGGGTACAGGCAGCAATCAGGGTAATGCTGGTTGGCATATCAAACAGCAACCTCCCCACGTAACGGTGGGTGGGACTGATAATTTTCCAGCACAAACCAATCAGCCTGGAGATGATCAATCGACGTAAGTTGTTGAATGATCTGCAGTTGTGGCAATGGCAGTGGGGGACGTGTCAACTGATCGTCCACCGCATCCAGATGATTGGAATAAATGTGGGCATCGCCAAATGTGTGGATGAAATCCCCCACCTCAAGGTGGGTCAGTTTCGCAATAATATGCACCAGCAGTGCATACGATGCGATGTTAAAGGGCACGCCAAGAAACAGGTCAGCAGAACGCTGATACAACTGGGCAGAGAGCCGATTTTCGGTGACATTGAACTGCACCATCGTGTGGCACCCGGTGGGCACCTTCGGATCGGGCATGTCAGCCGGATTCCAGGCAGTGACAATCAGCCTGCGGGCTTCCGATGCGTTCGGATTCGCTTTCACTTTTTCAATATTGCGAATTAAGTCCGCAATCTGGTCGACTTCACCAGCGGGTCCTTCCCAGTGTCGCCATTGTTTGCCGTAAACCGGCCCCAGATTGCCTTCCGCGTCGGCCCACTCATCCCAGATGGTGCAGCGGTTCTGCTGCAGATAGGCAATGTTCGTTTCCCCACGCAGAAACCAGATCAGCTCGTGGACAATTGCTTTCCAGGGCATTTTTTTCGTGGTGACCAGTGGGAAGCCAGCCTGCAGATCGAAGCGGATTTGTCTGCCAAAAATACTACGCACCGTCGGGCGGGTGTCATCACTACGCAAAACCGCCCGCTGCTCTTTGACCACTCCGTGGTGCCGCACTTCACGCAATAGATTGAGATAGGCATCCATCAGTTCGTCTCATCCAGGGGAATATCTGCCACGGACGAAAACACCCGCGTGGGACGATAAGGAAACTTTTCAATCATATCGCGGGTGGTGACACCAGACAGCACCAGGGCGGTATCCATGCCGGCTTCCATGCCCGCAATCACATCGGTATCCATGCGGTCACCCACCATAATGGTTTCGTCCGAATGGGTGCCCAGCGTGGCCAAAGCTTTTCGCATCATCAGTGGGTTGGGTTTGCCCACAAAATACGGGCTGACACCAGTTGCCCGCTGGATCATGGCTGCCACCGCACCACAGGCGGGGATAATTCCCGATTCTGCAGGTCCGGTGGGATCGGGATTCGTCGCAATAAACCTGGCACCCGCCACAATCAGACGGATTGCCTGGGTAATCTGATCGAGCGAAAAGGAATTCACTTCACCGAGTACAACATATTCAGGCGATTTATTGGTCAGTGTATAGCCCGCTGCGTGCATCGCATGGGTCAATCCCGATTCACCTACCACGAAAGCGGTACCATTTGGCCGCTGGGTGGACAGAAACTGAGCAGTCGCCATCGCAGAAGTAAACAGATTTTCTTCCGGAATGGCAATTCCTTCCGAATTCAGGCGGTGCGACAGATCCCGCGGGGTGTAGATGGGGTTGTTGGTAATCACCAGGAAGGGGATCTGGCGTTTTTGCAACGTGGTGATGAACTCTGGTGCCCCCGGTATGGGTCGCCTTCCGTGTACCAGCACGCCATCCATATCGAGTAAAAAGGCTTTTTTCTGCAAAATCATGTGCCTGACTGCTCCAATTGGTGTTCGTGAACATCACCGCGGCTAACGTAGTCGGCTCACAATGCATTATTATGTGGTGTATGTTTGAGAACGTTGCCTGGGTTACCACTACAAAAATGAGGAAAAATTAAGAATTTCTGGTGTTCATGATTGTCATTTTCCCCCAAGATTCGAGCGAAACGATAATAATTGCCACGAACCCTGCTTTCAACCGCCCCACCGGCGTATTGTCGTTAAGAACAGGAATTGTATGGGAAAGTGAGTAAGACGAAAGGTGTCCAGCCAAGGCCAAATTGAACGAACCAGCTTGTTCTTATAACTACCAGTTTGAGACTTCAGATTCGTACAGTCTGAAAAGCATTCAATAAAGAAAGCAATGCGAAGAATCGCAAGGTTATCTTGTAGTGGAGGCGGCGGGAATCGAACCCTTGCAAGATTCCCCGGTAAACGAGGCATTTGCTAACCAGCGCGGCACAGAATCCGGCACACTACCCAAAATTGATGCCGATTTGCAACAGTTCATCCGCTTGTGGCCAACCCTGCCGGAGTCGATCCGCAAAGCGATCAAAGCGATGATTGAATCCGTCCAATAACAATCGTCTGGACATCTAACTGTCCTCAAGGGACGGTATTCCAAAATACAAGGACACTATTAAAAAAAGGGATTGTCCTGTTGAAACAATTCGTTGAGTGCAGTTAGTTTGCGTCTTTGCATCAAGAAATAAAAGACAAATTCAACAGAAGAAAAAAGGTGTCCCTTGGGGACAACTATCCAGGACAACTCAGTTTCTCAAATTTAATGTACATATTGCCACTAAATTGTCCATCACACACACATTCACGCTACGCGATTGTATAGGTTAATTGTTGTAGTTTTCATCCCAGGATAGTAGGATACAATTCACTGCCCTATGCTGCGGGGCTGTTCGAACAAAACGAATGGGTACCGATGGCGAACAACCACTCCGAAATCGAAAAACGACTCTGGGCTTCTGCCGACGAGCTACGGGCGAACAGCAAGCTCAAGTCGTCGGAATACTCCGTGCCCGTGCTGGGATTGATCTTCCTACGCTATGCCGACCACCGTTTCACACAGGCGGAAAAGGAACTGGCGGGAAAAGGAACCGGGCGGCGGGCTATCGGCAAGGAGGATTATCAGGCCAAGGGGGTCATGTTCTTGCCACCCAAGGCCCGCTTCTCTCACCTGCTTACCCTGCCGGAAGGCGATAACATCGGCAAGGCCATCAACGAAGCGATGAAGGCGGTGGAAGCCGAGAATGAAGAACTCAAGGGCGTGCTGCCCAAAAACTACACCAAGATCGAAAATTCAACACTGGTCGCCCTGCTCAAGACGTTCTCACAACTGGCCGTAGATGCCGAGGGGGACACCTTCGGCAAAATATACGAATACTTTCTGGGCAACTTTGCCCGTGCCGAAGGTCAAAAGGGCGGGGAGTTTTTTACTCCCACTTCGCTGGTTAAGCTGATCGTGCAAATTATCGAACCGTACCACGGGCGAATTTTCGACCCCGCTTGCGGTTCGGGCGGTATGTTCGTCCAATCCGCCGACTTCATCAAAGCCCACAAGCACAACCCCAGCGTCGAAATCTCCGTGTATGGTCAAGAGCGGGTCGATGAAACCCGGCAACTCTGCCTGATGAACTTGGCTGTTCATGCCCTCTCTGGCGACATACGGCAGGGGAACACCTACTACGAAGATTTGCACGAATGCGTTGGCAAGTTCGACTTCGTGATGGCCAATCCGCCGTTCAATGTGGACAAGGTTGATAAAGAAAAAATCAAAGACGATCCCCGCTTCCCGCTGGGGATGCCCAAGGCCGACAACGCCAACTACCTCTGGATCGAATTATTTTATTCTGCCCTGAATGCGAATGGGCGGGCGGGCTTCGTGATGGCCAACAGTGCCGCCGATGCCCGGCAATCGGAAATGGAAATTCGGAAGAAATTGCTGCTGGCCCATGCCGTCGATGTGATGATCGCCATTGGCCCGAACTTTTTTTACACCGTCACGCTCCCCTGCACGCTCTGGTTCTTGGATAAGGGCAAGGCCAAGACCGACCGCAAGGACAAAGTATTATTTATCGACGCCCGGCATATCTTCCGGCAGGTGGATCGTGCCCATCGGAAATTCAGCCCGAAGCAAATTGAGTTTATCGCCAATATCGTCCGCTTGTACCGGGGCGAAACGCCCGAATTCATCGCTGGGGATGATGAAGACTTCCCCGGTGAAGAACCCGACCTGAAAGGAACGTTTCCCAAGCTCAAGTACGCCGATATTGCCGGGCTGTGCAAGGTCGCCACGCTCAAGGAAATCGAAGCCCAAGGTTATAGTCTCAACCCCGGTCGCTACGTCGGCGTGGCGGAAAAGGGGGACGATGATTTTGTTTTTGCCGAGCGGCTGGAAGAACTCAACGAAGAACTCGAAGTTCTCAACAGCGAAGCCCGTGAGTTAGAGGAACGCATTGCAGGCAATGTTGCCAAGCTGTTGGAGGCGGCAACATGAAGTTCAAGGACTTCGTCACCCTTCAAAGAGGATTCGACCTTCCTAGAACCCAGATGGAAGAAGGACCACACCCGGTCGTTGGTTCAACTTCGATCATCGGATACCACGCTGAGTTCAAGGTGTCGCCACCCGGCGTTGTCACGGGACGGAGCGGATCACTTGGCAAAGTGCAGTATTTGACGGTTCCTTATTGGCCGCATAACACAGCGCTGTGGGTGAAAGATTTCAAAGGAAATTACCCCCGCTTTGTTTACTACTGCATTCAAACGCTTGATTTTGCACAATTCAACGCTGGTGCTGGCGTTCCGACATTGAATCGAAATCATCTCGATTCACTCGATGTGTCCGTTCCCGCCCTCGCCACTCAACGCAAAATCGCCGGCGTGCTGTCGGCATATGACGACCTGATTGAGAACAACACCCGACGAATCGCCATTTTGGAAGAAATGGCCCAAGCGATTTACCGGGAATGGTTCGTCAACTTCCGCTTCCCCGGCCACGAAAAAGTAAAACTAATCAACTCACCGCTGGGCAAAATTCCAGAGGGGTGGAAATGGGCGAAGTTGAAGGACGTTTGCGATTCGGTCAACTACGGCTACACGGCAAGTGCCAATAAGGAAGTTGAAGTTGGCCCACGGTTTTTGCGAATCACCGATATTGTCCCCACCTCGATTGATTGGGAGAACGTGCCATATTGCGAAGTCGATGAAGACGACGCTGCAAAATACGCTCTCGGTGAAGGGAACATTGTGATTGCCCGCACCGGGGCGACCACGGGATATGCCAAACGACTCCACAAGCGGCATCCGAAATCCGTGTTTGCTTCGTACTTGGTTCGGATCGTTCCCAGCGAAGCGATGGGCAAGCACTACATTGGCCTGATTGTGGAATCCGACGATTACAAGGCGTTTATAAAAAGAAATCTCGGCGGTGCTGCACAGCCGCAAGCTAACGCACAGGTTCTCACTTCTCTCGATGTGCTGGTGCCTTCTCCCGACGCGATTGCTACCTTTGATCGGCAAATCGAACCGATGGCCGACCAGAAAGAGATTCTTCAAGAAAAGAACCGCAACCTTCGCAAGACCCGTGACCTGCTGTTGCCCAAGTTGATCGGCGGGCAACTGGACGTGGAAGAACTCGACATTGATGCCGGGGAACCGCTGGAGGCCGAAGCCGAGTAGCCTATGCCAACTTACAAGCCCCTAGTCCTGAATAACCGTGTCCTTAGCTTGCCGAAGGCTATCGTAGCACCCGAACTTGGGGCACGCACGGTCTTGACCAACGAGCCGTGGGATTTTGTTGACCTCGCCCTTGTTCGCCAAAAAAAGACCGATGCTCAATTTTACTGGCAACAGGCGAGAGAGTTTTACACCGTCGCGCAAGGTCTGCCGGTCCAGTCGGCACCGTTGCTTTTGTATTACGCCTTTATGAACGCAACGAAGGCGCTGCTTTCTTCAAAAGGCATCACCTTCAATCCGTACCACGGCGTCGCAGAATGGAAACCGGCAGCTGGAACGAAGGGACTGACCGCAGGTGTAAAGATCAAGACCAACGGCATTCTTCCTTCACTTGCGTCTTATTACGATGAAAAGGAACCTTCAACACAACACACGCTTAAGGACATACTTTTCAACCTGCCGTACATTCACCGGACCTACTGCCTCACTTACACTTCGCAGTCCGAAATGTTCGTGCCGATTATGAAGCCCGTGTTCGTCGTGGAGCAAGGCACCAAGAACGTCTATTTCTCGGCTCAACTGTCGGCTCATTACGATGCTGCCATATACACCAATCGCCTTCCCGCTACCTTCACTGCGAATAATGGTGCGTTGCTTTCTTCATTGTACGTGGAAGTCACTTCGACACGGAAGCCTACTGCTGCGGACATGACTACCTTGGCGACCTTTGCGAAGTTGTTTCGGAACGATTTGTTTTATATCAACGGGGCACAAACGCTCTGGTACGTCAAGGCGACTGTCAAGGGCAAGAACCGCTTGCTTCGTCAATCAACCACTTTGACGCTTGCCGCCATGCACAGGCTAAGTGAAGTGTGTCGTTACGCCCCGATGGAACTTGCCAAGTACCTTGAAGGGCAAAAGAACTGGTTGCTCAGTGAATTCATCCGAATGTCGGGTACGCAGTTTATTGACGAAATCGCTTCTGAAATCACGGGCAAGAACTTCTTGGTCCCCAACGTGCGACCGGCTAACTGAGGGTGTCGTGTGAAAGTTTATGTTGCATGTGCCCTGACTCACGTTCCCCGCAACCATTTTGCGGATTACACCGGCTTCTTGCACGGCTTAGCGGGTCGTCTGTCGCGCGACGGTGGGCATGAAGTGAAGTACGCACTGGTAAACAGTGATCCGCAATTGGCAACGAAGCCTTTCGATGAACGTGCCCGGTTGTGTTACCTCTGGGACGCTCGGATGGTCCAAGACGCCGAAGTGGTTGTAGCAGAGTGCAGCTTCCCGTCAATTGGGTTGGGAATCGAGTTACAAATCGCAGCCGAGAACGAGACGCCCATCATCATTATATTTCGGGACTTTCACGACAATCGTGCCGCCCCTGTCAATTACGTCAACCCCGATCATACCGAACATGAATTGCAAATTGGTGATGGCTTTGTGTCGTTGATGGCCCTTGGTCTTCCGACTGTTTTCAAAATTCATCGGTACTCGCAAGAAGAAGAGGCCATCCGACAAGTGAACGAGTCGCTCAAGTTGCTCGAACAGTAAGGTGGTGAAGTCATGCCGCTACAAGAAACCGACTATTCCGAGAACGCCTTGGTCGAACAACCGGCAATTGCCCTCTTTGAAGAATTGGGCTGGCCGTCCGCCAATTGCTTCTATGAAAAAGTCGGCACCACGAATTCTACCTTGGGCCGGGAAACCACCAACGATGTGATACTCTGGCCCCGGCTGAGAGCGGCTATCGAGAAGCTCAATCCCGATATTGCAAGTGATGCCGTGCAACTGGCGATGGACGAACTGGCGAAGGACCGCAGCGCCATGAGCCTCGCCCATGCCAACCGGGAGATTTACAAATTACTCAAGGACGGGGTGAAGGTCAGTTTTCAAAACGACGACGGCGAAGAAGTTGATGAAACGGTGCGGGTGATCGACTGGAACGACCCCGCCAACAACGATTATTTTCTTGCTTCTCAATTCTGGGTGTCAGGCAACATCTACAAACGCCGGGCTGATCTGGTCGGGTTTGTCAACGGCCTGCCGCTGCTGTTCATCGAATTAAAAAAATCCCACGGCAAGCTGGAACATGCCTACAAGCACAATCTGAAGGATTACAAAGCGACTATCCCGCAACTGTTCTGGTTCAACTCGCTCATCATCTTGTCGAACGGGAGCGGGGCTAAAGTCGGCAGCGTCACGGCGGGCTGGGAACACTTTTCCGACTGGAAGCGGATCAACAGCGAAGGCGAGCAAGGCATCATTTCGCTGGAAACGGTGATCCGAGGGACATGTGAGCATTCCCGCTTTCTGGATCTGACTGAAAACTTTACGGTTTTCGATGAGTCCAAGGGCGGGCTGGTAAAGGTGACAGCGAAGAACCATCAATATCTTGGCGTCAACAATTCCGTTGATGCCCTGCAAAAGATAAAACAAAATCAGGGGCGGTTGGGCGTGTTCTGGCACACCCAAGGGAGCGGTAAATCGTTTTCGATGGTGTTCTTTTCGCAAAAGGTGTTGCGAAAGGTTCCCGGCAACTGGACCTTCCTGGTTGTCACCGACCGGGACGACCTCGATAATCAGATTTACAAAAACTTCCGTAATACCGGGGCCGCTACCGAAGAGTGCCAAGCCAATAACGGGGCACATCTGAAACAGCTCTTGTCCGAAGATCATCGCTTCATTTTTACACTCATTCAAAAATTCGGAACCAAGAAGGGAGAGAAGTACCCTAAGCTCTCCGACCGCAACGACATTATCGTAATGACCGATGAGGCCCATCGTTCACAATATGACACGCTGGCCCTCAACATGCGGAATGCCTTGCCCAAGGCGGCGTTCATCGGCTTCACGGGCACGCCGTTAATGGCGGGGGAAGAAAAGACCAAAGAAGTATTTGGCGATTACGTTTCGATTTATAACTTCCGCCAATCCATCGAAGACGGGGCCACGGTGCCCCTGTTTTACGAAAACCGTATCCCAGAACTGCAACTGGCCAACGAGAACTTCAAGGAAGATTTGGACGCTCTGATCGAAGCGGCTGAGTTGGATGATGAGCAGGAGAAGAAGCTAGAGCGGGAATTTGCCCGTGAGTACCACCTGATTACCCGTGACGACCGCTTGGAGAAAGTGGCCGAAGATTTAGTTGCTCATTTCATGGGCCGGGAACAGGGCGGTAAGGGGATGGTCATTTGCATCGACAAATTGACCGCCGTGAAGATGTACGAGAAGGTCAGAAAGTATTGGGGGGCGTACCTTGCCGATTTGAAAGCGGAACTCCCGCTGGCCGACGAACTTAAACGGCCGGGGCTGGAGCAAAGAATAAAATACATGGAAACCACCGATATGGCGGTGGTCGTGTCCGGCCAGCAAAACGAAGTCGATTATTTTAAGGACAAGGGCTTCGACATTACCCGACACCGGGAACGGATGGTGAAGGAGGACTTGGAAACCAAGTTCAAAAACGCAGACGATCCCTTCCGGCTGGTCTTTGTGTGTGCCATGTGGTTGACCGGGTTCGATGCCCCCAGCGTCTCGACGATCTACCTCGATAAGCCGATGAAAAACCACACGCTCATGCAAACCATTGCACGGGCTAACCGGGTGTTCGGGGAAAAGAACAACGGGCTGATTGTCGATTACGTCGGCGTGTTCCGTGACCTGCAAAAAGCGTTGGCCATCTACGGGTCATCCTCTGGCGGCGGGGTGAAAGATGGTGAATGCCCTATCCAGAAAAAAGATGAACTGGTTGCCGCCCTGATCGATGCGATAGCCGAGGCGACCGCATTCTGCACCGAGCGGGGTGTCAATCTTACTCCCATTTTGACTGCTGCGGGTTTTCAGCGGGTCGCCTTCCTTGACGATGCCGCTACCCATCTGGTTGATAAGCAGGTAGTTGCCGCCGTTGATGATTCGGTGGAAAAAATCATCGTCAACGACGATCTGAAAAAGAAATATATTTCGTTGTCGGGGCAGGTGGTCCGGCTGTACAAGGCGATTTTGCCCGATCCCAAGGCCAACGAGTTCGCACCGATCAAAACCTGTATTGCGGTGCTGGCCGAAAAAATCCGCTCATTCACCGAGGAAGCCAGCATTGATAATCTGATGGAAAAGGTCGGGCAACTGCTGGACGAATCCATCGCCACGGTCGGCTATGTTATCCACGCAACGGAAGAATCATCGCTCATTGACCTGAGCCAGATTGATTTTGAGGCGTTGAAGGCCCATTTCGCCAAGGGCCGCAAGCACACCGAGGCCGAAAAACTCAAGATTGCCGTAAGTAAGAAACTGACGACAATGGTCCAACTCAATAAGACCCGCACCGACCTCTTGGAAAAATTCAAAAAGCTTATTGAAGAATACAACAAGGGGCTGGACGTTGACACGTTTTTTGCCAAGCTATTGTCGTTCACAAAAGAATTGAGCGAAGAGGACAAACGGGGAGTATTGGAACAACTAAACGAAGAAGAATTGGCCGTTTTCGATATTCTGATGAAGCCCGAACTCGAATTATCCGAGGCGGACAAGAAGCAAGTAAAGGCAGTTGCCCGGAAACTGCTGCAAACGCTCAAAGAAGCCAAGTTGGTACTCGATTGGCGGAAGAAGCTGCGGACCCGTGCAGATGTTTTTTCAACGGTCAAAACCGTGCTGGACGACCTGCCCCGAATGTTTACGCCGGAACTGTACCAGCAAAAATGCGACACTGTTTATCAGCACGTATACGACAGCTACCAGGGCGAAGGCCAGAGCATCTACCAGTCAGCGTAAACAATTTCGATTTTCCTTAAAAAAACCGAACCAAACTTGACATTTACACGTTTTTTTGCCACAATAGGTGAATATAAGTATAGGAGTGCTGTTTTGGAATTAGCACTTTCTCCCACTTTAAATGATCGTCAAAAACGGTTTTGTTTAGAGTATCTTGTTGACCAGAATGCGACACAAGCTGCCCTACGAGCTGGTTACAGTCCGCTTTCTGCCCGCCAGATCAGTTCCGAACTCATGGCTCGACCTGATGTTAGGACCGAAATCGACCGCCTGTCTGCAGAATGTGCCGGAAAGTTGCAAATAAGTGTCGACTGGGTTTTGCAGTCTCTGATGGAAGAATTGCGGATTGCCCAGGGACAGGTGCCAGGCCCATCAGGTAAGGTTAAGTCCAACCCAGGGAAATGCATTCGCATCCTTTACCTGTTAGGGAAATTTCTAGGTATGTGGAATGGTCCCACGAAACGTGAGACAGTACCTGAACCTGTCCCTATGGGACAAAACTTCGACTTATCAAAACTATCTGATGATGAACTAGAAATGCTGAACAAAATTACAAAAAAGGCATGTGGTATCACCAACTGACAACTCTGTAATCGTCAGCGCCTGTTGAGGAGAATTTTTTGAATTGTTAAACTGAACTGAACGGGAAGGTTCGGCGGGTTGCAAACCGACGGACCAAGCGAACGGGGATCGGTGCGGGGATTCACCTTTCACTCGCCCGACCCCGTTCGGTCCGTACTTGAAAGGTGATGGAATGAACGAGAATACTAGGCCAATGCCCACTGGTGCATTTGCGCATTTCGACCTACCAACCATTTTCCGTGCCGCTGTAGAACTCGCCGAAACAATCGCGGGTATACCTGAGGGCATCTTTGATGTTGAAGATACTGCGGAAAACATGCCACAAAATTATGAAGAATTGGTATCTCCAAAATTTGAATGGATATTTGAAAAAGAGAAATATACTAGGCGAATTCGGGAAGAAACTCAGCGATTGAAGCTGTCCTTGGGTGCTATCGGACCGCTCGAATTTCGCAATGGTGAAACTGATGGAGGTCCACAATGGGATAGCTACAAGCAAAGATTCATTAACACAGTCCATGATCGGGTTGTAAGGCTTGCCCTGTATAAGTTGGCCCTGGCCGCAATTGATCTTTCAGGTTTTGGATATTGGAAAGGGCAACAGCAAATGCGAGAATCTGGGTTTCAGTTGCTCAAGTGGGGATTAGCTCAACTTTGGAAAGGCATGTCCAAAACAGAGCGAGAGCTCGTAAGGGACCGCTTGTCACACACCGAAAAGGTGATTGGGTGGCCATCGGACGAAAATAACGACCCAATGGCTTACAACGGACCCGAGGAAATCCCAATAAGTCATCAGAATCGAATTATCGCTAACTTCTATTCTTGTCCACCAAGCTATCTGGACGATTTTCATAACTCTGAAAATACTCGGATCCGGCAAGAACTGGAAAGGTATCTGCGACGAGCAAGCCTGGATCAGTTCGTCGAGATGGCTGATGAAACTTTTCAAGCACTTGAGTCGATTGCCGCTAGTGATTTCGATTCCCAAAAAGAATGGCTCGATTTGCGATATAAAGCCTTCTGGAATTTGCAGTGTTTAATGAGAGCAAACGACATAGCACCCGTTACAGGCTGGCCCGATGCAGCGATACAGCATCGAACAGTGCTAGCCGATTCAGCCTCGGTTTTATTTAGAATCATTGGTGGAACTACAGAAATCACATCAACGATCAAGCCAGCGGAAGAGGAAGAGTCGATGAAACGATTCAAAGACGCAATCCTGCATCTTAGAAACGCTATCGAAACTCAATTTATCGAACACCTGCTCGCTGGCCCTGATGATGTAAGATTATCACCAAAAGAAAGGTCAATGCTTGAAGTCCAACTTCGGATACCACGACCCCCAAAACATCATAAGAAACTAAATCAGATCCTCAATAATCACTTGGAAGTGCATCCGCAAACGTCAAATTCTAAGCGAAAATTGAAAAAAAATGGTGAATCATCAACTGAGTCCCTATTGCTAGCTGCTCTGACTTTGCATCACGAGTACAGCGAAGGAGGTTGTATGAACCATGAACCGATAGGTTGCAGAAAATTAGCTGAATTAGCTGGAGTATCCGCAGGTTCTGCTACGGCATTTTTCAAAAAGCATTTTGAACAAAAGCCAAACGTAGGGTACAAAGGATACAAAATAAAATGTCTAAATGGCCAAATTAAAAGATTTTTTATGCAGTTGGAAAGGGAACCTCGATTTAGTCAGCTTAATTTTGATCCGGAAGAGATTTAATTGATCGTACTGTATAAACTCTTGAACACTTCAGGCGTTTCATTTCTAAACACCTCATCGGCAAACAAGGATAGTGCTACAAGTGATCGAGCACTCAATATCAGCTAATTTTTCGTCTATAAAGGCCGTTCAGCGTTCAGTTAAGTATCTGAACACGTCAGAATTTTTCATTTCAGCGCAAGTGTCTGTTTTTCAAGGCAGTTACGTGCAGTCAGCCAAGTGTTCAGCAAAAAAATCCTGAACACTGTGACATAGGTATGGGGCTGCAATTTGTGGTCCGAACTTATGGGCAAAAGAAAATGATTAATTCAAATCAGACAGAAACGAACAAATTAGCCCTTCGACCGCGGGAGGCGGCCCGAATGCTGGGTATCAGCGAACGAACCTTATGGACATGGGTCAAACAAGGCAGGATTCCGTGCGTACGGATCGGCAACGACAAACGAAAAATCACCCTATTTCCAGCAGATCAGCTGAAAGATTGGCTGGCACAGCAAGCCACCTGCAACGAAACGCTTTAAATCCATGAAACAAAGAAGCCCCCGTGGGTCAGATCTCGGGGGCTTCGCAATCAAACACAAGAATTGTTATGATACCAAATTTTGACATGCAGGAAAAGCCTGAACTACCGCCTTGGGGAACGCGGTTCAGCGAAGAACGATTGGAATTGCTGACTGAAATTGAGAAGGCATCCGAACGACTAAAGCTGGCACAGATCTCAGGTGACCCCGAAGAAATCGAAATAGCTGAACGAGAGCATCAAGAGCTTTACGACCGATGTGCCAAGCATCGGGTAGAAAATGTTAACAACACTCTCGCATTACTGAGAATGACTTGTCAGGATGACCCTGGCAGCGTGGCCCAAATTTTTGAATCGATTATTCAAAAGAAAGCCCGCGAAGTAGTTCGACCAGTGGCATTGGCAGTAGCCCGTTTGGAGGATCGCCAATGAGTGACATTATGGATGAGGCCCGCGAACTTGTCGTCAAGAAACCTAAAGCCAAAAAAGGAACGGTTAACTCGGCCAAGGAAAAAGTAAGGCTAAAACCTGTACTTATTCGCATGGCTGATGTTGAACCCGAAGAGATTCGTTGGTTATGGCCAGGACGGTTAGCAATTGGCAAGCTCTCTCTATTGGCGGGAATGCCCGGACTTGGGAAATCATTCTTGACCTGCGACATGGCCGCACGAATTTCACGTGGTTGGAAATGGCCTTGCAGCGAAGACCGTGCCCCATTAGGCGATGTATTGCTCATCGCGGGCGAAGATGGCATTTCGGACACCATCTTACCCAGGCTGATTGCAATAGAAGCTGATGTGAATCGTATCTATGTTTTGAAGGCGGCTAAGGTGATTGAAGAGGATGGCAAAGAAGCCACCATTGCCTTCGATCTTTCCAACGTGGAATTGATCCGTGACGCACTCGACGAGTACCCCGAATGCAAATTGGTAGTGATTGATCCAATCGGAAATTATATGGGCGGTAATGTAGACTCGCACCGAGACAACCAAGTGCGTTCTGTCTTGACTCCGCTAGCCGACATTGCGGCTGAACGTGGAGTAGCAGTCTTATTAGTTGCCCATCCCCCAAAATCTGTCAGCCTCAATGCAGACGACAATGTTCTTGGGTCACGTGCCTATACCGGAATCGTCCGATCTGTTTTTCATCTCTTGGCCGATCAGGAAAACAAGCGAAGGCGACTGTTTCTATCGGGCAAGAGTAATATTGGAGCATTGGCCCCCGGCCTAGCGTTCACGATTGATGGCAACCCCGCACGGGTTGAATGGGAACTGGAACCTCTCGAAGGATTCTATGCCAATGATGCCATGCTCTCAATTAGTTCCGACCGTGGCCGAAAATCTCACAAAAGGAACGAAGCTATTGAATGGCTGAAAACTATTTTGGCCAATGGTCCCATGGATAGTACGGATGTTATTGAAAAAGCGACAACTGCTGGCTTTTCAGAAAAAACCATTCAACGTGCAAAAATTGAGCTTCAGATTATTTCCCGCAAGCACGGGTACACAGGTAATTGGCAATGGGAATTACCGATCGAAGGTGACCACAATGCCGAAGATTGCCAGGTACCTGACCAAAGATTGCCAGTAGCGGAACAATGTGGCCATCTTCCGGAAAAACCTGCAGAAAACACTGAATTTTTGGGCAATTTGATCGAAGATGGCCAAATTCCAAACGATCTGACAATCTTCGATGAATTACCTTTGAAAGCTGACAGCAATACAGGAACCACTGCAAATGGACAAAATGACACCATCTGTATTTGAACTACTCAATGAAATTGCCAAATTGGGTGTGAAAGTGTCACACCAGAGTGGAAACCTAATCCTAGACCCAGCAAGTAAAGTACCACCGAGTACAATTGAGCGCGTCAGAGAAATGAAGTCTGAATTGGTGAAATGGTTGACAAATGCCCAAACGGTTCACCCCGAGCACCAGCAGATGTTTACCCTCATTGCGATGATGAAACAAGCTCAGGAAAGGCTGGTGCGAGCACTTGATGACGAAGGGCGAAAAATAGGGTGGCCCCGTATTCAGTTGTCGACTCATCTGCATTTGTTGGAAGGAGAGCAGAACTGGAAAATTTTTTTAACCCATCCTTGTCGTGATCCAGACCTATTAAAGTTATTGCTCGACGCGATACTACTGAAGCGAACTGCGTACACTGGGTCAGGAAAATAATTTTACTGCAATTTACAAACAAACTGACATTCTGAAAACTTTCAGCAAGCAGTTATAGTAACAATTCGATATTTCGTGAAAGGACGTGAAGATTATGGCAACGATTGGAAATGATACAAATGGGCGGAAGCGAATTTTATTCGTGGCACCCGATGGAAGCCGGAAAACAATTCGGCTGGGCAAATGCGACAAAAAGAATGCCGAAGCAATCGTTCGACATGTGGAAAATCTTCTCGCAAGTAAAATGAGCGGGCAACCAGTACCGCGGGAAACTGCGGCCTGGCTTGCAAATGCGGGCGAGCAACTTAAGGACCGACTTGCACGTGCAGAACTGATCGAACCGGTACAAACCATGACTGTGGCTGATTTTTTGAATCAGTGGCAGGACAACAAGAAAGCAGCGGGACACAAAATTGCTTCAATGGTCGCATGGGGACAAACCGCTACCGAATTAACCAAATTATTCGGCAACAGAGCGATTGCAAGTTTGACCCATGCCGATGGTGAGAAATTCCGAGCCACGATGCAGAATCGGGGATTAAGGCCCACGACCATTTCGAAAAGGTTGGGGCATTCAAGACAAATGCTAGAAGATGCAGTGCGACTGGCACATATCACCGTCAACCCTTGGACACATGTTCGACAAAGAAGTGGTGATCAATCGGAACGCCGCGCCTACGTTTCACTGGATCAAATTCAACAAGTTATTGAACACTGTCCGTCGGTTCACTGGAAACTGTTAGTAGCTTTAGCCCGTTATGCCGGTGTGCGAGTGCCATCGGAAGCGTTTTCGCTGACATGGGGCGATGTGGACTGGGAACGCGGGCGATTGAATGTACCATCACCCAAAACGGAACACCTTGGGAAAACTCATCGTGTGATTCCATTATTTCCATTGTTGCGCCCGTACCTGGAAGAAGCTTTCGATCAGGCGATTGAAGGGAGTGTGTACGTTTTTCCAGAACAGTGGTTAAAGCGTGCCCAAGGACCACGGGGGTGGGCAAATGCAAATTTAAGAACAACCTTTGAGAAAATCATCCGTAGAGCACATGTGGAACCTTGGCCAAGAATGTTCCACTCATTACGGGCAAGCTGCGAATCCGATCTGGCCCAGAGTTTCCCACTGGCCATTGTTACGAAATGGTTGGGGAATACACCAAGTGTTGCCCTGCGTCACTACGTGGATCCTACAGATGTGGCATTTGATCAAGCGTTGGTATGGCAACCCAAGGCAAAAAGCGGCACAGAATCCGGCACACCAGTGGCACAAAAAGCGGCACAGCAACCAGATGCAATGAGTTGCAACGAGACTATCGATTTGACGCAAAGTGTTGCGAATCAAGAAGATATGCAACATCCTGCAAGTTGTGACAATTACATTGTCTTCCAACATATGGAGGCGGCGGGAATCGAACCCGCGTCCCGTGGTACTTCCAGATAAACTTCTACGTGTGTAGGCACCATTTTAGTGAACTTGCGTTCCTTTTGCTTCGCTTTGCTCCCAGTGCCAGGATCGCCGCATCGCTATCGGTCAGTTTATTTAGTTCAGTTCCGCCACCGAGTCACCTTATATTGCTATAAAGTTCTGGATCCAAACGAGCCTGGTTTAACGACCATCGAACTGCCTTCCAGGCGAAAGCATTTCGGATGGGACAGCGGTTTATTACGCTGCCAGAGAAAACTGCGGGTTAGCAGTTGTTATGCGATCAGCTTTTTACGTGGCCAACTGATCAACCACGACACGCCATCTATCCTTCAAATTACCCGGTCGAATCCAAATCGCCCCCTTTCACTAAACAACCCGCCAAGTGGGATACATTGTCCTCAGCCTGCGCTGGCTCTTCTGACCCCACTACAGTAGATCGTCATTCTACCAAAAAGATTCTACTCTGGTGGGCAAATCTAATTTTTGGCTGCACTTCACCATGGGGATTCTGCCAGATCCATTGATCTCATGCCGGATATTGCGACAATAACTTTTTACAACGGGTTACCACGGAGTTGCCATGTTTACGCTAAGTGCTTTTGCCGACGAAATTTCGCCCAACCCACTGGAACAGATTCAGGTACTGAAAACCTGTGCGATCCGTTACATCGAATTTCGTTCCATTTACTCCACCAACGTGCTGGCACTCAGCGATCAGCAGATTGCCGAATTCAAGAAAGTTCTCGACGATCATGGCATTGGCATCAGTGCGATTGGGTCTCCAATCGGCAAAATCAAAATCGACGACCCGTTTGAGCCACATCAGGCAAAGTTTTTGCGGGCGATCGAGCTCTGTAAAGTCTTTAATACTCGGAACATACGCATTTTCAGTTATTACCCACCAGACAACTTCGACGGCAACTGGGAACCTTGGCGCAGTGCGGTGTTTGATCGTCTGAACGACCATGTGGCGGTGGCGGCCAAGCACAATGTGCAGTTATTTCATGAAAATGAGCACCGAATTTATGGCGATTCGCCAGAACGACTGGCTGATTTGTATGCCAATATCCAAAGCCCGCACTTCAAAGCGGCCTTCGACCCCGCCAATTTTGTGTTCTGTGGGTACGATCCAATTGCCGGGTGGGAGGCAAGCAAGGCACACATGGCTCATTTTCACGTGAAAGACTGGGCAACAGGTGCCCCACACGGCAGTATCCCTGGTGAAGGGGAAGGACAGTTTCCACGCATCGTAAGTGAAGCAGTGGCAATGGGTTACAGCGGTTTTGCGACGATGGAACCTCACCTGTTAGGTGGGGGACCAACCGGTGGCATGACCGGACCAGAATTGTTTCCGAAAGCCGTGGCTGCATTCCGCAAAATTGTGGAACAGGCCGGGGGAAGCCACCAGTGACCCATTTACGGACAATTCATGTCCGATTGAACGACCCCAGAACCAACAAGCCCGCACCATGCTGGGTGAATATTCTCGATTCACAACAGCGAGAATATTTTCCACTTTCCCGCACAACACGGTTTCCCACTGGACGTGCAGAACTGGTGGGTGGGGTTTTGTTTGAACATGGCAAACGCTGGTTTGTCAACGATGGTTCGTTCGAAATACTTCTGCCCGTGGAAGAAAACCTGCAAATTTCCTGCAATCGTGGTCCTCACGCACCCGTGTTACAACAGGAAATGGTGATTGCACCCGGCCAAATGACAATTCGGCTGACTTTGCCTGAACCATTGCCAGTTTCAGACGAATATTGTCAGGTCGATGCGCGTGCTCATTTTGTTTCACCTGGTTATGCTGCCTTGGAAGGCGCTGCGGTGGGACTGGATCTGGTGCACCTGCTGATCACTCCCGCCGATTTTCCTTCCCCGGATGGGCATTTGTATGAGACAGCAGTCAATACCGAATCTTTCAGCGGACAGGCAATCGCTCACTCGCACGAAAATTGCCAGGTGGTTGTCAACACGCTGAATACCCACACGATGCGGGGTCGCCTGGGTCTGCTTTACTGCCACCGGCAGGTGCATCCGTTGTCGTTTGGTTACCTGGAAGATACGGACGACTGGACGCTGAGCGACTGGCGGGATCAGTGCCACCGCAAGCACGGGATGGCTGTCTGGGTGGATGCGTATCGGGCCGAAAAAGGCCTTCCAGGTGGGGAAGCACTTGCTTTGGCTGTGCTGGGGAAAATTGATGCATTAGAATTTGATGAGCAACCTCGGCAGGTATCTTTATTGCCCCACTGGTATCGCCTGCTGAACGCGGGCATCAATTTACCCATTGTGGGCAGCAGTGGGAAAGATTCCAACCGCACCGCAGTGGGAAGTTTTCGCACGCTGACGCCGAAACTGCCTGAATTTTCTCACCGCACCTGGACGCAGCAAATCCTTACAGGACAAGCAGTTATTACGCGTGGACCGATCCTGCAGGCCAACATCAATGGACAACCATTCTCCAGCCAGTTGCATCTGGAAGCTAGCACCGTGTTACATTTCGGTGCGACAGTACATTCCCCCACGCCGGGTGGGACTTTGGAATGGCTGCACCAGGGGAAAGTGATCCACAAGGCAATCATTAGCGAACCACTTACCAAGGTCGATTTTCAGCTGGAGCAGCACCAGTCCGGGTGGTATGCAGCTCGAATCATCGACCCTTCCATGCGGGAAAAATCCCTGATTGCTCACACAGCACCGTGCAGGGTGCAGGTTGGGGAGCAGGGCTTGCCTATTTCCAAACCGGCCACAGAATCGTGTATCAGCGAAATCAACGCAACCATTGAATGGGTAAAGACATACGGTCGTTTTCAACAGGAAAGGAATCGCACGGTTATTCTGGAAACATGTCAGGCCGCACTGGATGTGCTCGATCGTAACATCGCAATATTATGATATTGCAATTAGCCTTCTGAATACTTCTTGAACGCACGTGGGAGATAATTCAACAAATCGCTGGCAATCAGCGAATTCTGTCCCAGTTCGTCTGCGGCAAAATCACCGGCGGTGCCGTGTAACCATACACCCAGGCGGGCTGCGGCAAAATCATCTAAACCAATCGCCAGCAAACCAGCAATCATCCCGGCAAGTACATCCCCACTGCCACCAGTCGCCATTCCAGGATTGCCCGTGCGATTCACATAGCATGCCTTGCCGTTGCTGACCACCGTGCCACTGCCTTTCAGAACAATCGTCTGTTCGACTTGTTGTGCGTACCAGTTCGCCTGGGCAATTCGCGACGTAACCTCTTGTGGGACAATGTGTTGCGTCAGTCGCCGAAATTCTCCCGGGTGGGGTGTCCACACTGCGGGTGCGGTGCGCTTCGTAAGCTGTTCCGTAGACACGTGTACCAAAGAATTCAACCCATCTGCATCCAGCACCATGGGAATGGAAATTTCCTGGTAGCACCGCAAAACGAATTGTTCCAGGGCGGTCGATCTACCGATCCCAGGCCCCAGCACTATCGTGGTGGCTGAATTGGCAAACTGCATGACGGTTTCAATCGCATCCAGAGAAATCCGTCCCTGTTCATCCTGTGGCAACGGAATAGTGGTATAACAGGGATTGAAACTGGCAACGATGGGCAGGATTTGTTCTGGAACTGCCACCTGTACCAGTCCCGCACCACAGCGAAGTGCGGCAGTTGCGGTGAGGCATGCCGCACCGGACATGCCGAGTGAACCTGCCACTACCAACACTTTACCAAAATTGCCTTTGTGACCATCTTCCGGCCGTGGTGGTAAGGCAGGCAACGTAAAAATTTCTGTAATCATGAAAAAATCTTCATTGGTTGGGCAGTTAGCGGAACGGCTGAATGGTATTAAAGGGCTGAGGGTTTTAGTCTTACCGGATTGGCGATGTACGACATTAACGGATGACTTTCGTTTTCAGTTCGCTGATCATCCGATCCAGCTCATCAAGGGGTTTCGCCAGCAATTCTTCTGCGGGAGTGATCGGTAAGCTAAGAACTTCCTCAAAGGCCTGAATTTGGCCGATTCTTCGTCCAAAATTCGTGCCCCGCTCTTCGCCTAGTTTGATACCTTCTTTCATGCCTTTTTCCTGGGCAATTTCTTCAAATGAAGTTACGAATGGCATTTGATACTCCTGAAATAATTCAATTCGAAGTTCATTAAACTCTTCACGCAATTCATCTGGTAATTTTAGCAGCCAATCGAGCAAACGCATAATATTCCAAACTTCGTCATCAGCTAATTTTCGCTCAAACAATTGCCGAATCAGTCGGCATTTATCGGCAAAGCGAAGTTCTGCGTTGCCGTGCGTCAACAGACTGCGAATGCTGGCGGCAACAACCAGTCCCACCGGGCTGCGGTGCGTCGTTAAATCATCCAGTCGGTGGGCATAGTCGAGCAGTTTGACTGAATCGTATTCAAATGTGCTGCGAGTTCTGCGGTTGCGATACTGGTAACTACTCGGACGCCAATTGGGATTATTATCTGCGAGGATTGCATAACTGCTGACCTGATCACCGTATTTATCCTGAATCCGTTTGAAATAGTCAAACATTCGTCTTGGAAACTGGGCGTCCTGCTGGGCCTGAACTTCGAAATGCACAAATACCCACGAAATACCACCGGTTTCATCGGAATCTGCCAACTGATAGAGTCCATCGGCACGTAACAATCCAGATTCAGAATCCGGCAGCAAGGTGGGCAATTCGCTGTTTAACGAATCGTACCCTTGGGACCAGTCAAACGTAGCGTGCGCTTCTGGGAACAGGATCTCGAAAATATCCGGCAGATAATTTTCCAGCGTCTCTTTCCAGGGGGAATCAAATTCGCGATTCATCGCAGGGCCTGTAGAACGGTGGTTTCAAAATATTCTAATTGTTAGAATTACGATCGAAACAAAAAACCAAGCAGAAAAATCGTGTGCTCTTCAGGCCATTAATCGCAGAGTGCTACGGCCCGCTATAGTTTGGTTATGTGCTGCCTCTGCAGAAGACCTGTGGTTGTTTGCAATGTCACTTACCATTCTCTTCAGAACGTGCTATTCTGGACAATGGCATTTCTATTTCACAGGTGAAGTATGTTTCAGATCGCATTATTGATGGCACTGAATTTCTCATTGATTGCAGAGAAGCCCGCCTCCAAAACTGAAAAGTTTTTCAAAAATATCGACGGTGAATGGAAAGTAGAGTCCGTCTATTTGAATGGAGAAAAAACCACCGTTCAAGCTGAAGATGGTGATGTGGAAATTAAGGAGAAAAAGTTTTTCACACAGGGAACAGCCCGCCTGAAATTTTCATCGGTAGATCCTGACACCGACCCGATTGTGGTAGATTTTGTTCCTTTGAATGAAGGTAAAGAAGGCGACATGAAGCTGGAAGGGATCCTGCAGATCAAAGAGGACAAAATGACCATAGTGATCAGTTTGACTCCGGGTAACCGTCCTACTTCATTGGATCAGCCCACGGAAGCCGGCATCATCCACGTGGTGCTCACAAGAAAGAAAATGAAATGATCTTCATTTTCTAAGGGCGGCTTAACTCGCCCGAATGACCAGGACTGGGCAGGGGGCATACTTTACCACACCCTGTGCCACACTGCCCATGATGATCTCTCTCAGCCCCGTGCGACCGTGGGTCGCAATCACGATCAGGCTGATCTCATTTGACTTGGCGTAATTGGTGATCACATCCACGGGGTCGTCACCTAAACGCACCACTTCAACACGGCGAATTTTTCCGGTTTCTCCCAGCAAACCAGCCAACCATTGATCATAGGCACTTTGTGGTTGACCGGGCTCGATCACACCCGTAACTCCATACTGCTGAGCCATTTGCGAAATGTCTTCAACCACATGCAGCACGTGCAGCTCTGCCCCAAGCGTTTCTGCAAGATTGTGGGCATAATCCACCGAATTGTTTGATTCTTTGCTGAGGTCTGTCGCAACCAGAATTTTTTCCCATTGAATAGCCATGTTGTCTCCCACCGAAGTCTTAGTGTGCAACCATTTTCCAGGAAACCAAGGTGAGACGCAAGAAGAAATCAGATTGGGGGATATTGTATAATTTAATTGCTATATATAATATTGGTTATGAAAAGATGTGCTCCTCCACAATCCGCTTAAGTGCGGGGTAATTACCGCCGATCCGTAATTGCGGCGAGGGTCTCGGTATCAGGGTTGAGAATTAGTTGCTTCAGACCAGGCCCGAAATGCAGCAGTCCGCTCCATATCCGTTGAAAATCCGAGAGAGGAAGGCAGGAATAATCGTTTGGAATCCATTTTCAGATTGTTGAAACCAAATAGAACCGGGTCTTTACCTGCGCGGTAGATTGTTGCTGCAAGTGCGATATCTCGTAGCTGAACCTGCGTTTTGATTCCCTTTTTAAAAATGGTGTCACAGATAGTATCATCATTTAATAAGGCAGCAATCAGCGTATCGTCCTTTTTGTCTTTTGCCTTCGCAACCGTGAGCAGTGCATCCTGCTTTTCAAGAACTGACACTTTTGCAGCTAGCAGGGTTGCTCGGGCAAGTTCGAGTTTTTTATCCCCTTCATATTCGATCGGCAAAGGGGCAATGTTCTCAGACCAGGCAACATATGACTTCCGAAGAATGGCAGGTGTATCTTTTGCAGCTGCGTAACTTCGACCCCATTTTTTGATAAAGAGTACCGTGGCAGAACGGAGTGTTTCTGGAGAAATCTTCGACTGACACTGCGTGCCAAGAATCATGAAGGTAATCAGAGATTCTTCGGTCACTTTGTATCTGCATATTCCACGGGAAAATTGTGAGCTGCTTTGTTGACGTATGTTTGGAGGACCATTGATCAAATCCTGAACTCGGTTACGATAAAGTTCATCGAAGTTGTCGGAGTCATAGACAAATGCTGTCCACAATTCGACTTCTGCGTCGTACAAAGTATCAAACGCATTCCGTGCAGCAGAACCACCCAGTGCAACTTTCGCCCTGCTCCAGCAAAAATTTAACTCGATTCTGGGTAACAGTGCCTGACAACGAACCTGAATTTCAGCATCTTTATTTTCGAGAATTGCTCGGATGAGTGCAGGTTTTGCTTCAATTCCGAAAGTTTCCAGATCACGGCTTGCCTGCTCCCGCACCTTGAAAGCAGGATGACCAAGCAACTCAATCAGATTCTGGATTTTCTCTTCATTAGTGGGTTTTGTCAATGATTGGTTAAGCTCAATAGTGGTAAACTGTGCCACCCAGATGGAAACCGAACAAATGACAGTCTGAGAAATAAAACAGAACATTATTATTTATCCAATCAGTTTGCTAGTGAGAGAAGATAGAGGGAGTCAATATTTTCAACTTTGATTGATTTCGAACTTTTCAGGATCGCGATTACCTCTGGAGACGCAGCACGGAGACGTGGTAAATTGACGCCTTTGCTTACTTGTGTCAGTGAGCGCGCAACTTCTGCGGAATCAAGATATTCCAGACCAAGCAGCACCGAGTAGTTACTTTTAGCGACGACTGCTGCTGCTTCAGGTGAAAGTCGAGTGGCTGCCGGGAGAGTAGGTCCATAAGTATTCTGCAACAAACGGCCTGCCAATTCAGGAGAATCCAGCTCAACAATCTGTCGCAAATTGAAAAACTGTTTGTATTTGATCAGTGTTGTAACGGAATCTTTGGAAACGAATTCCAGATTTTGCAACGTCCAGGATATTTGCCGTGCAAATTTTTCAGCGAGTGGCACTGAATCCAGCTCCCGCAGTTCGATCTGTAAATTTATTTCTAACTTTGCCAGAGACCCGGCCGCCTGTTTAGTTAATCTTCTTACCCCTGGACCTGCAAGGAAAAGATAACGCCCTTGAAATGTTGAGAAGGCTTCAGCAGATTGATCAGGAAGTTCTCCCAGCCCAAAGAAATAAATGGTCCCATGATATTTTGCAAGTTCCAGAGCCACTTCAGGCTTCAGTGTTGGCAAAGTGACACCTACTGCAAAATAATCGCCACCAAATTTTAAGTTGGGAGTGTTTGACAAGCGGACGTATTGGTTTAATATTTTGATTTCCTTATTGAGTCGGCTGACCAGAGTTCGCGCAGATTTCGGCGAGAGATCGATCAGGTTAGGAAAGGAGAATTGCCGTGTTACGTTATCTTCCGAATTATCAAACGCTTCCACCAACTCTTCAGGAATGCTGGTCAGACCAAGAGTAACATCTCTACTTTGTCGGGTAATTGATTTGATCATTTCCACGGAGTAATCTTGTAACGCAGGAAATGAGATACTTTGCCACTTGCGTTGGGTCAGTAGTAGAGCCGTTTCGGGGCTGAGTTCTTCGAGAACTGGAAAAGACAGAACACCGGATGGAGCGAATTCGAGCATCCCATCACGATTTTTCCTGGTAGCTTCTGGAAGCTTTCCTAATGCATCTGCAGCGTCCCTGGAGATTGAAGTCACATTTGGAAACGAATTACTCGCCGTACCAAGTGCTAAAGCAACGGCAGGGGAATCCAGATTCTTCAGCCTGGGCAAAGAGATAATCCCAATCATGCTAAGCGCGTCCCGTTTTTCTTGCACCAACTTGGAAAGAACGCGAATCTGCTCCTGTGTGAGTGAGGATACATCACGCAAGGTTACAAAATTACCACCCCGTAAAAATCCTTCCAAGCTCTCGGCAGGGAGTTGCTGTGTGCCGACCAATGTTACCCGGACACGAACAGGGTTCTGTGTGATCGCAGATACTACTATTGGAGTAACTGCGCTGGCAGGTAGATATATGCCACCCAAATAAAGGCCAGAGCTCTTGATATTGCTGAACAGTCTGGCCTGTTCGACAGTGATTTGCCGAAGATTGGGAAGAAACACTCGTGATCCCTGGATCAATACCTTTGCCAGAGCCATCGAGTCAAGCGAGGCCAGATTAGGCATGTACAGGATGCTTGAAGTCTCTGCCAGTTTGTCCTGAACTTCGACGGGAATCTTCGTGATAGCGCTGAGTGTGAGCCCTTTCGTGTTTCTCGCCAATACATCTGCAATTTCTGATGACATCGAATAGAGGTACGGGAAAGAAAGTGCTGATTTGCGCGAAACAAGTTTTTGCGCCAACGGCACAGATTCGAGTTCAGAGAGTCCGGTCATTACCAATTCTCCGGGGAAATTGGCAATAGTGCTTGCCGCTTCAGGAGAAACAGAAGTCACCGAGTGAAGCCAGATGGATGCCACCTTACTGCCAGAGAGTACTTTCGCTAGTTCAGGCGATAGTGACTTGATCCCTAGAATCAGCATTTCACCACGAAATCTGGCAAGTTCTGCGGCAACTTCAGTAGTAATTGCTTCGGTTCTGCTTAATTGCATTATTTCCCAAGGAGATTTCGACTCTGTTTCTTTGACAAGCTGCCGGGCCACCTGAACCGAAAGTGGTATGGGGGCAAGTTCGGATTCTAAGCGGGGCTGAGGTGCCTGGATTCCGAACCCGATCGCAGGAAGTCTGCCTTGCTGGAACAACTCTCCAAAAGTCGGCGAGTTCGGAAGCAGAGGATTCGCTGGAATTTCCCATAGAACGTTTCCTGCTTTACGTGAACGGGAAAAAGCTTCACGATCTTTGATGGAAAGCAGCACGTTTGCGGCATTTCCGTAATCGTTGCGCGGTCCCCCACCGCCATAAAGGTGGCACACTATACAGATGTTGTTTGAATTTGAAATCCGATTAAGCTCGTCTATTTGTTGCCGAAGAGCTTTCGCTGCAGTGGGATCCTTCACACGTTCAATCGGTACGATTGCGCCTTCATACAAGCCGCATAGTGCGATAATTTCTCCGGGTTTTGCGAAGAATGCAAGAATGCAAAATACTAATCTGCAATAAATCGCCCAGGAAAACTGCAGGTTGCGTTGATTTGCCATGAACGTGTACTCCGAAGCAGATGGATCATCACATTGAAGATCAAACCGATTAAATTATGATAAAAAACTCATTATTGAATCGATGCGAATTCAACAATCTGCCCCTATTGCAGTTCAATTCGCGTTGGCATGATTCTCGAACTCATTTTCTAAATCGCAGGTATTATTGTTTGATTATTATAGGCTTGCAAAAAAACTTCAGGCAAATTCTACTCGTGCACGATCCGCTTGCAGGCGGGCATCGCATTCAGGAAGGTGCTGCCGTAACCTTTGGTCAGAACACGTGGGTCGAACAGCACAATCAGCCCACGATCGGTGCTGGTGCGGATCAGTCGCCCGACGCCTTGCTTCAATTTAATGACCGCCATCGGAATCTGATAATCGAAGAATGGTTTGCCACCGGCGGCTTCAATCGCCTCCAACCGAGCTTCTGTCAGTGGGCGATCCGGCACCAGAAAGGGCAGTTTGGTGATCATCACATTCTGAAGCTGATCACCTTTAACATCCACCCCTTGCCAGAAGGTATCCACACCAAAAAGCACGGCACGTGGGGTTTTGCGGAACTCTTCCAGCAATTTGGGTGCTGAAAGTTGTTCACCCTGAGTCAACAATGCGTATTGGTTCAATACACACCAGTCCCGCAACTGTTTGGTGGCACGCACCATAAACTGGTAGCTGGTAAACAGCACAAACGCGTTTCCCTGCGTGCGTTCCACAAATTTGGGGATCAGTTCAATGACTTTCTGTTCGTAAGCCGAGGAATACGAGCCAGGATCGGGCATATTCCGAAAAAGGTGCATTTCTGCCTGTTTTTCGTAATCGAATGGGCTGCCCAAAGCCAGTTCTTTCCCTTTTGGAACTCCCAACCGTTTGCGAAAGTGGGTAAAGCCCCCTTTCCCACCGGAACTAAGGGTGGCACTGGTGAAAATCACTTTTTTCACGCGGGAGTATAATTTTTCTTTGAGAGCAGAACTGACATCCGCCGGTGCGGCACACAATTGAATGCGATTGTTCTTCATCACCTGTTTTTCAATCCAGTAAACCTGTTCTGGATCGGTTTGATTCAGCCACCAGCGAATCGAATCCCGCAAGGTGGTACACCGCGTGATGACGCTTTCCAGCTCAATTTGCTCGTCCTTGACCTTGATTTCACTGCTGATTGCCTGCAGGCGGGTGATCAGTTTGCTTAATTCTTCGGAAAAGGTGTCCACAACGATCCCCGCCTGACGCACGCGACCGTTAAAATTGCCCTGCGCATCGTACCAGGTGCGGATCGAATGAAAAAACTGGTCCGCGTGCTGGCGGGTGGCCTGCAGCAAAAACAGGTCTTGTTCATCGCCATAAATATGCAACAGCCCACGTTGGGTGCGGGTGGAATGCAGTCGATTGAGCAGCATTTCGACGCCCACTTCGTGCAGATCCATCCCCAGGTGGGAGGCAGCCACGTCTTCCACCAGGTGGGCCTCATCGAATATTACTGCATCATAATTTGGCAATATACTTGCTTCGCCGGAACTACGCACCGCCAGATCGGTAAAGAACAGGGCGTGGTTCACAATTAACAGGCGGGCATTCTGAATCCCACGGCGGGCGTTGAAGTAAAAACACTTGTTGTAATCGGCACATTCCCGCCCCAGACAGTTGGAAGAATCGCTCTCCACTAAGTGCCAGATCGCTGGGGAGGGCAGGCCAGGCAGGTCGCTTTTACTACCATCTTTGGTTGCACGGGCCCAAGGCGCCAGTTGCAGCAATTGTAACTGGGCATCTTCCTGAAAAAGCAACTGTTTCCGCGAGGTGACCGCCACGCGCAAACGCCTGCGGCTTAAGTAGTTACTGCGACCTTTCACCAGTAACGGCCGAAAATCCTCTTCGAACACATCCTGCAGAAAGGGGATATCTTTCTGGATTAATTGTTCCTGCAACTGAATAGTATTGGTGGCGATGACAACGCGAAAATTTTCGTTGGCGAGAATCGCCTGAATTGCGGGCACCAGATAGGCAAACGATTTCCCCACGCCGGTACCTGCTTCCACCACCAGGGAATGGTCGTCCTGTAACGCACTGGCCACAGCTTCGGCCATCTGCATTTGTTGGGGTCGGGATTCGAATTCGGGTAATTGCTGGGCGATTCGCCCACTGGGGCCCAGGATTTCTGCTACTGACATATCCCCTATTATGGGGTGGTTGGGCGGAAATGCTATGCCAGTAGCAGATCTGACTGCCCAGGTGGGGGCCAGACAAGGAAGAATGACGCCTGCAACTATTGAGACTGAACCGATTTTGCATAGGCTTTTGGTAAGTTTTGAATTGATTTGTGGACAACAAAATGACCTCTCCAAGCAAAAATATCACCAGTGTTCTGCGCGAATCCAGAACTTTCCCCCCACCGCCGGAGTTTGCGGAAACGGCCTATTTTGGCAGTATGGAAGCCTATGAAGAAGTGGCAGCCAAAGCCGCCGCAGACCCTGTGGCGTTCTGGGAAAACCAGGCAGAAAACCTCCATTGGTTCGAAAATTGGCACACCGCCATGGACTGGCAATTGCCCCACGCAAAGTGGTTTGTGGGCGGGAAAATAAACGCCAGCTACAATTGCCTCGACCGCCATTTGCATTGTTCCCGCAAGAATAAAGCCGCCATTATCTGGGAAGGGGAACCGGGCGATACCCGCACCCTGACCTACCAGCAACTGCACCGCGAAGTGTGCCAGTTTGCCAACTGCCTGAAAAATATTGGTATTGTGGCCGGAGATCGCGTTACGATCTACATGCCAATGGTGCCGGAAGCAGTGGTCGCCATGCTGGCCTGTGCCCGCATTGGTGCCACCCACTCGGTGGTATTTGGTGGCTTTTCGGCAGATTCGGTGGCAGACCGCAATAACGATGCCCAATCGAAGCTGGTGATTACCGCGGATGGCAGTTGGCGACGTGGCAAAATTGTCCCACTGAAACAGAATGTGGATGTTGCACTGGAAAAATCGCCCAGCGTGCAGAAATGCATCGTGCTGAACCGCACCGGACATGCCATTGAAATGAAACCCGGTCGGGATCTCTGGTACCACGAATTAATGAGTGAGGCTTCAGTGGTCTGTGAAGCCACCCCACTAGACAGTGAACATCCCCTGTTTATTCTCTATACCTCCGGTTCGACAGGCAAACCAAAAGGGATTGTCCACTCTACCGGTGGATATCTGCTGGGGGCATCGTTGACCCACCGCTGGGTGTTTGACATCAAAGATGAAGACATCTACTGGTGCACCGCTGATATCGGCTGGATTACCGGCCACAGCTACATTGTGTATGGTCCGCTAGCAAATGGTTGCACCACCGTCATTTACGAAGGGGCACCGGACGCACCGAAACAGGATCGGTTCTGGTCGATCATTGAAAAATATGGTGTCAGCGTTTTCTATACCGCACCCACAGCGATTCGTGCCTTCATCAAGTGGGGCAATCAGCACCCCGATGCCCACGATCTGAGCTCGCTGCGCCTGCTAGGTTCGGTGGGGGAACCGATCAATCCGGAAGCCTGGATGTGGTACCACACGGTGATCGGGAAAGAACGCTGTCCCATCGTCGATACCTGGTGGCAGACAGAAACGGGTGCCATCATGCTATCGCCACTGCCAGGTGCGATACCCACCAAACCGGGAAGTGCTACCAGGCCGTTTCCGGGGATTCTGGCGGAAGTGGTGGATAAACAGGGGCACCGTGTCGCCGCTAACGAAGGTGGTTTTCTGGTAGTCAAGCATCCGTGGCCTTCCATGATGCGTACAATCTTCAACGATGATGAACGGTACCAACAACAATACTGGTCGCAGATCCCCGGCGCTTACTTTACCGCTGATGGTTCACGGTGCGACGAAGACGGCTATTTCTGGGTGATGGGCCGTGTGGATGATGTGTTGAACGTTTCTGGCCACCGTTTGAGCACAATGGAAGTGGAAAGTGCCCTGGTGGGCCACCCCAAAGTCGCAGAAGCTGCCGTTGTGGGACGTCCCGATGATCTGAAAGGCGAGGCGATTTGCTGTTTTGTTACACTGAAAGGCGAACTGGAAGAGACGGACGAGTTGAAGAAAGAACTTCGCGACCACGTGGCAAAAGAAATCGGGGCATTGGCCCGGCCCGATGAAATCCGCTTTGCGAAGGCCCTGCCAAAAACCAGATCGGGTAAAATCATGCGTCGACTGCTGCGGGATATTGCAGCAGGCCGCACCACAAGTCAGGATACTTCCACACTGGAAGACCTGTCGGTGCTGGCAAAATTACGCGAAGATGAAGAGTAAACGAATGTCGCATGATGATTCAATTTCCCAATCTTTGTACACAAATTGATTGACGCAGATTGGCTGGAAGATCATGGCGATGAACTTGGACAAGTTTCGTGACTGGGTTAAGTAGATGCAACGGTGCAGTCCAGAAAGCATTAGTGATTTGAATGTCACCCATGCCCGGTGTATCCCAATGTTCATCGAATACATCCAATGATGGAACTGATCTTGGCAGAAACCTCTACTGCTGAGCCGTCTGGTATCTAGAGGTTCTTCCACACGATTGAAGTTAATTAAACCATTCGTTTTAGGCCAACCAGGGGTCGGCGATTGAGCAGAGTCGCGGAGTGGATACAAAGCGATTCCTGCTCCAATCGCTCACTTACGCCGCACGTAAATGCCGCCTTTAGTATATGTTCAATCGCGGAAGTGGATGAGCTGGATGAAGGGATTGGTTAGCTACGTGTCTCGAAATAGCTAAATGCTGTGCGGTCTCGGATTGTTCGGCGTTCCTTCACTCTCCAGCGAGTCGGTCGTGCCGCTTGCGGGCCTAGATCGCTGAGTCGGGGAATTCGAACCGGCCTAGCACGAAGTCCTCGATCGCCGCCCGCACCTGCTTGGCACACACTACCGGCGGGACCCGGCCGACACCTGTACCCAGCCCCGGAAACGCGACTCGACGGACCCTCTCGGCGACGGGCTGGCCGGCCAACTCACCGCACGAGAACCGGCCCTTCAGGACGAGTAACAGAACCGCCCGCGTCGACAGGTAAGGGTGAACAGACCGGCCAAGGGTAGTCGGCACCCTCATCGTCGGAGCGGTGATCAGGTACGGAATATAGGTGTGTGCGGTCGGGACGATTTCGGCCTGCCCAACTAGAAGTTCGCCGCCGTGGCAGTTTCGGATACACGCCTGCACCTGGTCCTGCGTAGCAGGCCCGAAGAACTCGGAGTACAACCTATCGATGCCGCCGTCCATAAACCCGAAGCTGTTGGCCGGGCTGACCACCGCGTCGCAAGCCACGTCGAAGATCGACCCATGGTGGACTTCAACGCACCGCAAGTCGCCACACCATCGCTGCCACGCAGCTGCGAGCGGCTGATCAACGGCGGTCAACACGATACTCAGGTCATCAGCCATCGCATGCCCTCGCCAAATGGAGTTCGCGATTGAGTAAAATCGCGGACTGGATACAAAGCGATTCCTGCTCCAATCGCACACTTGAGCCACTTTTAGCCAACAACTTCAGTGTATGTTCAATGGCGGTCTCGGTTAAGTTCAACTTACCAGCTTAAAGGTACAGCGAAGCATACTGCAATTGTTTTCATCGGTGGCAGCGTGTCAGCCATGAAATCTTCACAATTCCGGCTTCGCGTTTTGCCCACCGATCCGGTAAACTGTCACCATTCATTGAAAAAGGACAAGCAAAGATGAAGAAAAGTCTGCGTGGTGGGCTGGCAGCACTGATTTCGGTGGGTGTGTTTATCTGGCTGGCAACGGCTGGGGATCAGCCCACACCGAAAGACCCTTCCAAAGAAGTTGTGAAACAGATCGTGCCGGACGAAGTTCGTTACTGGAAAGGGAACCTGCACACCCACTCTTTGTGGAGTGATGGGGATGATTTCCCGGAAATGATTGCCGACTGGTACAAGACAGAAAAGTATGATTTTCTGGCACTGACCGACCACAACGTGATTGCGGAAGGCGATCGCTGGATTCCCGTGAAAAGTGGTACACGAAACCACACCGTTGCAATGGACAAATACCTGAACCGCTTTGGCCCCAACTGGGTGGAGGTGCGAAAAGGGAAAACTGGGGACGAAGTTCGATTAAAACCATTACGCGAATTTCGTTCGCTGGTGGAAGAATCTGGCAAATTTTTAATGATTCCGGCAGAGGAAATCTCTGCATCCTGCCTGCGGGCTCCGATCCACATGAACGGGATCAATCTGCGGGATGTCATCAAGCCACAAAATGAAATGACGGTGGCAGAAACCATTCGAATGAATCTACGTGCGGTGGGTGATCAACAGCAGAAATCCGGCTGGCCGATGTTTACCTTCCTGAACCACCCCAACTTTGGCTGGGCAGTACAGGCAGAACAGATGGCCGTGGTGGAAGAACTGAAGTTTTTTGAAGTATTCAACGGCCACCCTTCGGTGCGGAACTACGGCGATGCGACCCACGCCAGCACCGAACAGATCTGGGATATTATTCTGGCGTTGCGGCTAGGTAAACTGAATCTGCCTCTGGTTTATGGTGTAGGTACCGATGATGCCCACCGCTACCACAAATATGCAATGACGGAATCGAACCCGGGCCGCGGCTGGGTCATGGTCAAAGCGCGGCATCTGACTGCCGAATCGATTGTCCGTGCAATGAATGCAGGCGATTTTTATGCATCATCCGGGGTGACATTGAAAGATGTCAGCAAAACACCGAAAGAACTGGTGGTGGAAGTGGCAGCCGAAGCGGGAATCGAATATCGCATCGACTTCATCGGCACTATGAAAAACACCCCGCTAACCGCTACACCAGTGCTGGATTCTGAAGGGAAACAACTGAATGTGACCAATCGCTACGATGCCAACGTGGGCAAGGTGCTACAAACTTCCAAGGGTTCGAAAGCAGTTTATCAATTTACTGGCAACGAACTGTACGTGCGGGCAAAAATTGTATCGACAAAGGCCCACCCACGACCTTATGAGAAAGGCGACATGGAAACCGCCTGGACCCAACCCGTTGTCCCGTAAGGGGTTAGACTCATTGCAGTAACCAAATTCTAATTTGAATTGCTTTTCATTTGGTTTTCGAGCATCTTTTTGTCAAAATACTCTCGCAACTCGGTCCACATTTGCCCAGAAATGCCCATCATCGAAAGTTCGACCCCCTCCAGACTTGGGAGCACCGTGGGATCAAGAAACTCTTTGGCACCATTATTGTGGATGGGATTTTCGCGTAAATCGAGCCGTTTTAATGAGTACATATTGTTGGCTCGGGCCAGCACCCGGGCACCATCATCGCTGATTCGGTTGTTTCCCAGATTTAAGTTTTCCAGATGACAGGCACCAGGCCAGTGGGCAATCACCCATGCTCCCTGATTTCCTAAGTCGTTGTAGGATAAGTTCAAATCGGTTATTTGATCTAACCCATTCATTTCCAGAATGTGGGACAAAACCGTGGCATTCAAACCGTTGTGCGACAAATCAAGGTGCTGCACCCTCCCGGTATTCGAACCAAACTGAAGTGATGTTCTACCGCGTTCTAATATAGCTAATTGGTTATATTGCAGCACCACGCGGGACAGATTCGGCAACCCAACGGGTGATAACACTGCCTGCAAACCAGCAAGTGTGATCTCGTTTTGTGAAACAATGAGATTTTTTAATGAATTCAGGTGTCGCGATCTTGCCAGGGAATATAGAAATTCATCGCCAATTTCGTTTTCGCTGCAATCCAGCGTCGTGAGTCCCGGCAAGTTGGTAGTGTTTGCCAGCAATGCCGCACCTTGCGAGCGAAGGCGATTCCGACGTAACTTCAAGGTTTGTAACCGTTCCAGGTGGGGCGAATTGGCTACCACCAGGCCAAGATCTTCGCCTAAATGCTGGGCAAAAATGGCAATCGATCGCAGACGGGCCACTCCGGGACAATCAAATAACTGAGAGAGGCAATTCCCCACATCGATAAAAGTAACGTGCTGAATCGGTGCGAGCCGAAAGATTTCTGCAAAATTCCGAATAAACACCTGTGCATCAATCACAATGCTTTCGATGAATCCCCGCTGGTATTCCGGCAGCACCGTGGTGAATTTCAGCAGTGCTTCGCGGTACATCCTTTTCAACTGCAACGACAGCATGTAAGTTCTTGCAGCCAAAACTTTTCTAGTGGGGTGATCAGTGGGTAAGCGATGCAACAGACATTGCAACCGAATAAACTCCCCACGGGGATTGTTTTGTGCATCCAGCCAGTCTGCATAAACCAATCTTGGCAAGTCATCATCCGGTTCTGCACAAATCGCTTCCAGAAATCGCTCGTGCAGGTTCATTTGTTCCATCTGTGCAGCATACCTGAAGAGATTCCAGAAATCTAGCACAAATCAGGCCGATGCCCGTACTGACCTGGAAAAATATGAGTGAATCTTAATGAATGCAGGTGACATCGTGCACGTGGGTAGTTTCTTCCCCACCTGCAGAGGAAAAGAGAAAGCTGGCTGCACGTCCAAAAGTTTTGACAAGATTCTCATTTGTGAGAACTTCTTCAGGATTTCCCTGCAGCACAATATTGCCACTTCGTAAGCAATAGACCACATTGGCATACTTTTTGACGATATGCAGATCATGGGAAACCAGCACCACAGTAACGCCCAGGTCTTTGTTCAATTGGGAAATCAATTGGTAAAACGGTTCCTGATCGGCAAAATCGATGCCCGCAGCGGGTTCATCCAACAACAAAATTTCCGGGGTGGGGTGGAGCGCAATCGCCAGTAACACCCGTTGCATTTCCCCACCGGAGAGTTTCGCGAGTTGAGATTGTAACAGGTGCTCGGCGTAAACTTTTTTCAGAATCGTTTTCGCAAGTTCTTTCGTAGCACGCGAAATCCCCAGTATCAGTGGGCGGCGTTGACAGGAGAGAGCAATGAACTCCAGCACCGTCAAGGGTAAGCGGGCATCGATTGACAACTTCTGAGGAACATAGCCCACCCGTTCCGGCAGGCCTCTTTTTCTGCCAGACGTGCACAAATGCAGCACATCACCTGAAAAGTGGTGCTCTCCCAGGAGTGTCTTCAAAAAGGTCGACTTTCCAGAACCATTCAACCCAATCAGGGCAGAGATCTGGCCTTTGGGAATAGCCAGAGTCAGATTCTTAAGAATGGGTCTACCTGTTAAGGTGACACATAAATTTTTAACTTCCAGCAAAGATTCCATCAGGACATCGCCGCCACCAGGTTGTCAATATTCATCGTAATCCGCCGCACATAGTAGTCGGCGGTCAGATCGTTTTCAGCACAGGTTTCCATTGGATCCACTTCCACAAACTGGGCATCTACATTTTGCTTTCGCAGTTCCTGCAGTAACAGGCGTGCGGAGGTGTGGGAAGGAAATTGTGGCTCTACGGCAATCAGGCGCACATTGGCCAATCGGCATTTTCTGGCCAGCGCATTGATGCGGGGTGCCGAGGGTTCGTGGCCCGCTTCCAATTCAATGGAATCGACAATGTCAACACCATAGGTGTCGCCGAAATAGACCAGAGAATCATGAAAACTGATCAGCCGACGATCCTTGCATTTGCTCAGTCGTTCTTTGCCAGTCAGGGCCAGTTGTTGCAATTCCTGAATAAAGCTCGCACCACGCGAGCGGTAACCTTGTTCACGTGAAGGATCAATTTTGACCATGAAATCAATCATCGCCTGGGTCATTGTCTGGGCATGCTTTGCACCCAGCCAAACGTGGGGATCGTGGCCATGATCATGTTCTTCGCCCGCACCGTGATCGTGGTGGCAGGCACCCTCCCGCAAATGGTGTTCCTTGATCGAGGCACCCAGATTGGCTACCTGCCAGCTGGGATTACCACAGTTCGAGCCCAATTTGTCTGCCAGCCCTTCATCCAGGCCGATCCCATTGATGACAAAAGCGGTGCAACCACGTGCCAGTTCCAGGTCGGTTACGGTGGCATCATTATGAAAGTGCGGCCCACGTGTCGTCAGCAGGCATTTTACGGCAGCATCTTCCCCAGCCACTTTTGCCGCAAAGCAATACAGTGGGGCAAAACTGGTCAGAATTTTTGGTTTATTTCCCGCAGATTTCCAGGGATCTTCTACGGAACTGATGCTGCAACCTGCCACCACGGGCAAAACACCAGCACTGGCAGCAAAAAACTGTCGACGATTCATCGTCTTACCTTTGTTTCAGTGACGCACATTAACTAAAACTCTGTGGGAGAGTCTACTACGCAATTATACGATGTTTTACCAAAATTTGTTCACAAGGCAAAGGAACAAACGATCCCGGGCCGGGCACCTTCAGCTGAACTGAGAGAACTGATAGTTGAGCTTAGAGCAAATAGGCACTGGCAATCGAAAAATAAATCAGAATGCCTGTCACATCCACAAATGTGGCGACGAAGGGACCAGACGCAAAGGCGGGATCGATGCCGAACTTTGAAAATACCAATGGCAACATCGAACCAAGCACTGTTCCCCAGATGCAGACAAAGGCCACCGATTGTGCGATGACCAGCGCAAAGAGCCAACGGTTCGCGGTTTCACTTCGCAACGAACAGCCTTCGGGGAAAATGTACTTCCGAAACCCTTCCACGTGGGATGGTTCTTCCAGAAACTGCTGCCCACTTGGTAGACCAATATAGGCGTTGGCGTGGCTGGGATCGCTAGCCAGAATGCGGGAGCCTGTCGGAATCTGTATTTCTGCACCCTTGTTCAACGTAACCTCTTTTGGTACAAGCACTTCGAACGATTCCTTTAGTTCTTTACGGGCACTGCGGACATCGTCGGAGGTAGTCGCACCCCGTAGCAGTCCCATCAGTCCCAGGGTCAGGCCCAACACCAGCCCCATTGTCAGTTCCCGTGTCAGGATTTTCTTCCAATCGCCAAAGCGGATAAACCCTAGCGCCAGTGCTCGCGTGGTGAGTGATGCCGCCTGGGAACCGGAATTCCCACCTGTGGAAATACAGAGGGGAACGAAGAAGCTCAGGGCGACAACTGCCGTCAGGGGTTCTTCAAACTCGGCCATCACCGAAAAGGTAGCCAATTCCCCAACGAACAACAATGAAAGCCAGAATGCTCGTTTTCGCCAGACAGTAAAAAAACTGGTTTGTGTAAAGTCCCCTGTCAGGGTGCCCACAGCGGCCTGTTTCTGCATATCCTCGGTGGCTTCATCGGTAATCACATCGATGACATCATCGTGGGTAACAATCCCCACCAATCGTCGCTGGTCATCTACCACGGGAATGGCTACCAGGTCATATTCCGCCAATTTGCTGGCCGCCACGGTCTGGTCGTCATCCGGTCGCAATGCCACCAGGTCGCCCGTATCCACGATATCCTTGATCGGAGTGAAGCGACCAGCCAGCACTAATGAACGTAAAGGCAGAATCCCCAATAACTTACGAGTGTTTTCCTGCAGGATGTAGATGTAGTAAATGGTCTCTTTGTCGGGTGCCTGAAGACGCAGCCTGTCGATCGCATAGCCAGCTGTAATCCCCAGGTGTAACAAGGCGTAATCGGTGGTCATAATCGACCCCACCGTGTTTTCCTGATAGCGAAACAGATTGGCAATATCCCGCCGTTCCGCTTCATCGACCAGTCGCACAATTGCTTCCATCGCCTGCGGATCGAGGCGTCGTAACAGATCGACGCGGTCGTCCGACGACATCACTTCAATCACTTTCGCCAGGTGGGACTGCCCCACACCACGTGCCAGCTCCACCTGCTTTTCCACAGGAAAGTATTCGAAAATAGCTGCCTGTTTCGGAAATTCGGTATTTTTCAGCACTTTCCAGACATCTTCTTCCGAAAATTGATTGTCCGACAGCACCGCCACAACGGTGGAAGGGTGGAGCATTTCGACAAAGGCTTTCATCCCTTTATCATTTTCATCAACAATCATTTTCCGGACTTCCGGAACGAACAGGGGGTTGAGCATGGTTGCTCCACCAAGCAAGAGATTTAATTGGGGACAAGGATAGTATTATCAATCAAGCGGGTTTGATCAAAATAAACCGCTAATGCCACCAATGCGGGGCGGTCAATTTCTGTCATCGGCTGCAAAGTCTGTTCATCCACAATTTCGATGTAGTCCAGCCTGGCATCAGGCATCGCATCGACAATGGCAATCATTTCCAGTCGCAACTGGCTGACCTGCCTGACGCCGGTTTTCAATTTGGCTTCCGCGTGCCGAAGTGCCTGTACCAGACAAGTCGCCTGCGTGCGTTGGCTCTCAGTCAGATAGCGGTTGCGGGAACTGAGTGCCAGCCCGTCTGGCTCCCGCACGGTGGGCACTTCCACGATGTTGACCGGGAACAGCAGATCCTTGACCATCTGGCGGATGACCCGCACCTGTTGGGCGTCTTTCTGGCCGAACCAGGCAATATCAGGTGATACTATGTGAAATAATTTGCCCACAACGGTGGTAACGCCCCGGAAATGGTGGGGACGTCGATCGCCGCAAAGTCCTTTGGATACTTCAGTTACGTCGATGTAGGTCTGAAAGCCGTCGGGATACATTTCCCCCACCGTGGGGGCGAAAATTGCATCCACCCCACAGCCACGACACAGTTCCTTGTCTGCTTCAAACGTGCGTGGGTAGCGGTCATAATCTTCATTGGGTCCAAACTGCACCGGATTGACAAAAATGGAGGTCACCAGGTAGTCGCATTGCCCACGTGCCGTGCGCATGAGTTCGGCATGGCCGTCATGTAAGGCGCCCATTGTTGGCACCAGGCCAATCAGTTTCCCTTCGTGGTGAATCGACCGTATTTTTTCGCGAATGAGGGCAATACTGGGAATGATTTCAGGCAGCACTTCCATTGACAAATCTTGATTCTCCGGCGGGGTTGAGCAGGAGTAGCATTTCCAGGTAGGAACGCGGCTCCATGCGGCTTAAATGCAGTTGCTGGGACAACTGATTCAGCAGTGGTTGGATGCGGGTTTCCTGCTCTTCGGACGCCAGGACTTCCAGTTCAATAAAATCCCCCAGCCCGCGGACACAGTCCAGGCAGGCGTGGATGGTAAATCCGTCCCGATTGAGTTGAAAGATTTCCCGCTCTTTATGAATTGTAGCAACCACCTGATATCGAAGTGCCTGAAAAAATTCTAATGCTTCTGAAAGTGTGGTCAGTAACGGCAGTTCTATTTCCTGCCTGCTCTTGGTAATTCCGGAACGGCGAGGTCCTTTATAAGTGACCATCAACTGGTCACCGATCAAACGCAGTCGCAGTGCTTCATCGGTCTGTGCAAAATCCCGGTCGGGCGGTTTCAGGTAAGTATCATCTTCCAGTTGGGTGCCCACGCATTCCGCCCCAAGCTGAATTAATAGCTCCCGAACCGATTCAAGGTGGGGTAAGGCATACTTAATTTCGATTTCGAGCATTTCCGCCCCGCTTTGTCTCGCTACAAGATAGGATAGGTCAGGATTTTCGATTGAACAAGAATGGTAACTGATGAGTACGCGACATCTTGTATGCACGGTGGCTGATTTACCGTTAAATGAATGCAAAACGATCGTGGTGGGGCAACAGCCGATCAGCGTCTTCCACACTCCGGATGGATTTTTTGCAATTGACGACCGCTGTCCGCACGCAGGTGCTTCGCTGGCAGGTGGTTACGTCGAAAATGGCATCGTTACCTGCCCATGGCACTACTGGAGAATCCGGCTTGCGGATGGTGCGTGGGCAGACAATCCTCGCATATGTATACAATCGTTTGGGGTTCAGGTGGATGAGCAGCAGATTTATGTCGTTTTGCCCACCTTGCCCACGGATTCCGGGCTACCTGTCATCACTTGACATTCTTTCAGCAAGAAATTCTGTTTCTCGGACAGGAAATCCTTAAATTATCTCAGATTTACCTAAGATGGTGAGTTGAAATACGAATAGTGTTACAGAAGTAAGATTTCTTGGTTTGTAACTCGTAGCGAGGAAATTTTCATGTCGACCCCTGAAACCCCACAAACACCGGTTTCAAGTACCCCCGCAGCTTCAAAGGCTTCGGCACCGAATGAGATCCGTATCATCAGCCACTCCAGCTTGTATTACTGGTGGCCAATCTGGTTTTTCGGTCTCGTCTTTGCTTTCTGGACTTTCCTCGAAGGGAACCGTCTGGCAATTATCCCAGCTGGTTCTGTCGCGGTGAAATCTTCGATTCAAGGTGCTGATGGCAATCCCGCTACCAAGATGACAATTTACGTCGAGGGGGATGGTCACCAACTTGCGAAACACACCAAGGCATTAACACCTGAAGAACAGAAAAAACGCGAAGAAGCGAAGACGCTGCCCAACAACCTGGAAATGGGTGCGGAAGCATCTCGAATTCTGACCCGCGTCAGTGCAAAATCATGGATGGGCCCACTCTTCCTGATTATTCTCAGTCTGGTAATCATCATTACCAACGTGCCGCTGCGGGGCTTGTGGTCGCTGGTGGCGATTATTGGCTGTGTGACTTTGTCGCTGTTCATCAGCTTGTTTGGCTGGTGGGACGATATCTTCAACGCATTTGGTGGCCTTCACATCTACATTAATATGGCGGGGTATATTTTCCTTGCGATCGTGCTGCTGATTGCTTGGCTTGTCGCGTTCTTTGTATTCGACCGACGTTCTTACATTGTGTTCACCCCAGGGCAGATTCGCGTGTGCGAACAGATTGGCGGACGCGAAAAAGTGTACGACACCATGGGGATGACCATTGAAAAGCACCGTGACGACTGGTTCCGTCACATCTTCCTTGGTTTCGGCAGTGGGGATTTAACGGTACGCACTGCAGGTGCTGATCGCCACGAATTCCGCATGCCCAACGTGGCGTTGATCGGTTTCAAAATCGGCCCGATCGAGCAGATGTTGCGTCAGAAGCCAATCTTCCAGTCGAACGACAATTAAAGAATGAGCTTTGCCTCAGGCCGAATGAAGTGAGCAAATCTTAATAATTGGTTCTTTTCCCAACAGATTCCCATCTTTGGCTTTGGGACAATCCAACAATTATTCCACCAGGCTGGCGACTGGGTAGGATCCCAGATTGTGGAATGTGTGGCATTGCTTTGCCAGACTGTTGAGCGTTTTTTTGACCTTCAAATCTTCGGAATGGCCGTCGAAATCCACGAAAAAAACATACTCCCCCTTCGCCTGTGGGTAGGGGTACGATTCAATCCAGGTCATGTTCACTTTGTTTTTCTTGAACTCGTTCAGAATATCCGCCAACGCACCCGGGCTGTGGGGAATCATGAACATGATGGCGGTTTTGTCATTTCCTGTGCGATCAGCAGCGTGGGAGCCAATCACCGCAAAACGCGTTTCGTTGTGGGGCGAATCCTCAATACTGGTAAACAGGATTTTCAGCCCAAATTGAACAGCCGCTTCACGTGAAGCCACCGCAGCTGAACCAGGAGTAGTTTTCACAATTTCTGCCGCTGCTGTGGTGCTGGTTACCTCATGCAGGCTGGCCTGGGGTAGATTTTTCGCCAGCCAGTTGCGGCACTGCGAAAGTGCCTGGGGCTTGCTGTAAACTCTGCGGATTTCCGCCTGTTCGCCGTTCGCCAGCAAGTTGTGGTGTACCCGCAGGCGAACTTCTGAGCAAATTTTAATCTCTGGCATCCGCACAAACATGTCCAGCGTGTCGGCAACGCGGCCATCAGTGGAATTTTCCAGTGGCACCACGCCATAATCGACATGTTCCCTCTCCACTTCTTCAAAAACGGCAGCAATGTTGCTCACGCCCACGAGTTCTGATGCACGGCCAAAGCGGTGCAGGGCAGCCAGGTAGCTGAAGCTGTATTCTGGTCCCAGATAGGCGACACGGTCGATTTTTTGTAACGCACGTGACCCACTGATAATTTCGCGATAAATCGCCCGAATCGTGACTTCCGGCAGTGGGCCATCATTGGCCGAAAGCACATTCGAAATGACTTCTTCTTCACGTGCGGGTGAAAACACACTCTCATTATTTGCCGACTTGACTTTGCCGATCCGACTGGCCAACTCCGCACGTTGATTGATCAATTCCAGAATTTTCAGATCCAATTGGTCGATCTGGGTTCGAAAACTTTTTAAATCTTTCGAACTGACAGGTAAGTCCGCGTTCTCTTTGGTGCGTTTGGGAGCCATCGCGCCTGCTTCCTTTGTGAAAATCTTCTCATGAAATTGGCCGCTTGAGCAACTTCAAAATCATGTACAACCTGTTCTTCGCTTCGTATTTTCAGGATATTGACTGAATGTCTGTTTTCAGTGGAAATTCAGAGATTGCTTTTTTTCAGAAATTGCCGCACCGCATCGCGCCAGGTGGGGAGGGGTGCAATTCCCCAAGTATCTAATCTTTCACTACTTAAGACGCTGTAAGCAGGTCGACGTGCGGGCTGTCCGTACTCTGCAGTGCGGATTTTCTGCACCTCAACATCAAGATTCGCATATTCGAATATTGTTTTAGCGAATTCCCACCAGGAGCACCCACCCTGATTGGTGATGTGGAAAACCCCCTGTGCGTGGACTGCCAGCAATTCGAGCGTTTTTGCTGCCAGATCACCCGCAAAAGTGGGAGAGCAGATCTGGTCATCGATCACTTTTAAGGTTTTTCGCTCTGCCAGCCGCAGCATTGTTAAGACGAAATTGTTCCCTTTGCCACCACTGCCGAGGTAGCTGTAAAGGCCGCAGGTGCGGATAATCAAGGCAGATGGACAGGTTGCCAATGCGAGATGTTCACCTGCTAATTTGCTGCACCCATAAACCGATACGGGTGCGGGTAGATCACCTTCACAATAAGGAATCGAACGCTGAGAATCGCCCCCAAATACATGGTCTGTGCTGAAATGTACGAACTTGATGCCACGTTGCTGGCATGCTTTTGCCAGGTGATGAACCGCATGGGCATTGGTGGCAAACGCAGCATCCGCTTCACTTTCTGCGCGATCTACAAAGTTATAAGCGGCACAATTCAGTACTACCGTAGGCTGGTGGGCATCAAGAAACGCTTCAATGCTGGGCATACTTTGCAAGTCGATGGAGCTACGATTCGCCACAACTGCCTGATCTAAAAGCAGTTGCGAAAATTCCTGACCAAGTTGGCCATTCCCACCGACAATGATTGCACGCATAGATTCCCACAGGCAAAGTGCTGTTCATGAAACAAGAATTATAGTATCCGAAGGCAATGAAGGCATTTGTGCACCGCTATCAGTGAAAGTGAACAACGAAGCCATATTCAACAGCTTTGGCTATTCACTCGGAAGCATTGCTTCAAAGTCGTCTTCAGAAATTACCGTTACACCCAGTTCGGTGGCTTTGGCCAGCTTGGAGCCTGCATCAGCACCAGCAATCAAGAGGGATGTTTTTTTGGAAACACTTCCTGCAACGGTGCCACCGTATGTTTTGATTAGCGATTCAATTTCGGTGCGTTTATACTTGGTTAGTGTGCCAGTCACCACCAGCGTTTTGCCCGCAAACACCTGGGCGTGGGTGGTGGTGCTGACTGGTTGCTCCATGCATACTCCAGCCGCCTTTAACTGCTGCACCAGTTCTATACCGGTGGGGCTATGGAAGAAATCGAAGATATATTTCGCCCTTTTTGGCCCCAAACCTTTTACAGTTGAAATCTGATCTTCGCTGGCAGCCACTAACTGATCCATCGTTGGGAACTCTTTGGCAATAATTTCCGACAGGCTGTCCCCCACCGTATAGATGCTGAGTGCGGCGATTAATCTTGCCAGCGTGCGGCCTTTGCTCGCTTCAATTCCTTTTAACAGGTTGGTAGCTTTTGCTTTTTTAAACTTGTCGAGCGTCAGCAGTTGCTTTTCGGTCAGCGAATAAAGATCGGGAAGGCTTTTGACGAGTCCGCTTTCGACCAATTGTTTTGCTACTTCGTCGCCCAGTCCATCAATATCCATCCGCTCGCGGTTGGCATAGGAAATTAACCGTCCAGATAGTTGGGCGGGACACGTGGCCGTATTGGTGCAGCGGTAGCCGTAACTACTGTTACTTTCCTGCCGTTCTACCGCACCCTGACAGATCGGACAGGTGCTGGGCCAGACGAGTGGTTTTTCCTCTCCGGTTCGGGATTCCGTAATCACCTGAACCACCTGTGGTATGATTTCCCCCGCTTTTTCCACCACCACGGAATCACCCACACGGGCATCGAGCTGGTCGACAATGAAGGCGTTGTGCATGCTCGCTCGACTGACGGTAGTGCCTGCCAGACGCACCGGTGGCTGAAAAATGGCCACGGGGGTCAGCTCACCAAACTTGCCCACGGAAAGTTCAATTTCACCAATTTTGGTAATTGCCTGTTCCGCAGCAAATTTGTACGCTCGTGCCCACCGTGGGACTTTGGAAGTAAAACCGAGTTGCTCCCGCAACGCAAACGAGTTTACTTTTACCACCATGCCGTCGGTATCATAGGGCAAATCGTGGCGTTTCGTGTTCCAGGTATCGCAAAAGGCAATCACTTCCTCAATCGTCTGACAGTGGGCCGTGTGGGGGTTTACCTGCAAGCCCATTTCCTTAAAAAGCTCTAATAATTCAAGCTGCGTATTACAATTAATGTCGTCTGCATAACCGAAACCATATGCAAATAGCCGCAACTTCCGTTTGCGAGACTGCGCAGGATCGAGCAGTTTCAGGGTACCAGCGGTCAAATTTCGTGTGTTTTCGTACGGTTTCTCCCCTTCAGCCGTGCGTTCCAGGTTAATTCTCACAAATTCTTCATGAGTCATGTACATTTCGCCCCGAATTTCCAATCGATTCGGAACGCGCTCCCCCGCCAGTTTCAGTGGCACATCCAGAATGGTGCGTAAGTTGTGGCTGACATCGTCGCCGGTATCGCCATCCCCACGAGTGGCACCAAACTGGAAAATCCCACCTTCATAGGTCACGGAAATCGAAACTCCATCGATTTTCAGTTCCAACGTGTAGTCGACATGCTCTCCCGCAGCTGCTTTTCGGACATCTTTGTCGAATTTGATTAAGTCTGCCGAATCGTAGCTGTTTTCCAGAGACAGCATCGGCACCTGGTGGGTGATTTTGGCAAATCCTTCGATCGGTTGCCCACCGACACGTTGTGTGGGGCTATCCGGAGTTGCCAGTTGCGGGTGAGCTTTTTCCAGATCGACCAGCTCCTGCAGCAAGCGGTCAAACTCCCGATCTGAGATTTCCGGTTCCGCATCCACATAGTACCGCTGATTGTGGTAATCAATCTGCTGGCGAAGCTCGCTGATTCGTTGCTCGATACTCATCGTTTTCTCACAAATGAACTGCCGAAGGTTCTTTTCTTTGTACTTTTTTTCCGGCAGAATGCCTGTTTTCCCAAGTGGGATGAAATGTAACGAATAGAAAGTGCTCGAACCAGCTCAGTTGTCGATTTTCTCAAGGATGGGCACAAATGTGATCGTGCAATGAAATTATTGCTTCAGCAATGTCAGGACGAAATCAGTCATCCTGAATCACTTCCCCGCCCGCAATGGTGCCATATGCCTCCCATGCAAATGGGTTGATGCTGTTTTTCAGCATTCGCACCGAGCCATCACCAAACAGGGTGTTCACCCCTGCTGTATGGCGTGAAGTGGGGTCTTCCACATGCTGCAGGTTGTTGTTGGGCACGCGGCCTTCATCATGTTCTCCCGTATTGGTCAGAATCAGCGTGGGCGGACCTTCTGGCCCGTACGCAGGATTCAGTGGGGGATTATGAGAATCGGTAATCGCACCCACCCAGGTGGTCAGTGGCGAACGTTTGCTGTCTCGTTCGATAACAAAGATGGTGTTACTTGTCCCATCCGTAATGCCGGATGTCGAAATTTTGCTGTTACGCAGCAGAATACCTGTGTTCACATCAGGGTTATCAGTGACCTCGAAGGTCCCGCCCATCCCAACGTAGTTTGAAAAGGCGACATTGACTGAGCCTGTAGCGGTGGGAATCAAACACAATTCCTGCGAAGGCGAATCAGAGGGGCAGCGATATCCTTTCAGAATTGTAGTACGTACAGCCGCATGGAACGGATCGCTGATATCGCGGGTGATATCGATCTGTCGAAACAGATTTTCCTGCTCTAAATAGGGTAACAGATACGCACCCCAGCCCCAGCCTGGTCCAAGGCCATCCCCATTCACGGAAGCGGGTGTTGAAGTGTAACCTGGGCAAAAATGATCATAGGTGGCGTGATAATTATGCATGGCCAGCCCAATCTGCTTCAGATTATTAGTGCATTTGGCTCGATTGGCTGCTTCCCGCACTTTCTGCACGGCGGGCAGTAACAGGCCAATCAAAATGGCGATGATCGCAATCACCACCAGCAGTTCAATCAGGGTAAACCCCTTCTTTGTAAAACGCGGTTCCATGAATAGATACTCAACAATAGAAAATATAATTGCGTTAACACAAAGTATAACCAATGTAAACTCTGTTGCAACATAAATTCTTGAATTCCCAGAAAATAGTGCTGCTGGGCGAATTTTCACCTAAAATCGTGGTAATTCTTGACGCACCGAGTTTGTCGACGCATGCGATTCATCATTTTGGGTAATGGCCAGAAACCCCGGGTTCCACAGGAAGCAGATCGCCTGCACCGTCGCCTGGTAGAACTGGGTGCGGAGGTCCTGTTGATCGATCTGTTCCGGGAACGGAATCTACAGCAGGTTCAGGCAGATATCGCACTGGTCTTAGGTGGAGATGGAGCGATTTTGCGTGCTGCCAATCAGATGGCGACCAATCAAATACCCGTTTTGGGTGTCAATTTGGGCAGACTGGGGTTTTTGGCGGATCTGGACCCGGATGAGGTCACCAGTTGCCTGGCAGCCATTTTGCAAGGCGATTACACCACGACATCCCACCTGATGCTGGAATGTCGCCTTCAGACAAATGGTGCCTGCAGTACATTTCTCGGTCTGAACGAAATGATTGTCCGCAGTGGGCCACCGTTTAAAATGCTGGATCTGGAAGTGTTGGTAGATCAGCAGGTTGTTTCCCGATTTTTAGGTGATGGAATGATCATCAGCACACCAATTGGCTCAACTGCCCACTCGCTTTCAGCGGGAGGGCCAATTCTCGGTCAACAGATCGATGCGATGGTGATGACCCCACTTTCAGGTCATACACTTACCGCCCGCCCACTGGTCGATTCAGCCGATAAAGTGTACACGATTCGAGTTCGAAATGCCGAGGGTGCATGGCTGGTGGTTGACGGTCAAACAATTGCCGAAGTGTTTGATGGTAATGAGTTGCGGGTGTCTCGGTCGCCAACGGTCTTTCGGCTGGTGAAAATTCCCACCAAGAACTATTACCACACACTGCGGGAAAAACTTCACTGGGGAACCACCCCAAATTACCATGTCGAACCAGATGGAAATCAGTAACGTAATAAGGTTCATTCGCGCTATAATGTTGGCAAATTACTGACATGAATTCATTTTTTGATCTCATTCCGGCCAGTTTAGTCGTTGCCGTGGCACTTGTTGCTGCAGCAATTCCCTGGGTATGGTCATTGGATAGCCGACCATTCAAACAATGGATTAATAATACAACTGTCCTGGGGTATCTACTGGGTGCGGTAGGTGCGATCACCATAGGATTGGCATACTGGATGAATTCTGTTGTCGAAGTGAAACTGGTGGAAGACCGCGGGTATGTTTTTGCATCCATATTGCATTTTGAATTAATTCTAGACCTTTTTGTCGCGTTGCGTTATTTGCCAGTAGCCATTTCACCGAAAGGTGGGGCGGTTGCAGTCGCTGCGATGCGTGAAGCGATCCGTCAACCGATGTACTGGTTAATTATGATTGGTTCTGCATTGCTCATTCTGTTGTTCATGTATGTGCCTTACTTCACACTGGGCGACGATTATACCCTGTACAAACTGGTCGCGTTCGACGTGATTTTGTTATTCCCAGGTTTATTCGGGTTACTGGTAGCAAGTATCACCATTAATGAAGAAATTGAAGGCCGCACCGCCATCACGGTGATCAGTAAGCCAATCAGCCGCCGCCAGTTTTTTATTGGCAAGTACATAGGGCTGTTAATGGCCTGCCTGACGATGGCACTGGTGTTAACCTGGGTGCTGACTTACGCACTGAATTACAAACTGACTGCAGAACCGCTGGACGAATCGAGTGACCTGCTGATGCAGAAGATGTCAGATCAGGTATCTCCCCATGTCGCACAGGCACTGCCCGATGTGAAAGGAAATTCTCTTGGCAAGGGAATGGGTGTCTGGATGGGAGAAACATTTGCCCACCATATGGGAACAATTCGACTGTTTGGACAGGTGATGGTTTTGCTGGCGATCTGTACCACGCTGGCAACGCGGATGCACTTTGTCATCAATCTGGTGATCTGCCTGGGTATTTACCTGATGGGCAACCTGGCACCAATCATTCTCCATGCCACCAGAACACAGGAAAATGATGGCACGGGCATGCAACTGATTAACTTTATCGCCAGATTATTTGATGCGGTATTTCCATCACTGAATTCGTTCGGGATGGGGCCAGCCATTGTGCGGGATTCCCCACTGGAGCCGATGCAGTTTCTGGTGTTTGTGGCCACCGTGCTCTTTTATGGCGTTCTGTATTCCGGAATTGCACTTCTGTTGGGTTTGTTTCTGTTTGAAGATCGCGATTTGTCGTAGTGACCTCAACCGCTTAAGGAAGCGACGAGAGCGAAGTAGAGTAGCACGATGGGATTGTTCGATTTTCTGTTCGGCAGCAAGAAACGAAGCAATGTGGTGCAGACATGAGTGAAATTCTTCCCGGTCGCTATCAGCACTACAAAGGCAACGAGTACACCGTCGTCGGCACGGCTCGGCACAGCGAGACGCTGGAAGAACACATCGTCTACCGGCAGGAGTACGGCGAACACGGGCTGTGGGTGCGTCCGAAGCAGATGTTTTCGGAGACGGTGAATGTCGATGGAAAGGACGTACCTCGTTTTCAACCCATGGGGTTGAGCAGTGAGCAGGTCGGCGATGGCGTCACCAATATTTTTGATGATCTCCCTTCGTATTTGCCAAAAGAAGTAGTGCAGACGCTCATTCGTGCCGCCGACGTGCGCATTGAACGGATCATCTCCCATGGTCACTTTTCAGCAGTAGACTTCTGGTACGACCAATCGCAGGCCGAATGGGTAATCGTTTTAAAGGGGGCGGCGAGGTTGCAGTTCGAGGATGGTATGGTCGAAATGAAACCCGGTGACTTCATCAACATTCCGGCATTCAAGAAGCATCGAGTCGACTGGACGACACCAGATGAGCCGACCGTGTGGCTAGGCGTGCGGTATGGAGGAACTATCTGATGCAACCTCAACCCTGATCTGCGTTCGAGATGCTCCCTTTCTCACATATCCCTCAGCCAGGCGCCTTTCCAGTATGTATAATTTTGAAAAGACATATCTTTTGGTACACCACACATGGCAGAACAGTTTTGGATCGGGGTTGACTTGGGTGGCACCAAGATCCTCACAGGCTTATTCGATTCGCAGTTAAATCTGGTACAGAGAAAAAAAACAGCCACCAACGCCAGTGAAGGCGGGCCTGCCGTGGTTGCCCGTGTGGTCGAAACAGTGCACGCCGTTCTGGCGGAACATCAACTGACCACCGACCAGGTTGCCGGTCTGGGGCTGTCCGTCCCTGGTCAGGTGGTGCTGAATACCAAAGTGGTTCGCTTTGCACCCAACCTGAACTGGCGGGATTTTGACCTGGCACCACTCCTGCCGACTACCTGGCAATTTCCCACCGTGGTGCAGAACGATGTTCGCATGGGAACTTATGGGGAATGGAAAAAAGGTGCGGCCATTGGCGCTCAACACGTCTTTGGGATCTTTCCCGGTACTGGTGTGGGTGGGGCATTAATCCTCAATGGCGACCTTTTTCACGGTTTTCATGGCCACGCCGGCGAAATTGGGCATATTGTGCTGCAATGGCGAAAAGGCCAGACCCTGGAAGATATTGCAGGTCGGAAAAATATCGTCAAGCATGCCAAAGCGATGCTGGCTGACATGCCAAGAAAAGTCCGCAAGACCTGGAAAGATGTTGACACCGAAAAATTAAAAAGTTCTCAGATTGCCAAGATGTACCAAAACAGCGATCCGATTATGCTGCAGGCAATTGATGAAGCCGCCAAAGCCCTGGGTGCGGCAATTGGCAGCGTGGTAAATCTGGTTTCACCGGAAATCATCGTCATTGGTGGGGGGCTGGCAGAGGCACTGGGCGAACCGTTTCGCGAACACGTGTGGGAAATAGCGGAACGCTACATTCTGCCCGATGCGGCACTCAACGTACCGTGCGTATTAGCCAAACTGGGCGATGATGCGGGAATTACCGGTGCTGCTGCCTATGTGCAGGATCATCTGGCCAGCTTGACGCAAGGAGCAACGGAATAATGCACTTACCGCTGCCACTACCTGAAATTGCCCAACGCTATCAGCGAGCCTGCGATGCTACCCGTGCCGCAGGCAATATTGCATTAAAATATTTTCATGATCACCTGACGGTGGAATGGAAAGAAGACGAAAGTCCGGTTACTGTGGCTGATCGTGCTGCGGAAAAAGCCCTCCGCGAACAGTTAAAGCGGTTTTTTCCAAATGATGGCTTTTTTGGCGAGGAATATGGCGAAGAAAGTGGCTCCAGCCCATTTCGCTGGATTATCGACCCCATCGATGGAACGCGGTGCTTCATCCGCGGGATCCCCCACTGGGGAACACTGGTGGGTCTGGAATATCTCGGCCAGATAGTTGCCAGTATCTGTTACGCACCTGCAATGGGCGAATTCTACCGGGCGATGATCGGAGAAGGTGCCTGGCTGAATGATGCCCGCATTGCCGTTTCGCAGGAAAAAGAGCTTTCCAGATCGCTGATGTGTTACACGGGTGTCAAAATCTTCCGCAACTATCAGGTGGGTGATGCTTTTGAACGGGTGCTGGCACAGGTGGAAGGCGCACGAGGTTATGGCGACTACTACGGCTTCATGCTGGTGGCGCGTGGTTCATGCGATCTGTTGGTCGATTTTGGTTTGCACGCCTGGGATATTGCTGGACTACAGATGATTGTGACAGAAGCGGGTGGAAAATTAACCGACTGGTCTGGTGGAATCGATCTTTTCCGCCCGGATGTGGTTGCTTCCAACGGCCACCTTCATGCTGAAGTGCTGCAATTGCTGGATTACCAGAAAAGTAATGCTTAGAGCGAGCTTCGAGTAATTGTGATCATGGCTGTTTAAAGCTTATTGTCTTTCGGCCCCTTCAGGGCCAAAGACAGTTCAATATCTAGCCCTATTTCAATTTAAGATCAGTCGAATTGAAGTCAAAATATTGATTTGCGCTCTAATTGCGCTGGCTGGCGTAGTAGGCCACTTCATGCCCCACCAATAGTGCGAACTGCGGTTCGGGCAGCGTATATAGTGGGCCGGTCCAGGGGTGCAGGTAGATCTGGGCCTGTTGGTGCATGCCTCGGAGCAGATCGTGGTACGCACCGATGCTGATATGTTGCTGTGTGGTAACCGCCTGATACAGTTGTGGCAGGGGGTAATCAGGCGAAGTGCGGTCGCCCATGGCCCACTGCTTGAGTTGGTTCATCACAAAACCGGGAAGTGCTTCCATCGGTTTTGCAGCCTGATCCACCACCTGCGTGGGACGAGAAGGTACTGCGATTTTTCTGTCGGTTGCTAACTGACTGATACAGTCAGTCACCAGCAGTTTCAGGCTGCTGATTGCTGTTTCCAGGTGCTGTAAGGTCCCTTGAATATTGGCCAGTTCTTCCGATTTCAGTTCCAGCACACGAACGCAATCTTCAAGTAGCTGGGTGGGATTGGATTGGGCAACCAGATATTCCCGCCCTGCAGGTGTAATGGTGCAGATTTCGACGGGCTGTTTCCCACGTGTATCTTCACTGATGACCTGAAGCCAGCCAGCATTTTTCGCCTGATCGGCAGCAAATCGGGCAGTGGTATTCGCGGGGAACAACCCAGGTTCCCCTTTGGTGGCGAACAAGGCAAACCCCGCAGGTTCACTGACAGCTTTGCTGAGTGCATCCAGAATCATGCGGGTGGATTTATCAGACACGGAAGCCCCTCCAGGCGGCAGCCCACGCGGGGGAAGACAAATTTGTGCGCAAACGCTTGCTATGCAACCATTTGCAACAAAAAACCGCCCCCCACCGTAACTAGGAACATGGGACAGAAACTGTATTAGTTACTGAACTCAATTCGTCTTTTCGCCAACTGGCCCTGCAGGCGATCGACGATGCTGGAATGCATCTGACTGACCCGCGATTCGGAGAGATTCAATGTGGCACCAATCTCTTTCATCGTCATGTCTTCGTAATAGTAGAGAATGATGATCAACCGTTCGTTACGGTTCAATCCCTTGGTGACCAGCTTCAGAATATCGTTATTCTGTAGCCGGAAGGTGGGATCCACCGCCTTTTTGTCTTCCAGGATGTCAATTTCCCGGACATCTTTGAAGCTGTCTGTTTCGTACCACTTTTTGTTCAGGCTGACCACACCCACCGCGGTGGCTTCGCTGACGAAAGACTGCAGTTGATCCAGTGTGATTTCCAGCCGGGCAGCCAGTTCTTCCGGCCGTGGTGGGCGGCCCAGTTCTGCTTCGAGCGCTTTGCGGGCAGCTTCGAACTTGCTGGCTTTGGAGCGCACCAATCGTGGCACCCAATCCATCATGCGCAGTTCGTCCAGCATGGCACCGCGAATCCGTGGGACACAATAGGTTTCGAATTTTACCCCGCGTTCCAGGTCGAACGCATCGATTGCGTCCATCAACCCGAACGTCCCAGAACTAATCAGGTCGTCCAGATCGACCCCGTCTGGTAGCTTCGCCCAGATTCGCTCTGCGTTGTATTTCACCAGTGGAAAGTATTTTTCCACTAGAAAATTGCGGTATTTCAGGTCACAAGTTTCGCGATACGCTTTCCAAACCTGCATCGTATCCGACATATCCACAGTAGCAAGCATTGGGTTCCTCCCCCTGTGGAAGTGAATTGCACGGCACTCGATAATTGCCCCACCGTGGGAGCAATTCCCCGATCGAGGATGTTTGACCACCTGAAAACCACCCCCGGTTTTCACGTGGGACATCACGCCTGCGAATCCCCTTCCGTCCCCCGATTGTTCCTTACTTGGAACGAACCGTTCTCACCTCATTCGGAAATCTGACGTTGTTAAAAGCATGGAAAATTTTCAAAACCAGTTTTTCCCACTGTCGCAGGATCATCCCTGACCCTGCCACGTGGTACAACCGGCAATGTTTCCCCAGCCACTTCAGCTGAATCACTTTCCCCAAAGTGGTTCAACCAAAATATGCGACTGCTTTTGTGCCAACGGGTGCGGGCAATAACCGTCTTTGTGTGCTCTGTCTATGGAAAATAATTCAATTCTGAGAAGTGCGTGAGACCGGATTGTGAGAGGGATCTCATTTTTGTAGAACTTTCCACTCGCTGGATAGATTGTCTACAATTTAATGGGGATGAAATTTTCTTCAGTGACGTTACCATGGATGAACCTACGCTACCACCGGCAGAGAAGGTAAAGACCTTCCCCACCACACCCGGGGTGTATCTGATGAAGGACCATCAGGGCCGCGTCATTTATGTGGGGAAAGCCAAAAGTCTGCGGGATCGTGCGGGCAGTTACTTTACTGCACAGGCCAAGGTGGATCGACGCACGGCAGAATTGGTCAAACATATTGTGGATATCGATTTCATCCCCACCACCACAGAAGTGGATGCACTGTTGAAGGAAGCCCGCCTGATCAAGGATATTCAGCCACGTTTTAATTCTGATTTGAAAGACGACAAAACCTTTCCCTATCTGCAAATCCGCATTCGGGAAGATTTTCCGCGGGTAGAGTTCACCCGCAAACCCCGCAGGAAGGGGGTAAAGTTGTACGGACCGTTTGTCAGTGCCCGCAGCCTGCGTGCGGCAATCCAGGTGCTGCAACGGGTCTTTCAATTTCGCACCTGTTCGCTGGATATTCGTGAAGATGACCCCAAATGGCGTTTTTTTCGGCCCTGCCTGCTCCACAGCATCCGGCAGTGCACCGCACCGTGTAACAATCGTGTAACAAAGGAAGAATACCGCCGCCAGATCCGTGCGTTGCGGCTGATTCTGGAAGGCAAGCGAAAACGGCTGATTCGGGAAATGACGGAACAGATGCAGGAAGCCAGCAAGGCACTGAATTTTGAAAAGGCGGGGCGAATTCGTGATGAAATTGCCGCACTGAACAAACTGGAATTACGTGGGAAAAGTGACCACGATGTGCAGCCGGAAGCTTTCCATACCGATCCCAAAAAAGGGCTGGTGGGCCTGAAAAAAGTATTAAAACTGCCATTTGTGCCACGCACCATCGAAGGGATGGACATTGCCCACTTTGCGGGGCAGGATACGGTGGCATCGCTGGTGAGTTTTCTGGATGGCTTGCCGTTCAAGTCGGGCTACCGCCACTACAAAATCAAGTCGGTGGCGGGCATTGACGATTTTGCCAGCATGCGGGAAGTGGTCTCTCGTCGTTTTTCCCGCATGAAGCGTGAGGAGGCGGTTTTTCCGGATATTTTGCTGATTGATGGCGGCAAGGGGCAATTAAATGCCGCCTTGCAGGCATTTCAGGCGATCTTTGTTGAGCCACCTGTTCTTATTTCGCTGGCGAAACAGGAAGAAGAAATCTACCAGCCGGGGGAATCGGAACCAATCCGGCTCAGCAAACACTCCGCCGCATTGCGTCTTTTGCAATTTGTGCGGGATGAATCCCACCGTTTTGCCCAGCTTTACCACCACCGATTGCAGCGGAAACGCTTGAAAGAAGACTTCGAAAGTTCTCAGGAAGAATAACCATTCATGTCTCACCTGAACTTCACCACAATTTTATTTCAGATTGTCTCTCGATTGATTACAATTATCTAACAATCTCACATCAAAAGAGTTGCAACATGCAAAAACGGATCATTCTAACAATTGCACTAACCTCATTGAGTTGTTTTCTGGGTTGGTTCGCTGCTTCGGATCATCAGCCGGAAGAAATGCTGGCCCAGCCTGGGAAAACCGCCAGTCTGCAATTACCTAAACCCGATCCGCTGTTCAAAGGGAAGATTGGTGAAACTTACAAAGATTCCACCCCTGACTATCCTCTGCCGGTCAAAGCTCCTAAAGGTGCACCGAACGTTCTCCTGATTCTGCTGGATGATGTGGGTTTCGGAATGTGCAGCACCTTTGGCGGACCAGTACCAACGCCGCACATGCAGATGCTGGCAGATAATGGTTTGAAATACACTCAGTTTCATACAACGGCATTGTGCAGCCCCACTCGAGGTGCATTACTGGCCGGGCGAAATCACCATACCATCGCTACAGGCGTGATCATCGAAATGGGTACCGGTTATCCCGGCTACACCGGGATGATCCCTAAAAGTACAGCACTGATCTCCGAAACACTTCGTGATAACGGTTATGCGACCGGCATGTTCGGAAAGTGGCACAATACACCTGAACCAGATATCAGTCCTGCGGGACCATTTGACCGCTGGCCGACTGGCTTGGGATTCGATTATTTCTACGGCTTCAATCAGGGTGAAACCCACCAGTATTACCCGGTAATTTATCGTAATACGACATGGGTTCCCCAACCAAAAACTCCCGAACAGGGATATCATTTTACCGCAGATATGACCGATGAAGCGATTCGTTGGACGCAGAATGTTCGTGCAACAAGCCCAGACAAACCATGGTTTTCCTACTTCAGCACTGCGGGAGTTCATGCGCCACACCACGCACCCAAAGAATGGCGGGATAAATACAAAGGGAAGTTCAACCATGGCTGGGATAAACAACGAGAACTGACCCACGCTCAGCAACTGAAAGAGAAGATCATCCCTGAAGGAACAAAATTGACTCCACGTCCCTCAGATATCCCTTCATGGGACAGCCGCACTGCAGAGGAAAAGAAGGTCTATTCCGCACTCATGGAAAACTATGCGGCATACATGGAATACACCGATGCGGAAGTTGGACGATATATTGAAAGCTTGCGGAAATCAGGTGAGCTGGATAACACTCTCGTGATGTATGTGGTGGGCGATAACGGTGCCAGCGCGGAAGGTGGTCTCGAAGGTACTTTTAGTGAAATCGCGAGTCTACTAGGTCTGCAACTGGGCCTCGAGAGTACCGCAAAACGAATCGATGAAATCGGCGGACCCAGCAGTGAGCCCCACGTTCCTGTTGGCTGGGCCTGGGCAATGGATTCGCCCTTCCAATGGACCAAGCAGGTGGCCAGCCATTTCGGCGGCACGCGGAATCCGATGGTCGTTCACTGGCCCAATGGAATTAAATCGAAGAATGAGACGCGAACACAGTTCCACCATGTCATTGATGTCGTACCGACAATTCTCGACTGTTGCAACATCCCAGAACCGAAAACAGTGAACGGCATACTCCAGAAGCCGATTGAAGGGGTTTCCATGCGCTACTCCTTCGAGGATGGTAGTGCAAAGAGCAAACGCACGACACAATATTTTGAACTGGCAACGAATCGTGCGATCTATCACGATGGCTGGGTCGCATGTGCTCGTACTGGTGTACCGTGGGTTACTCTGGGTAAGAATCTTGAGATGATGCAGGCTGCACCATGGGAACTTTACAATATTGAAGAAGACTTCAGTCAGGCGGTTGATCTGGCGAAAGAAAAGCCAGAAAAACTCAAGGAACTCCAGGCAAAATTTCTTGAAGAAGCGAAAAAGTATGGGGTATTCCCGCTCGATCCACGTTTCAGTGAACGGATGGATCCAAAATTACGACTAGCAGGTGAGCCAAGAACCAGTTGGACTTATTTTGGCAACAATGTCTGGTTGCCCGAACCGATCGGCCCACAGCTTTTCCCACGTGGCAATACCATTACAGCAACACTCGAGATCCCGAAAGGCGGTGCAGAAGGTGTCGTTACTTGTGCTGGTGCATTCTCTGCAGGTTGGTCGCTCTACGTTATGAATGGCAAGCCAAACTTCCGTTACACAGGATTTGAGGTTTCTGATGTGACGATCAATGGAACCGAGGCAATACCTGAGGGCAAAGTAGAACTCCGCACCGACTTTACCCCTGATCCGGGTTCGAAAACTGGCGGTGGCACCCTCAAGCTGTTTGTGAATGATAAGCCCGCCGGTGAAGGAAAGATCACTCGCACTTTCTTCCGACACGGGCTGGAGCCGTTCGAAGTTGGCCGCGACTCGATCACACCTGTTGACCCTGCATATAAGAATAAGGGCACTTTTCCCTTTACAGGTAAGATCGAAAAGATCGTTTTTCAGCTGAAGAAGTAATTCAATTACATTATTATTGATCAGACAAATCAAAGAGAAACAACATGAGTTTTCGATTTCTGATACCGATCTTTATGGTATCTGGAGCGGGTTTAGTGGGATGGTGGACAGCGACGAATCATTTTGATGATATTGCTGCCCAGGAAAAGCAATCAGAACTGACCCCCGCTCAAAAAGCAACGGTGTTGCCTGTTCCACCAGGCCAGTTTCAAGGCCAGATTGGTGTCCGGGCAAAAGATTCCATACCAGATTTTCCACAGCCAGTGCAGGCACCTAAAGGCGCACCAAATATTCTGCTGGTTCTGCTGGATGATGTTGGCTATGGTGCGACAAGCACATTTGGTGGTCCGTGCAATACTCCTACGTTTACGAAGCTAGCCGAAAAGGGGCTGAAGTACAACCACTTCCACACGACCGCTCTTTGCAGCCCCACACGTGCCGCACTGATTACCGGTCGTAACCACCATTCTGCACACACTGCATGCATTATGGAAGCTGGTACTGGCTTCCCCGGTTACGATACCGTCATGGGCAAGGATACTGCAACGATTGCAGAAGTACTGAAGCAGGCGGGGTACGGAACTTCCTGGTTTGGCAAAAACCACAATGTACCAGACTGGGAAACCAGCCAGGCTGGCCCGTTTGATCGTTGGCCAACTGGTTTAGGTTTTGATTACTTTTATGGTTTCATCGGTGGTGATACCAGCCAATGGCGACCAAACGTTACCGAGGGTACTAAACCAATTGAACCTTACCTTGGCAAGCCGGATTATAACTTCGATTACGACATGGCGGATCAGGCCATTAAGTGGATCAACATGCAGAAAACAGTGGCACCTGACAAGCCGTTCTTCTGTTACTATGCTCCCGGTGCGACCCATGCCCCGCACCACCCCAAAAAGGAGTGGGTAGAAAAATACAAAGGCAAGTTTGACCAGGGGTGGGACAAAATCCGCGAAGAGACCTTCGAGAGACAGAAAAAATTAGGTGTTATCCCCGCCGATGCGAAGTTGACCCCACGTGCCCCCGGGATCCAGGCCTGGGACACCTGTTCGCCAGAAGAAAAAAAAGTCTTCGCTCGATTTATGGAAGTGTATGCGGGCTACCTGGAACAGACCGACCATAACATCGGACGGGTGGTCGACTCAATTGAAAAACTTGGGCAAATGGATAACACACTAGTTATATATATTGCTGGCGATAACGGTGCCAGTGCTGAAGGCAGTTTACAGGGTTTGTTGAATGAAATGACGTTCTTCAATGGCGAAGTCGAAGATATTAAAGAAGTATTAAAACGAGCAGATGAGATCGGTACCTGGAAAGCGTATAACCACTACCCGGTGGGTTGGGCTCACGCCATGTGCACTCCTTTCCAATGGACGAAACAGATTGCCAGCCACTACGGTGGGACAAGAAACGCAATGGTGATGTCTTGGCCAAAGGGAATTGCTGCGAAGAACGAGCTTCGTACCCAGTGGCACCACGCGATTGATATCGTGCCAACTTTGCTCGACGTGGTGGGGCTCCCACAACCAAGTTCGGTAAACGGCGTGACACAAAAACCGATCGAAGGTGTCAGTATGACGTATTCTTTCGCCAATCCCAAAGCGCCTGGCACACGGAAAACGCAATATTTCGAAATGTTCTGCAATTCAGCAATTTATCACGATGGGTGGGTCGCCTGTACCACCCCACCATTGCCGCCGTGGAGCCCCGCAGGCGCCGATAAAGATTTTATCACGGAATACAACTGGGAGCTATATGCCCCTGAAGACTTTTCACAGTCTAATGATCTAGCGAAGAAGATGCCTGACAAATTGTTGGAAATGAAATTGCTGTTTTTTGCAGAGGCAGCAAAGTATAACGTGTTACCATTTGATAACAGCAAAACGTCGAGGCTTGACCCAGCGATTCGTCCCAGCCTGACCCGAGGCCGTAAATCATTCACATATACGCAGGGGCAGAATCGAATCCCAGAGGGTGCCAGTCCGGATACCAAGAATAAATCATGGTCAATTACTGCTGAAGTCGATGTGAAAACAGACACGACAGGGATGATTGTTACACAAGGTGGTTTATTCGCTGGTTGGGGATTATATCTCGACAAAGGTAAACCAGTTTATCATTACAATTATGTCGATGTCAAGCATTACGAAATAGCAAGTAAAGAACCTCTGAAACCAGGCAAACACACTATTAAGATGGAATTTGTTTACGACGGCGGGGGTGCCGGGAAAGGGGGAACGGCGACACTTTTCGTAGATGGAACTGAAATTGCCAAAGGACGAATTGAAAAGACAATCCCTCTCCGGATTACCCTGGATGAAAGTCTGGATATCGGCTCGGATGCGGGCACCCCAGTAAATCTAAACTACGATGTCCCCTTTGAGTTTACCGGAAAGATTGAAAAAGTCGTGATTGAACTGAAGTAGTAAGAGATTTGCTTGTAGATAAAGTCTTTGTCTTCGCTTAGCGAACCTGGCAGGGTGCTTGCCAGTCCTTCTTTTTTCGTTACGATAATTGTCTGTTTGTACGTGCCGACTTAGCTCAGCTGGTAGAGCAATGCTTTCGTAAAGCATAGGTCTGGGGTTCGAATCCCCAAGTCGGCTTCTCTTCTCTCCCGTCATCAGCACCACTCATACGTTCGCAAACGTCGTAATTTGTAGGCTTTTGCGAATTTTCGCCAATTTTCGAGTCAACTTTTCCATAACTGTTCAAATCTTCAGGTATTGTCATAGTTTGCCTTGGATTGTCAGAATCGAAGGCAAACTGCAAGGCAAACTTTTTACCTGTGGGCAAGCCGTTTACTTTTTCCGCCAGGTCACTTAATTTTGTCCGTGCGTACCGTTTCATTGTCAATTTTGGGTCGGAATGCCGTGCCAGGGTCATTACCTGTTTGGTGTCTGCACCGCTCCGAATCAGGTTACTGATGAATGTGCTTCGCAGTGCGTGAAAGTCGCGTACTTCATCCCTTTCCGGCGAAGAAGTTTCAACCGGAATGCCTGCTGCGACCATATCCCGGCGGATCATCTTCGCGGCCTTTTCATTCCAGGTTCCCGGCCAGATCTGTTCGCCTTTCTGCTTTGCGGCCAGAAATGGCCTCAAATCGCTCGCCAGATCGATTGAAATAGGTTGAATGGCTGGTTGCGGTTCTTGCTGCTGCGTGCCTGCAAATGTACGACAGGCGGGCTGGCGGATAGGTCGAACGATTCCGGCTTAAGGATTGCAAGTTCAGATGCCCTGAATCGGTCCCCAGGGCCAGCCGGTACAACATGGCACGATCGGAACCAGAAAGTAATCTGAACGGCTGACCAGATCAGTCGAATCACTGTACTCGTTCGGTGAACGACTTTCATCTCTACTCCGACTTCAAAGCAGTGATAGAGAACGAGCGCTTCCGGTTCACTCCGACCACTGGTAGACACGAATGTAGTCAATCTGCAGGATTTGGGGAAAGGCTTCGGGTGGCAGCAAATCGGCACGTTGGCCGGTCTTTTCAAAGAAGCGACCATCAACAGCCACGTTGACGATCATATGAAATGGCTGGTCGAATGGTGCGCTCGAGTTCTCCTTTGCCGCTTCGGAAAACCACTCGGTTTTTTTTCGCGTCTTACACAAAGTCCCATCGACGTACCACTTGATCTCGTCTGCGTTCCATTCCAGAGCATAAACATGAAAGGCTTCCGCGGCATCTTGCTTTGGAAACTTGTATGCATGAGCAAGATAGGTATTGCGGGGCCAGGTTCCTCCGAAATGGAGTGCGCCGGTAGTTTCATGAACTGCACTGCCGCGAGATTCGATGATATCGATCTCGCCGCCCGCAGCCCAACGCCCATATTTCGACTCGGTGGGCAGCATCCAGACTGCCGGCCAGATCCCCTGGCCTTTGGGCATTTTGGCACGGATCTCGAAGCGTCCGTACTTCCATTCAGCCCGCTTCTGCGTTCTGATTCTGGCGGAGGAGTAGGGCTGCGTCTTGCCATCGCTCGTTGTGTGAGAGTCGCGGTCTACTGCGATCTTCAACATCCCATCCTTCACGAAACAATATTTTGGATCGGTGCGGTAGGCTTGCCGTTCATTGTTTCCCCCTCCGTAGTTGTTCTCTTCCTTCTCCCACTTGCTGTAATCCAGATCGGTGCCGTCGAACTCATCTGCCCATACCAGCACCCATTCGCGAGAAGGAGAGATCACGCGGTACTCACCAGCGGGATAGAGCCCACCAACTGGACTACCTGTGCCTTTCGTTGCAAAACCCACATTTTTCCAATCCGTACCTTTTTTCACCTGGAGCTGGTAATACTTACCGAGTTCAGTGGGGTAGCTCAGCGCAACTGCTGGCGACACAGTCAGTTGCGGTTGTGCATTGGCAACAGCGATGCAAAAAGTGGCGGAGACCAAGGTGAGGAACTTTGTAGCGAATTTCATCAGTTTCTTGTGGCAGAATCGTCCGCGATTGAGCAGAGTCGCGGAAGTTGACACGATGCGATTCCTGCTCCAATCGCCAGCCTGGACTGTATTCATTGTTTTACAACAATCGTCGTCGAGAAAAATACAATTAGGATGTAAGCAGATGGCGACACTGCAGGATGAAAAACGGAATTGTACTTTCAGAGAAGTCCTGGGCGTGCTCTTTTAGTGGGTGGGTTTGAAGCGTTTGGTGAAATCTTCCGGGCTGAGCTTGGCAATTTTTGCCAGTTCTGCCACGTGGCCAGCATCGGCAAAGTCGCTCTCTTCGAGACGCACCATGTAGCGGCGGGCACATTGGAAGGAATCGCTGTGGATGTTCACATTTCGTGTGCGCATCCGCGATGTTTCTGGATTGATCATTTCTTCGAACGGCAGTGGTGTTAACTTGCCGTCGATAATGCTGATGATGGCACCATACTTCGTGGCTTCGTCGCTGGAAAGAAACCGCATGGCACCAAAGCCCAGGTCGCGGGTGTATTCCGCATCGTAGGGAATGGGATCTGCGGAACGAAGTTCGTATCCCAGGTCTTTACTGATGAAATCAACCTTGAGGCCCAGTTCCGACAGACGTGCCCCCAGGTAATCCTTCACGATTCGGCCAAAGTCGAGTTCCCCCAACCGCAAGTGGTTGTGGTCATCGCGTTCGATTTTGCCATAAAGTTTTAATTTATCCGCACCAATCGCATTGATTAAGCCTTTCTCACCAATTGCCTCAATCAAACCTTCGGCCAACACGGCAACGCCATAATTTTTGTCGCCAAGTTTGCGTTTAATAATCGAACCGATGATCAGGTCCGCCACCGATTCCAGTGTAATCGGCTGACCGGCAAATTCTTCCGGAATAATTGTGATGGTGGAAGCACTGGATTTGCCAATGCCCAGTGCCAGGTGGCCTGCGGCTCGTCCCATGCTGATGATGATATACCAGCGACCGGTGGTCTTGGCATCCGCGTGCAGGGCTCGGGTGGTCAGCGTTCCCAGGTGGCGTGCGGTTTCAAAGCCGAAGGTGGGGGTGCCTTCCGGCAGAGGTAAATCGTTATCGATCGTTTTGGGCACGTGGCAGACGCGGATCATTTTGTCTTTACTGCCGGAGCCAGGACCCACCCGTTTGGCCACCTGGCTGCCGGAAAATGCCGTATCATCCCCACCTATCGTCACCAGGCAGGAAATGTTCATTTCATCAAGCACTTTCAGAACATTCTGCATGTCGGCTTCTTTTTTCGCCGGATTGGTGCGTGCCGTTCCCAGAATCGACCCACCTTGCAGGTAGTGCGCAGCTACCTCTTCTACAGTCAGAATGCGATTTTTGGTGGTAGAGCCTTCTACCAGATGTTTAAAACCATTTTGAAAACCGATTACTTCCATGCCGTAGGTCAGAATGGCATCGATGGTAACCGAACTAATCACGCCATTAATTCCCGGTGCGGGGCCACCACCGACAACAATCCCCAGCCGTTTTCCCTTCAACACTGTTTCCATGATTTCCTTGCAGGTTGCTAGTCATTTGAACAATGATGTGAATTTATGATTCCCACGGTACCGTGGGGAGCTGGAAACAGAAATGAGACTATTCTAATATTCTTGGTTGCGGTCCTAACTCCATGCGCGGTAAAGCTTTGGGTGGTTCCGGCGTATCTGCAGGCCGATACACACTTTGCAAAATCTCTGGCAAAGGCTCATCAGAGCGAAAACTGCTCAGGTCGATATTTAATGATTTTCTCACTAATTGATAGGCGGGATCGTCTGGCAGAAGTGCCTGATCTGTTGGCGGAATGGGCTGCTTTGCCTGCATCGAAGGGAAGACAAGTTCGCCCGGTTTCTTCGTGCTTGCTGGAGCAGGTTCCTGGGGTGCAGCAGCTTCTGGTACCTGGATGATGTTGGACACGTGCACTGCAGCAGGTGGCTGAAAATATCTGCCCACACCAAAAGCAATGACCAGCATACCGAAATAGGTAATACTTTGTAAGAATCGATTCATGTCGCACCATCCTGGCGTCGAAAAATCAAGAAAAGTTACCCTATTTTGACATCACTTCCACCATTTGTCCAGTGCAACTCAGAAAAATAGATGAAAATTATCTCACAATTCGAGCAAGCGACGGATTCAAATCAACTTTTGGCTTTTTCTACCAGCAGGCCCGCCAGACCGTCTGAACCCAGATGGATTGATTTTTTTTGAGCAGAAACGCGAATGGTGAAAATATCATCGAGTGAGTGGTATTCAATCACTTTAATTTTTGCACCTGGTATCAGACCAAGCTGCTGCCACCGGCGTAACCGATCAGGGTGGGAATCGGAAACTTCCCGAATCACCAGCGAATCACCCGAGTGGCAGTCCACAATCCTCTTCAATTCCCGTTTCGCCATCTGACCATCCACAGTGGGGATCAGATGACCATGAGGATCTTCTAATGGTTCTCCCAAGTGGGCAGCGATGGCCTGTTCCACGCGGGGCGAAATGGCATGTTCCAGTGCCTCCGCTTCCACATCCACCTCGCTCCAATCCAGCCCCAGCACTTTGGTCAACAGAAGTTCAATCAGGCGGTGCCTGCGTATCACTTGTAATGCCAGCCGAAGGCCTTCAGCAGTCAGAATTGCCCCCTGGCGGGCTTCATATTCGATCAGTGATGCCTTTGCCAGCTTTTTTAACATTCCGGTGACAGAAGAGGCACGGACATTCAGCAGTTCGACGATTTCGTTAGGTGTTACCTGATTACGATCCCCACCCAGACGGTGGATAGCTTTCAGGTAGTCTTGCACGGATCGACTAACAGCAGACATTTGCATCTACAGGGTTCAGGTAATCGCACTCTCAATTTACTAAGGATGGCACGATTGGCGATAGCGGAAATCCCCCACTCAGGTTGTAAAACAACGCAACGATACCAGAACGCCATAGATTGGCAGAAGAGAACAGATATGCTGGCAGGGAAACGTGCATTGATCACTGGGAGCAGCCGCGGGATTGGCCTGGGAGTTGCACAGGCATTTGCGTCGGCGGGTGCCACCATCTTCTGTTGTTCTGAGCAGCCCTATGAAGCCTGTATCGAGCTGCACCCATTATTGGGAAAGCAAACTGATCGTTATTTGCAGGTTGACCTTCGCACCGACCGTGGGGCAATCGAAGTGGTACAGCGGGCAGAGCAGATCCTGGGAGGCCTGGATATTCTGGTCAATAATGTGGGGACATTCAATGAACCACCTTTGCTGGATATTACACGTCACGATTTTGAGCGGATTTTTGGCATTAATGTCTGGTCGGCATTGGCATGCAGTCAGGAATTCGCCAGACTGGCAATCACTGCGAAGCGACCTGGTCGGATTTTGTTCACTTCGTCGCTGAATGGCAGCAGATCGGAACCTGCCCACACGCTGTACGATGCCAGCAAGGGTGCAATGAATGCGTTAATCCGGCAATTGGCGATTGAACTGGCACCCCACAGCATCACGACGGCGGGGATCGCACCCGGTTTGGTAGAAACCCCACTGACCGATTTTGGCCTGCGCTCCGATCCTGCGGTGCGGCAAATGATCGAACATCAAATTCCAGTGGGCAAAATTGCCACCGTGGCTGATATCGCCCACTGGTATGTGTTTTTAGCCAGCGATGCTGCCAATTATGGTACTGGGATCATTATTCCGGTGGATGGTGGGCTGGACGCACAGCAAATGGGCATGAGACCGATTGCGGAATCAGAAAAACATTAATATTTGTTAATAATCGGGTGTTTCGGCACTTACAAGCCAAATACTTTTTCCATTTGCTTGCGGATCGTCGTTAATCGTTCCAGCCCACCCCCACCAACTTCTGCGGTGGCCCAACCCGTAAAGCCAATATCTTTCAAGCCCTGGCGAACTTGATCCCACGGCAGGTCGCCTTCGCCGATATCGGTAAATTTATTGTCCTTACGGCTAAAGCCTTTCACATCGAGTTTCACGCACCGATGGCCGAATTCACGCAGCCAATCGCCCGGTTGACCGTATTTCCAGTGATTGCCGATATCGTAATACATCCCCACCCACGGACTGTTGAAACTATCGACAAATTCAACGAACTTTTTCGCCGATTGTTCAGGCGGGGCGTTGTGATCGTAGTGCATCTGATTCCAGACATTTTCAAACAGAATTGGCTGGCCAAGTGCAGCCGCTAGTGGGAGCAGTTTGCGGATCTCTTCTCGTGCTCGTGCGTCAATCACATCGGCGGCACCGTCTCCCCCACGTCCAATGACAATGAGCACGCCATTCCCACCTGCTGCGTGGGAGACGCGGATGCAATGCTCGATATTCTTCACGCCCGCAGCACGATCTTCAGCGTTTGGACTGGTCAACCTCTTGTTCCAGTGGGCATGGTTGATGGCGTTGTGGACAAACATGCCCGATTCCTGCACCGCCTGACGAGCCTGCTCTGGTGTAAATTCTGCCGCCTGATCGAAATCTACCCCATCAAACCCCGCATCTTTGGCAAGCTTTAATCGTTGTGCGATTGTCAGATCTTTCCCATCAAGTTTCTTGGGGATCATTCCCAACTTACAGGAAAGCAGAATCGTTTTTCCCGTGGGTGGGGTGATGATTGCAGCAGGTTTTTCCTGACCAAGACTGACCGAGTTACCAGCAAGTGCCGCAGCACCCACGGCAAGGGTAGAACCAGTAAAAAATTGACGACGATTGGTATCTGGCAGATTCATGAATGCAACTCTCAAATGGGAAAGAAGTTTTTGTTACAGCATTTTTTACAAAATATTCGCTGAATTGGATCCGTATGAAACTTTTGCCGCAAACTGGCCAACTTGTACCCACGTGGGTTGGAACCGCTAAGATAGATTGTGAAGATTTGTTTAACTATCCGGTAGTTGTGCGGGCCTGAACCATGCGTGATCCGTTTTCGTGGTCGTTGCCGTTGTTTCGCGCGTTTGGCATTCAGGTGCGAATCCACATCATCTATATCATCCTGACGCTGGGGTTGATTCTGCGAGCATATTCGCAGGATCCCCACCATTGGCTCGATTTCGTGCTGATCTGGGTCGTCATGTTGTTTGTCATTATTCTGCTGCATGAATTCGGCCACTGTTTTGCCGCACGCCGCGTGAATGGAGATGCGGAAGAAATTCTGATGTGGCCCCTTGGTGGGCTGGCATATTGCAGTGTGCCCCATACTGCGCGGGCCAATCTGGTTACGGCGGTGGGTGGTCCGATGGTCAACGTCTGGATCTGCCTGGCTGCCACGGTGGCCCTGTTTATTGCAGGCTTTCTGCCACCGATGAACATTTTCCAGTCGCGGCAACTCTACCAGCCGGAACTTCATCATTGGAAAACAGGCACTACCGCACTGCCAGGGTTTGGTAACCTGGCCTACTTTGAGGATGCGAATACTGGAAAATTAATCCACTCTTATCAGTTATTTCAATTAGATGATGGTAGTCTGGTGGCGATGAAGGATTCCAAAGCCATTCGGGTAATTGAACCGGAGGAGGTGCGTTATCCCACCTGGGTACTCTGGACGGCCCGCCTGTTCTGGGTAAGCTGGATGCTGTTACTGTTTAATCTGCTGCCCGCCTTTCCGCTGGACGGAGGGCGGATTCTACAATGCCTGATCTGGGGCCGCACCGACGACTTCAAGCAGGCGACGACGATCGCCTGTTATGCTGGTTTTGCTACCGCCTTTCTATTTCTGTTGATTTCTTTCTGGTTAAATGAAACCATGCTGTTGGCACTGGGCATCTTTATTCTGATTACCTGTTATCAGCAGTTACGAATGCTGGAAATGGGTGGCTATCAGGAAGCGGGAGCCTTTGGTTATGATTTTTCCAAAGGGTATGGAGCGTTTGGAGCAGATGATGACCGCCCACGGAAAAAACGGGAAGGCTTTATCCGCCGCTGGGTGAAAGCCAAGCGGGAAAGGCGACTTCGGAAGGAAAAAGAGCAACAGGCGGCAGATGAAATCCGCCTGGATGAATTGCTGGAAAAAATCAGTCGAGAAGGAAAAGATTCACTGACTTCGGAAGAACGACGTTTTATGCAACGAATGAGCGATCGTAAGCGAGATCGAACCCGCGATAACAGTTAACCTTCTAGTTTATGACGGAGCACCATTGTGGTGCAGCACGTGCCTGACAACCACCAGCCGCCAAAACTCGCCACATGAAATCGAGAAAACCAGGTCCGCTCTACTGGCAAGTGCCACCTTCCGCCACACCTGAGGTGGGGCAATCTCCGGCACCAATTTCGATTATTGTGCGTGCCAAAACGTCCAAATCGCCCCCACCAACACTGTGGGTACTCTCTTCCGATGCCCTCTCCACCTTAACGCAATTCTGCCAGCAGGAACACGAAACAACCATTCTGCAGCTCGATTCTGCCTGGCTGCAGACTCACTCCGGTACCTGTCTGGTGCTGCGAACATCCCGCAATACAGCGGGATTTGCAATTTCCATGCCCCAACTGCAGCCATTTTGCTCGCATGCACGCTTTCCGAACTGTTTTCTGCCAGAACAATGCATTTGGCACCCCCACATCCGGCGGGAATACCTTCGGCAGTGGCTTGATCAGACTGACACGGTATTCTGGTGGGTATTTGATGCTGAAATCCGTCGCTGGGTGATGCACAGCATGCCCAATGAGGCCTTTCTGCCATTAGCACAGCGTGTGCAGCACCTGGTGCCCACCACGATCGTGCGGCCAGAATTCATGCCGGACCTCAATTTTTTCGAGTTGGCCAATTTTATCACCCACGTTCCCTCTACTGAAGGGCAGAAAAAGGAGAAAAGCAGCCAGAAAAATCAGGATGTGGTGGTGCCACTGAGTGCTACCAACGTTCCCGTGGTAACGCCCGGTGTGGTGCCAGTGATGGAGCCGGAGGTAACGGTGACCAAACTGAAGGTGCCGGAAAATGCCCACCGTCCATTACTGGAACAATTAACGGCACTGCAGACCACCTTTGTTGGGATTTCCGGCGATTACCACCATCCCGACCGTAAGGCACTGTGGGAACCACTTGCCCAGCTATATGCCGCCAATGCCATGTGGCCGGAAGCACGTTTATGCAGCACCAATGCTGCCTGGTTAACGCAGAACAGTGCATTTTTGCCAGCAGCGGAACTGGATGAAAATCCGGAAGACCATTGGATTTACGCCTGTGCAATGAATCAACAGCACGCACTGCCCGCACCCGACTTGGTCCGACTGCATCTGGAAGAGCGGGAGAATGCGTTGCCCGTACGGATGGTGTGGCTGGCCTGGAAAAATCTTGCCAGATCCACTGGTGATCTACTGCTTCTGACACGTGCCCGCGACCGCTTATTGGCAGAGATGATGGATCACGGGCTGGTGCGGAATCGTGATTTTCCAGCTTTTGTGACACGAGCTGCCTCGGTGAAAGACCCCACGACGATGGAATCGGACCGGATTTTTGGCATGATTGAACTTTGTCGAAACTGGGCTTCCGCTGGGAAAGTGCTGCACCGCGATCTGCTGATTCGCAATACCTTTGCTGTGACGATGGCCCAGGGGGGCAACATGCAGGTGGCGAACTGGCTGGATACATCGTTGCGCACTGATTTCACAAAAAATAAGGCCATGTTCAACCGTTCGCAGGAATGGCTGATGGCGGCATTTCGCGATCGCATGGAGTTATCGCAACAACAATTGGCCTACAGCACCCCATTGTCAGATTCACGGCGACTGGAAATTGATCAGCTCGATCAGTTAGTTGCTGAAAAAAAGAAACGTGGGCGTTACGATCGACCGGTAGAACCGTCACATGAACAGCGACGCCAGGCAGAACGCTATCTTCAGATGTCCCGGATCCTCGATCCATCCTACCATCAGGACCCATACCGCGACATGCGGAATCAGACCAGTGCGATTCGCCTGGCAATGTATCAGTTGCTTGCAGGTAGCCGAATTACCATTCCGGGCACACGTCATATGCCAAAGCACTCCACCGAAGCGTGGCTGGCATTGATCAAATCAACCGATTCCGAGCAAATGAAAATGATTTTGCTGGAACATGCACTGCCACAAGCAATACGATTAGGAGATCAGTTTTCTCTGGATCTGTTTCAGACAATCGATCGGCTGTTTAAGAATCTGCGTCGCACGTTCGACCATGTGGAAAACGCCCAGCGGGTGCATGTGCTCTGCTGGGGAATCGTGGTGGCAGCGCACTGGGACCGCAACGACTGGTTTCTGCCACTGATCCGTTATTTGAAAAAGCTGATTGCAGAAACCAAGGGTGAAATTGCCGCTCGGCTGGCATCGATGCTGCCCGTAAATATCTTCCGTTTCTGGACCCGCCTGGGGCACAAACAGGCTGCCATCGAACTGCTCGAACAATTATCTGAATTAGTGTTGCAAGGGCTGTCTGTTACAGAATTGTTACAAAAGTCTGGCTTGAACCGCACTGTGTATTATGCGGCGATGCTGAAACTGGCCGAAGGCTGGATTTATTTTGAGCAGGTGGGGAAAGCACGTGAAGTTCTGGCCCACGTGCGTGCAGAATTGCTCAGCGGTCTGGGGGCCAATCCGAGAACCCACAATCAGCTCACGGTCAGCTATTTGAATTGTCTGGTTCAGGACGAACCGGATATTGTGTACCATGATCTGCGGGAATTTTTTACTAAATTGCCCATCTGGGGTATGGCAGACGACTGTTATTACCTGGCAGTGGTGGAAGCCGTGGCACTGGGCATTTCTAACGAACAGTTTAATCTGAACCACCAGCTCAAACGGTGGGTGGATGAAGATGAAATGCAGATCCGCAAGCAAATTCAGCGAGATCTGCAGCACTTTTGATAAATCGTTCGTTCGACTCACATTCTTGATAAATTCAGTTGGCAAACAGACCATCTCTCAGACAGAATAATCTGTGTTGAACTTTTCGAAAGGGGGAAATTCATGCGATTGATATTTGGTGGGTTCCTGCTTGCGGTGTGGGCGTTGTTCCCCACATGGCGAGCAGTTGCACAGGACCAATCGAAAACCACTGCACAGTGGTTAAAAGATTTTCAGGCAAATTGGGATGATTCGACCTGGGAGAAATCGTTTCGCACGGTACCAGGCAAGTTTATGCGCCCTTTAAACGATCAATGCTGGAAATTTCGCTTGATCGCCATGCAGGGGGTGGTAGCGAATGGCAAAGTGGGGATTCCGACATTGTTGGAAGCATTAAAAAGCACCAACGCAGATGTGCGAATATTTGCAGCGCAATCGCTTCGGTATCTGGCACCCGATGTTCCGGTTGAGCCGTTACTGGCTGCAGCAAAAAATGACCCTGATGCCACGGTGCGTCTGTATGCTGTGGATGCTTTGGGAATGAAAGGTGATCCGAAAATTGACTTTGATGCACTGCTGAGTGTTGAAAAGCAACGAGATGTGCGTATGCACCTGAATTACGCAAAAGAGCGTAAAGGCACTGCGGTAGATGCAAAAATGGTGCAACAGTTGATTCAATGGGATCCCAAATCAATTGCCACTGCTGAAGTTGGCAAAAAGGCACCTGATTTTGGTTTGCGATCGGTAACGGGCAAAGAGATCAAACTAAGTGACTATCGTGGAAAATCTGCGGTAGTGCTGGTCTTTATTTACGGCGATACCTGACCAGTCTGCCACGGACAGCTCGCGCAGTTGCGCGGCAAACTGTCCGAAATTAACGAACAATCAGCAGTTCTTTTAGCAGTAGATCCTCATGAAGTCTGGTCGGCAAAGTTTTTGCTGAAAGAAGTGGGCGAATCAACAGACACAATCCATTTTCCCCTTTTAATGGACCCCACCCAGACAGTGAGTGCGATGTATGGAGTCGCAGGTCAGATGAGAATCCATACCGAATGGAGCAATCGGCCTGCCACTTATATTATCGATCAGGAAGGTATCATTCGCTACGGTTTACGTGGTACGACATTCAATGACCGACCCAGTACGGCCATGGTGGTGTCGCAGCTCAAAGCACTACCGAAGAAAAAATAATCTTGGGCATCAATGAAAAATGAGAATTTACCCATAATTATTTAGTTGTATTATAAAACGCAATTTATTTCCCTTGTGATCGGACAGCAGTAAGCACCTTCTGTATTGCTCTAGAAATCCCATTTGTACACTAGTGTAGCATCAGGTGGTTGCGATTTTTGAAAATTTCACAAAAAAGTTTTTCTTTACGTAAGTTCTTGATTCATAAGAATTTGCAAAGAGAGAGCATGGGAGTTTTCGTTCTGATATTGAACAAAATTACATTTTTAATTTTTCACGTGGATATATTATATATGTGAAAACTATTTCACGCTACGATTTGATCTTTGACAACTTGGTTTTTATCTTCCCTCTGATTGGGGAAATTTCGACCACGGTCGATTAATTTCCTTCCGGCTTTTCCGGCAGTGGCAGAGTTGGCACCGTGGGAATGGCAGGTTCAATGGGGCGGTCTTGATCATCCAGCAAACGCACAGGGATAACAGGCACCTTGGGAGATTCGGGTAAATTCGATTTTTCCTGGTTCTTGCGAACTGCTTCCTCCGCCTTTTCGAGCAGATTTTTCAAAGAAACCCGAAAATCAGCGTAATTCACGCTCAGAAAATCCCGCTCTTCCGTGCGGCTTTTCAGCAGCGATTCCTGGGCAGCAACCTGCTCGGAAAGTTGTTTATTGGTGCTGCTCAGGCGGGCATTATCCGATTCAACTACCAGTAGTTTTTTCTTCATTTCGTCGCGGGAGGCCACCAGTTCGCGGTAGTTGTCTTCCACCTGAACAATTTTCTCTTCCATCGCCTTGATTTTTGCATCGTTGGATGGGCGGCTGGCAGTGCTGTCTGAACAGGCACCCAAACTGGCCACGAACCCTACCACAATCACCCGCAACAGCATCTGGCCACCACGCATAGTCAAATCCCCATTTGATTTTCAAAGCCCCCACAAGGACAAACCAACTGGGGCATCAGAACTGGCATCGGCAAATGAGGGTGCGACTCTGTACGCACCATTCTGCTCAGAGTGCAGCACATCATTTCTTCACAACGCACGATTGCACTAACTGGCACGATTGCACGTTGAAGTGTTGCAAGGCATTTTGCAGGCAGTCGCTAACGTCTGTGCCATCCGCACAATCGTTACAAACTGACGGCAGAAAACTTGCCAAAAATGGCTAATGTGCGTAAGAGTAAAAGTTCATGCTGGTCTCCGATCAGCCACTGTTTGCCTGAAAATCAGGCACACTGTGCGCAAACAAATAGCATCAAGAACCAGAATTAGCACCATGATTCACGTCGAAAATCTGACAAAATACTACGGGGACTATGCCGCAGTCCGTGGCATTTCTTTCGATGTCGAACGCGGGCAGGTCGTTGGCTTTCTTGGGCCCAACGGTGCTGGCAAGTCGACGACGATGCGAATCCTGACGGGATACATCACTGCCACTTCCGGTAAAGCCACGATCGATGGGAAAGATGTTTTCTGGAACCCGATTGCAGCTCGTCAACGAATTGGATATTTGCCGGAAAGCTGCCCACTGTATCTGGAAATGCGGGTGGAAGAATACCTGCAATTTCGTGGTGGGTTGAAAGGGCTTTCCCGCACCGAACGCAATCGACGAGTCGGTTATGTACTTGATCGCTGCTGGTTGCGCGATGTGCGGCGACAATTGATCGGCACATTATCGAAAGGTTTTCGTCAACGGGTGGGGCTGGCAGATGCTCTTATTGCCAACCCGCCAGTTCTGATTCTGGATGAGCCCACGGTGGGGCTGGATCCCACGCAGATTCGGGAAACCCGAAAGCTAATCAAAGAACTCGGCAGCGAGCACACGTTGCTGCTTTCGACCCACATTCTGAGTGAAGTGGAAATGACCTGCCAATCTCTGATCATTATCTATCAGGGTAAGGTGGCAGCACAGGGCACACTGGAAGGTGTCCGCAGGATGTATGGAAACAAACCATTAGAAGATATTTTTATTCAGATCACCGGTGCGGTGGATTAGTTCGGCGTATTTTCAACGACCCCAAGAGCCAATCATGAAATCGATGTTAACTCTCGTTCGTCGCGAATTCGCTGCCTACTTTCAATCTCCCATTGCGTATGTCGTGTTCACCGTATTTCTGGTGTGCATGGGGGGATTGTTTCAGACGACAGTCGATCGGTTGACCCCACGTGGCCCCAGCGGTGTGGAGTTTCCGATGCTCGTTTATTTTGAAAACGAGTATTTCTGGCTGATCTTTATTTTGATCCCACCCCTGCTGACAATGCGACTGTTTGCCGAAGAGCGTGGTTCTGGTACGCTGGAAATGTTAATGACGGCACCCATCCGCGACTGGCAGATTGTGGCAGGCAAGTTTATCGCGTGCAGTGCGTTCTATAAGTTTCTGTGGCTGCCCACGCTGATCTTCTGGCCCATTTTCATGGACCTGCACCCCACCTGGAACCTGCAGGCAGGAATCACGGTTTACAGTATTATGATGGCCGTGGGTATTGGGCTTTTGCTGCTGGGTCTGGTGATCATGCCATGGAACCGCTTCTGGACAGGTTACCTGATTGTGGTGGTTGGCACCATCCTGGCAGCAGGCTTCGGCTATCTGCACTACACCAAAAATGTCGTCCACATTGTGGATCTGCAGGCTGGGATCGACCCGTATCCCATCTTCACCTCGTATGTGGGAATCATGTGTGCGGGAATTTTCTTCCTTAGCATCGGCATCTTTATCAGCAGTCTGGTGAAAAGTCAGATGGTAGCTGCATTACTGTCGGTTGTTACAGGCATTCTGCTGGTGGGTGTGGGGAAAGTATTGCTGCCCCAGTTCGATCCGTCTGGTTTGCCCCACCGGATACTTGGGTTCTTTACCGTGTCGGAGCATTTCACCAGCGACTTTGGTCGTGGGTTGATTGATACACGTAATATTGTGTTTTACCTCAGTGGTACATTCATGATGCTGTTTTTAACGGTGCGAAGTGTTGAATCGCGTCGTTGGCGCTAAACTGTTTTTTGAAACGGCTGATATTGATTACCACTGGTTATTTTAGGATCATCCAACCATGAAGAAAGACGAACGACTCAGACTGGGCTTTTCGGGATTTGCCCGTCTTCTAATTCGATTTCTTGGTTTGCTGGGCCTGCTGGCTGCTGCGGTGGGGTTGTTTGTGGCCCGCCCAAACCTGCCCGTGGGTAATATCGATCTGTCCTGGCCATACATTAGCAGCCTGATGCACGATTCCAAACAGGTTGTGCGGGTGGCCATCTGGTGTATCGTCGCAGGCACGGCAGCATTTGCACTGGCCGTAACGATTGAACTTCTTTCGGCCTTGTTTGGCTCCGCCCGTCGCAGTGCAGTGGGCTTTAATGCCACCTTACAGTCCGCACTAATTGTCGGTGTGGTGGTAGTGATCAATATCTTTTCTTTTCAGTATTTTCTGCGATTCGACTGCACCCGTGATAAAAAGTTTACCCTGCCACAGGATGTGGTGCAGCAGCTCAAAGCTCTGAAGCAGAAAACCACTGTGGTAATTGTGCAGAAAAAAGCTCAGGGCCCACGTTTAGGTGGGGAACCAGATCGTTATGATGTGGCTGCAGAACTTAAACAAATTGAAAAAATCAAGGATCTGATTGCCCAGTTCCGCCAATTAGGTGGGCAGTTTTCGGTAGTGTCGCTGAATATTGAATCTGACGACTACGAAAAGGAATACGAAGCACTGACGGCGAATCGCCCAGGTATTGGCGAGACAATCCAGGAACTGCCCCAAAGCAGTATTCTGTTTTACGCAGACGATCTAGTGAAAAAGTTGCCCCTGGCTGAAGCGACCGCACGCAAAGAACAAGGCCTCAAACTCTACCACTCTCGAGTGGAGGGTACTGATGATGCGTTGGTTTATGAAAATACTATCCCCTGGATGTCTTTCGATGAGTTTTATCGCTTAGACAAGAAACTTTCACAGGAAGCCAACAAAGACGCAGAAGGTACCCCACGTGGGAATCTGGTGATGTGGCCCCAGCCGATTCAAGCGTTTACCAATCGGGTGTTTTCTGTGCAGGAAAAGAAGCCACGGATTGCGTTTCTGGCTTCCCACGAATGGCTCTCAACCACTTCATCTACTGGTGCCCAGCAACAATATACTTCAGCTGGCTTACGAAAAACACTGGAAGCCAATGGCTTTGAAGTGGTGGATATCATCCTGAAGAAATTCACCCGTGGGCAGCCACCCAGCCCAGCAGCTTACAACCGCACAGAAACCGAATTTTTCCGTCAGGAAAATACGCTGAATGCCACCAAAGCTAGTCTGGCTGAAGAACGCGAAAGTCTGGAAGAGTTAACCCGCCTGCAAAAAGACTTTCAGTCACTGTCACTAGATGAATTGAAGACGAAGTATTTCAATGAGCAGGCCGGGGAATTGACAGAAGAACTTCGCACAGCACAGTTAAATCGATTTGTGACGGTGATGAAATCCACCCAGGAACGAATTGACAATCTCAATCAACAACTTGCAGATACTGAAGCTCGTCTGAAAATATTGGCAAGCGATGAACGTGCGTTTGAAGATAATCGCGTTAATGACGTTTATTTGAAACTATCAAGACAATTAGCCACGTGTGATATGGTCATTATCCCACGGTGGACACTGATTAACCTCTCTGAAGAAGAATCGATTCCAGCAAGTTTGTACAGCCTTTCCACAGAACAGGTCCGGGCAATCCAGGACTTCATGAAAAGTGGGAAACCTGTAATGGCATTGCTGGGAGCAAACCTGGAACCGAATTCACCCGCACCAACGGGTTATCTGGACGATTTTGAAAAACTGCTCGCTGACCGTGGTGTATACCTCAGCCAGCAGGCGGTGCTGTTTGATCGCGAAATCGAATCATTCAGTGCACGACAGGGTGAAGATCTTCTCGGTGGTGCTGCTGCAGAGATCCCACCTGTTACCTTTCCTGAAAAATCAGACAATCCGATGGCAATGATACTACAACGCGTTGCCGATAGTGTGGCAGGGAAAATGTCGTTGGTGGTGCGCCATCCGATGCCGGTATACGTCCACCAGGCGGTGGAAAAGCAACAGGGTTTCCCTGCCAGCTTTATCGACACTTCTGCAAATAGTTGGAATGAAAGCTCGCCATTTCCAGAAGTCCGGCGTATCAGTCCCACCCAGGCGGTATTGCGTTTACCACGCTATGAGGCCACTGGCTTTGGCGATCCTGCCTATGACACGCTTGCAGCCGAGCGACGTGGCCCGTTCCCAGTGGGTGTGGTTGTCGATGCCCCCATTCCAGTAAGTTGGTACGATATTTCGTTGACCGAACAGATTGGTGCTACCACATTCGCTGCCCCGGGAGACTTTGGGCTTTCCAGTGCTTTGCTTACCGCAGCAGCGTGCGTGTCCAAAGGCGATGCAGATAATTCGACACTGATGAATCGGGCGAATTCCCGCATGATTGTCATTGGGCAGGGGGGTGTTTTCACTGGAAAGGATCTGGAACCCGCACAGGCAGAATTACTTCTGGCCAGCACCAACTGGCTGCTGAATCGCTCCGATCGACTGCCCACCAGTGAAGGGAAGGCCTGGTCCTATCCGCGTGTGCAGTTTCATGGCAAAGCTGCCTACTATTGGAGTTATGGCCCCCTGGCGTTTCTACCAATATTCTTTGGCATTTTTGGTGTCTGTGTCTTGTTACTCCGCAACATCCGTTAGGTTCGTTGTGTTGGAAATTAAAGGTAAGGTCAGCCTCGCAGGAGGAAGAATCTAATGAACCTGAAAACAACGTTTGCTGCAATTATTCTGGCCGCAGGTGCTGGTGCACTGCTGTATTATCAACAGCCGGCCGCGGAAAAATTACGCCTTTCCACCCCCACGGAAAGCCCAACGAAAAGCGACTCGGCGGTGGTGCTGGCAGGTATCACACCAAAGTCGATCACTGCCATTACAGTGTTGGTGCCCAGGCAACAGCCACTCGTACTGGTGCGTAATCCAGCTAGCGGGCAGTTGGAATCGGAAGGGACCTGGCCATTACGTACTCTGGAATTGAATAATCTGGTACAGACGATCTGTTCGCTGGAGACACGTTTTGCCCCGATTCCGATTACCGACAGCACCAAACTTGCCGATTATGGTCTGGCGAATGATCAATCGGTCATCACTATTCGTGTGCTCCAAGGTGAAAAAGAACATCGATTAACCCTGGCACGTCCCAGCCGTAGTGATTCGGACAATCCTTTTCTGGTGCCAAGTTACATTCGTGTGAATGATGCACCAGAAATTTTGCGATTCAGCCCGGAAACTTATGCCAGCTTCGACCGCTCGCCAGAAGACTATCGTCGACGGCAGTTGTTCCCTGCGGTGGAACGGGTAAAGGTGACCGATACGATCAGCAGCGATCTTCAAGCAGCGACTACCAGCTTGTTGAATGATACGGTGGCGGAAATTGAAGTGGATGGTCCAAAGGGGGGATATACCTTGTCCCACCCGGTGCGGATGCCTGTCCCTGCGAATCTTACTGATAAAAACAATGCAGAAAATGCCATTCTGGCAAGCACCCTGGCAGATACATGGGTTATTACCCAGCCAGTTTCCGATAAGGCAGACCCGGAAAAGTTACGGAAGATTCTGGCTGCAATCCCAGATTTGTGGGTAGAGCAATTCCTGGTGAATCCGGATTCCCTGGTGGCACTCAGTAGTATTCTGCCCACGGGTATTGCCGATTCTCCTTTGGCGGGCTTTGCCCGTGCTGGGATGGCAGCAAAACTATTGCAGGAATATCAGACGGCTGGCCCATTTTTAAATCGCGCGGGATTATTGCCTGCATCAAAACCTCATCGCCTGCTGGTACGCTTCAACGATAACACTGAACGTGAACTATGGATCGGAAAAATCAGCCGAACGACAACGCGAGAAGAACCGGGTGCCCCACCAATGTTCCCAGGTGCGCCACCATCACCTGGGCGGACGGTCATCGAAAATTCGTACTATGCCAAACTGGCCAACAACCCACTGGTTTTTGAAATTCGTGGGGATCATATGGAAGAAATTTTCTTCCTGGACAAGCCGTTCGATCCGATGCAGCCCCCACCTGCACCCACAGGTAGTGCGTATACCCAGCTGCGGGATACCAACCCACTGCGGTTTCTGCCCGATCAGGTTGCCAATGTCACCATTCAGGGACCGAAGCAACAATTAGAACTTCGCAAAACATTTGGCAAAGACGATGCAAAAGTGGAAGCCAACCGCAACGATCGCTGGGATATTGTGCAGCCCTTTGCGGGTCTTGCAGAAACGAAACAGGTGGATGATTTGCTGAATCCGCTATCATCACTTTCTCCCACCGCAGAAAATACGGTGGAACGCTCGCTTCTCCACACCTTGACAGGTGGCATGGGTGCTTCTGATCTGGCAGTGCTGGGTTTGGCGAATCCCACCCGCATTACGATTACCAGCAGACCGATCTCTACGGTTGCCCAACGCACCCTGCTGGTTGGGAATACAGCGAACGGTCAAACGGCTTTGCAGCAACCAAACAGCGACCGGGTATTGTTTGTTGAAGAAAGCAGTACCAAGCCTGTATTGAATGATGCCCGAGCTTATCGTTCGTTGAAGCTGTTTGATCTTACAAAAGCCCGTGTAGAAGCGATGAATGTTACCCTGCCAAAATTGAAATACCAATTGCAGGAACAACCGGGCAAGGAAACTACCTGGAAAATTATGGCTCCCGTGGTTGCTGAAGCTGATACAGCCAGAACAAAGAAACTTTTTGAAGATATCGCCAGTGTGGAAGCAACTGAATACCTGGGAGATCCGTTTACAGCCCAGGATAAAGAAGCCATTGTACAGGCGCTTGGTGTCTTTGGTCCCGCTGTGCGGCCAGCTTTGGAACCTCAGTACGGTTTTGAAACGCCCACCGCAAAGGTCCTTTTGCAATTCACTGGCCGCGGTGCATTGCCACCTCAAATGGTCGTGATCGGTGCGGTGCGGCCTGGCAAAGAAGAATATTTCGCCAGAATCGAGAATTCGGCGAATGTCTTTGGGATGAAAAAGGAACTTGTCGATCAGTTGACTGCTGGTTCACTGGCATTGCTTCCCACCCAACTGGTCAAGGCAACTCCCACGGATCTGTCGAATATTCGAATCCAACCCACGGCACCACCCGCCTACCGGCTGAATCAGGTGGGGCCAAGCTGGAATGTAACGGAACCGTTTCAGGCGGTGGCCGATTTTAATGTGATGAACGACATCACAGCAGCACTGGCAACATTAAGCGCAGATCGCTTTATTGCCCACAACGTTGGGAATCCTGCGGAATACGGCTTTGATATGCCCACGTTACAAGTGGAATTTACAGTCGATGAACGCACTGGTGAAGGTGCAAATGCAAAATCGATAATCAGCACCAGAACCTTGCAGATTGGCAAAGCTGTGCCTGAAGGTGCTCCCGGTCGCTACGCCACTTTTGTGGGGGCGAATCAACCAGTATTTGTCCTTTCAGAGGCGAACTTTACCAGTCTCAACAAAGCTGCATTCGATTTGTTGAACAAACGAGTATTAACGTATTTCCCACCCTTGGTGACTTCCGTGGAACTGCAAAAGGGCAAAGACAGCTTTACCCTGCAGCAAATGAATAACGATTGGAAACCTGTGGGTGCGAATTTCCAGGTGGATCGCCCCACAATCCAGTCGGTGGTACAGGCGGGAAGTAACCTGCAGGTTGCCAGATTTGTGGAGTATGGTGCCAACATCCCCTGGGCGAAATATGGCCTGGACGATGCCAGCAATCCCATCAAAGTGGTGCTGAAACTGATGGATGAAACCCACACAATTACGGTGGGCAAAGTGGTCGAAAACAGCACCGATCGGTATATCCGTGTTGATGATTCACCGTTCGTGGCTGTAATGAGTGGGGCAAATGTTAATCCGTTTACTCTGACTAAACTTGACTTTGCCGATCGTACTTTGTTGACGTTTGATCCATTTGATCTGAGCTTGATTTCTCGAACTGGTGCAGGCGGGGAAGTTGAAATTTCGCTGGTCGGTAGCAACTGGAATATTGATAAACCTGCAAAACTGGCTGCCGACAACCAGACACTGGAAGAACTGAGTAATTCCCTCTCGAAGCTGCGTGGTGAAAAAGTAGTGGATGTGGAAGGGAAAGATCTGGCGAAATTCGGTCTGGATCAGCCCACAGCCTCGATTTCACTGGAAATTCTGGGGCGTGCCGGCAAAGTGGAAAACAAAAAGATTTTCCTGGGTAAACAGGTTGATCCCACCAAAGCGGATAGCCCACGTTACGTGCGTGTAGAAGGGAACCCCAGCATCATGGAGTTGTCTGCTTCACTGTCCAACAAGCTGGTGTGGGAACCGATCAAGTTTCGTGATCGCACCCTGGGTGGCTTTATCACTGCGGACAAAGTATCTGTCAAGCGTCCTGGGCAGGATATTTCCTTTGTGCGGATGGAAGGAAACTGGAAAATGACCGCACCTGTGGCTGCGGAATTAGAAGCAGATGCATTTCGCGAACTGTTGGATGCCACAGGGAAATTACGTGCCGAAGAAATTGTAACAGAGAATGTAACCAATCTGGCACCCTTCGGTCTGGATCAGCCCACCACCTGGACGTTTATTAATGGCGATAAAACAGTGTTGACCGTATTGCTGGGTGGGCGAGAAAAGATTGATGGCAAAGATGGTTTCCGCAATTATGCCATGGTGCCCGATAAGAAAATGGTTGTATTGCTGGATATGGCCTTATCTGCCAAGCTGCGGGCAGAATATCGCCAACGTAGTTTGTGGGAGACGCTGGATGTTGCGGAAGCCAACAAAATCGTTGTCGATACGCAAGAAGGGCCTGGGAGTTTCACATTACAGAAATCTCCTTTTGGCTGGATGGATAATAAAGACCCCGCAGACAAGCTGAATGTGAAAGAGATTACTGATTTTCTCGATGCTTTTGCTGGTTTGAAAGCGCAACAAATTGTCGAGCACGATGCCACTGGTAAAGCGAAATTGTTTGGTCTGGAACCACCACAACAAACCATTACCGTGTCCAGCAATAATGGGCAGAAACGCACTCTGCTGGTAGGTCGCCTGAATACTGACAAACAGGTTTATGTAACAACTCCTGATCTGAAAGCGATTGCGGTACTCAGTGCTACCGATACCCGTCGAATCGTTCGAGACCGGAGCAGTCTTTCTGAAACTCCGCCACCAATGCCACCCAAGAAAGTGGATCCTCCTGCGAAGAAGGAGCCGAAAAAAGAGAATCCTCCTGCGAAGACGGAGCCGAAAATAGACCAGCCAAAGAATGAAAATCCTCCGAAGGCAGAGCCGAAAAAGGAAATCCCACCTGCCAAAAAAGATAACAAAAACTAACGGTTCTGTTTTTGACAGGCAAGTCGAAACGCAGCCGATCCCATCCCACAATCTTGGATGGGGGGCTATAATTCCAGCTAGATTATTTTTGCATCAGGTGATTCGATGAGATGGGAAGGACGCGAGCGCAGTAGTAACGTCGAAGATCGGCGTGGCATGGGTGGCAAAGGTAAATTAGCCCTCGGTGGGGGTGGCATCGCAATTGTTGCACTGATTCTCAGCCAGTTGCTGGGCTTCGATGTCCGACCGTTATTGAACATTTTTAATGCCGGTGCTGGCCCGCAGGTACAGCAGCAACAGGGTGCAGAACGCCCACTGACCGAAGAGGAGAAAAAACAAGGCGAATTCGCCAGCGTGGTGCTGAAAGATACGGAAGATGTCTGGACTGATCTGTTTCAGCGGAATCGCAAACAATACAAGAAGCCAAAACTTGTTCTTTTCACAGATTCGGTGCAATCTGACTGCGGTGCTGCTGGTGCCGAAGTGGGACCGTTTTACTGTCCTGCAGATCAAACGGTCTACATCGATCTGGCTTTTTTTGTGGAGTTGGATAAGCGATTCAAGGCACCTGGGGATTTTGCGAATGCCTATGTGATTGCCCACGAAGTGGGGCACCACGTGCAGAAATTACTTGGTTACAGTGATCTCGTCGATAAAAAGCGTCGTGACCCGGATTACAACCAGTATTCCGTGCGTCTGGAACTGCAGGCAGATTATCTGGCAGGTGTCTGGGCACATCACATCCAGAAGAAAAAGAATGTCCTGGATCCAGGGGATATCGACGAAGCGTTAACGGCTGCCAACGCCATTGGTGATGATACACTGCAAAAGAAAGCACGTGGGAAGGTGATGCCCGATTCCTTTACCCACGGTACTTCCGCACAACGCGTATACTGGTTTAAAAAAGGCTTCGAATCTGGCAAATTTGAGGAACTCGATCTGTTGTTTACCCTGCCTTATAACAAATTGTAAATCGGTCTCGATGCCCGCAGTTTCTCCTGTTGGATTCCCATTAGATTGTGATTCTACTTGAGTTTCCATTTCGATTTCGTTAATTTGCATACTTCACTACCAAGCGGTAGTGAGTGACAGCAAACCTTATCCTCACTTTGAATAGAACGATCATGATCAGACAGTTGATTTTCTTTTGTACCTTCTGGCTCATTCCACTTTCTACGGCAGCAGAAATAGTTGTTGCGGAAGGTGAAAAGTTTACTCCGCAAGATCAGCTTGGTTGGAAAATTACCCACCAGGATGATTCCTACGGCAGCCACACTTACGGTGGGATGTGGATGACGCACGGTGGCTGTCTGGGTGCCCCCACTTCCAGCGAAAACAGCATCGCCATTCAGAAAGTAACGATTGCCCAGGCGGGCCAGTACCGAGTCTGGAGTAAATATCAGGCCCCACCGTACTTTCACTATTTGCACCGCGTAGAAGTCATTCAGGGCGGGAAAACTGTTTTTCAGCATGTTTATGGTAAGAAAGGCACTGATCGACTCTGGAGCTTCAGTGGTGTTAGTGATGAACTCTGGTGGCCCTGGGGGGTAGATCACGATGCGGCTGAAGCCCCAAAGAATCTTGCGAATCTGCAGGCGGGAGAAGCGGAGATCCGCTTGATCACAGAAAAAAATCCTGCACCAGGTGGGGATCGATTTATTGACTTCATCTTGCTGACAACGGAACCCGCAGATACTTACGAAGGCTTTAAACCTTACCGTGTTGGATCGCCTTTTACGCTCGAAGCCATGGCCTCTACCCAGCTATATGTGCGTTTTCAACACAATGCCGCCCAGCCACAGGCGTTATCGATTTCCCGCAACGGTCACTACCAGCCCAATTACGGCGGGGCCACAACCAAGTTACCTGTTACCCCACCCGGGCAATGGTCGGAGTGGGTGAATATCGGCCCATTTTGTCGTTTAGTTCACGATGAAGGTTTGCGTTGCCAGTTAGGTAAGGCGGCAAATGGTGCGAAGATTTCTGTGCAGTTTGCCCGCACCGTCAATGGCCAGTCGCCCGCAGGTGTTGCCAGCCTTGAAGAAGGCGACTACGTCGTCGTGCCGATTGATATCACCTGGAATCAAAAATCTGTGGTGATCTCTTCGCAGGAACATGCCCGCAGGATCATTCAGCAAGCACAACAATGGCGTAAAGCGAATCAAGGGAAAAAGCCTCAGCAAATTCTGTTCTACGGCAATTTCTCTGGTCAGGAAAAATGGGTTACCGATCTGAAAAGTACATTGGGTTATAACACCTTACTGCCAGAAGGTTATCCGCAGGTGCATTGTAGTGGACTGCATGCTCATGCCAGCAACCCCGCACTGATCAAACAGGTGGCAGCAAAGCTGACTGATAAGTCGAAGTTCCGCATCATGAGCTTTGGGGATGAAATTGCTCTTGGGAGCATCAATTTCAATGATCCGGAAAATCAAAAGAAGTTTGTTGCATGGTTGAAAGCACGCAACGTGGGAGCAAAAGAATTAGGGATTCCTGCTGACCAGGCAAAATTGATCAAAACTGGTGATCCCCGCCTGGTTTGGTATTCCAACCTGTTTAACGAGGAATCTCGCTTTGCCGATTTCAAAAGCCTGACCGATTTAACCAAAGCAGAAATTGGTAAGCATGTGCTGACAGGTGCCAATTATTCGCCGCACCACCTGGCACTGTATTACGGGCCGATTTATCAGTGGATTGATATTTTCAAAGCACAGGGCATGAGCATGTTCTGGGCAGAAGACTACATCTTCAGCGTGCCGGAAGTGCCGCAAATCATCTCGTGGCATTTTGCCCAGATCCAATGTGCTGTTAAGTACCATCAGCAGTCGATTCACTACTACGTGATGCCACACGCGCCCGGCCAGACACCTGATAATCTGCGTCGTAATCTGCTGTATGCTGTGGGTTCTGGCACTCAGCATGTCGATAATTTCTGGGTGGCACCCGCAGAGCGATTCACCGAAAATTACGTATCTTGGCATTATCCGGAAAACTTCAAAACATTGTCAGAAGCGATCTTCGATACCGCAGAAGCGGAACCTTTTCTGATGACTGGTAAGAATCGACGCAGTCGGATTGCACTGATTACTGGCAAAGCAACCGATTTCAACGAATCACGCCTGCAAGTTGCAAAATCGATCGATCCGTTTACCAGCATCTCCAAGAATGCACCAGAACAACTCAATCAGATCATCTGTCGTAAAGAACAGCAGATGCTGTACCTGGGTCTTACCCAGGCCGGGTACCGCGTTGAACTGATTACTGAAGATGATATTGTTGATCGCAAGGCACTGAATGATTATGATTCTGTTTACTTCGCAGGAGAGTGGATCGACCACCGTGCTGTGCCACTATTGGATGAGTGGGTGAATGCGGGTGGGCAACTGTATGTCAGTGGGGGCAGCGGCCACTTAAACGAATTTAATGCTCCCCACCCGGAAATGTTGAAACTGCTGGGTTTGAAAAGCATTGATACTCGAAAAAATGCGGTCATTCTGCGAACCTTACTGGAACTGCCACTGTTCCCGGCAATTGATCAGATCAATTTTCAGGGCAAAAAAGTAGATGCAATCGGCATGCAACAACGTCTGCAACCATCAGATGCCGTGGTATTGGGTACCTGGAAGGATGGTAGTGGAGCAATCACCCACCGGAAGCTTGGCAAAGGCAATATCTACACCGTGGGCACTTTGATTGGTAATGCCTGGATGAAAACCGGTCTGCGACAAATCCCATACGCACGTGGGGGCAGGCATTGCGTGTATCATCCGGAAAAGTTTGATGAAACCACCAGTACAATTTTGCAGTTAGGTGTGCAGAACATTTCCAGCAGCAAAATGGCTACATTTAATCAGCCCCACGTGGAGGCAGTTATTCGTGATTCTAACCTGGGAAGTGTGGTAACGCTGACCAGTTGGAATAACGCACCCTTGCAGAAACTGGAGTGCCGTATTCCCTGCAGTTTCTCACCGAAATCAGTTCGCTCTGTGCAGCAACAGAAGGATCTGCCTTTTCAGTTTCAGAATGGAGAAGTGGTGTTGACTCTGGACCTGGCCGACAGCGATTTTCTTTTGCTGAAGAAGTAACTGTCATCCCCAGCAACATAGCTACGGTCCTTTGCCGTGGGTTTTGCGATGATTTGTTGGTTAATTAATCGCCAAGAAGCAAAAGTCTTTGTCACTCCAAGAACTGATATTTTGCAGAGATACTATTTCTTTGGCTGGGGTGGTTTCACCACGGGTGCGGTGGGGTCAGCGCTCCATTCTGCCCAACTGCGGTAGTAGTTCTTCACATTTTTCCCACCCATCAGTTCCATGCCAAAGGCCATCACTGCAGCACGTCCGCCCGATTGACAGTGCGTTACCGTGGGACGCTGCAGATCGATCCCCGCTACCTCAAACAGCTTTTGCAGTTCCGCTTTTGGCTTGAATTTCTGCGTATTCGGATCGAGCAGGTCTTTCCACTCCAGCAACTTAGCGCTGGGAATTGCCCCCGCCCGTTTATTCTTCAGCGGGTCCAGCCCACAATGTTCTTTTTCCGATCTGGAATCGACTATCTGAAGTGATTGAGTCTTCAGGCTTTTCATTAATTCTTCTTTGGTTGCCAGCACCGATTGATCGGCTTTGGGAACAAAAGTGGTTTTCTTGACAAACACAGGAACGATAGACGTGGGACCTTTGTTTCCTTCGTATGCGGCCCAGCCACCGTTCAGCAATTTGGCGTTTTCCACACCCCAGTATCGCACAATCCACCAGATCCGTGCTGCATCTTTCGAAAAAGAGTTGTCATAAACCACAATAGTGTCTTTGGCAGAAATCCCCAAGTCGCCCAGTTTAGCTGCCCAGCCTTTCAAATCTTCGCCATCTCCGAATGTTTTGGCCCACGTGGCGTGATCAACCCAGCGGGCACCTGGGATATGTCCTTTTTCGTAATCCGGTTTCGGGCGGGCATCCAGAATGATCCAACTCTTTGCACTATCAGCACTTAGGTCGGATACTTCGACCAGCAGATCCGCTGGATAGGGGTCTGCACGAACGACTGAAGGACTAACGATCCACAAAGTGGCAAAGGCGAGATAACCAACAAGTTTCTGGAGAGAGTTCATCAAGTATTCCTTCATTAGAATGAATGGCAATATTGAAAAATTGCAATATTGCTGATCGGAAATGCAATGCCGGGTTCATTTCCTTCCATCATTTTAGACTTTTGTTGCAGGTGCTACATTCACTACAGGCCAGATTGTGGCTGGATTGGTCCTCAGGAAACATTTCAAGGTGGGTTTCGCACCCCAGATTGCCTAAAATGAAGATTCAATTAATTGACTCAGCGGTGTGCACCATGCTCAAATATATTGTAAACAAAACAGATATTGGATTAATGCTGATTGCTGGTAACACCCAAGGTATATGTCTGGTGGCCTTTGCCGACACAGAACAAGAACTTCACGACGTTTGTGCTGCACGCGTTCCAGGTGCAATTCACCTTTCAGACGAACAATTGCAAATTTGGGCGAACGAAATCATCAAAATGATCGCCGATCCGTTGGCAGAAGTCAATCTCCCGCTTGATTTACAAGGCACCACTTTTGAACGTGCTGTGTGGGAAGCATTACATATGATTCCTGCGGGCGAAACCCGCACCTATTCTGAAATTGCCACGCAGGTTGGCAAGCCCAAAGCGGTTCGTGCAGTTGGGCGTGCGTGCGGCAACAACCCAGTGGCCATTGTCGTGCCATGCCACCGTGTGATTGGCAGCAACGGCAAACTCACCGGTTATCGGTGGGGCATTCGCAGGAAGCAACAACTATTAATGAAGGAAGCCGAACAGTGCCCAGCACTGGTGCAGTAAACGACGTAAATCATTGAGGAGCAGCAACTTGCGATTGATCAGCTTATTTTCTGTTTTTCTTGCCGCCAGCTTCCTGGTGGGGCAAGAGAAAAAAGATCCCCCGAAGTCAACTTCGCCAAAACCGCCCACAGAACTGTTGAAGACCCGTTTGCTGGGGCCCGCAGTCACTTCGGGTCGCGTGGTGGGCTTTGCAATTCATCCCACAACGCCCAGCACGTACTACGTAGCTGTGGCCTCAGGTGGCGTGTGGAAAACGACCAATGCGGGCACCACCTGGACGCCGATTTTCGACCAGCAAGGGTCCTTTTCTATTGGCTATGTAACGCTGGACCCCAAAAACCCCAACGTGGTTTGGGTGGGCACTGGTGAAAACAACAGCCAGCAGCGTTGGTTACGGCGATGGCGTGTACAAATCGGTCGATGCGGGCAAGACCTGGCAGAACATGGGTCTGAAGAAATCCGAACATATTGGCAAAATTATGGTCGACCCACGCAACTCCGATACAGTTTACGTGGCAGCTCAAGGCCCACTATGGTCATCTGGTGGGGATCGTGGCTTGTACAAAACCACGGACGGTGGCAAATCCTGGTCGGCAATATTAACAATTGATGAGAATACGGGTATCACCGACTTCCTGCTTGATCCAGAAAATCCCAATCAGATTGTGGCAGCCAGCTATCAGCGTCGCCGTCATGTCTGGACCCTGGTGAACGGTGGGCCAGGCTCAGCAATTCACCGCACCACCGATGGTGGCAAGACCTGGAAAAAGATTCGCAGTGGCTTACCCAACAGCGAGTTAGGACGAATTGGTCTGGCGCAGGCCGCCTCCCAGCCACAGACGATTTATGCAGTTGTGGAAGCCGCCAGCAAACAAGGTGGGATTTTTCGCAGTGATGATTTTGGCGTAACCTGGCAAAAACGGAATCCCTACGATCAACAGGCACAATATTATGCCCACCTGGTGGTCGATCCCACCGCACCAGACAAAATTTTTGTGATGGGGGTGTACATTCAGGTTTCCATCGATGGAGGGAAAACCCTCACTTCGATGCCGGATCGAAACAAGCACGTCGACAATCACGCCATGTGGATTAATCCCGCCAACACCAACCACTATCTGGTGGGGTGCGACGGTGGAATTTATGAGAGTTTCGACCAAGGTGCTAACTGGAATTTTAAACCCAACCTGCCGATCACCCAGTTTTACGATATTGGCGTCGACCAGAACCCGAAGAGTGGGGAGTACTACCACGTTTATGGTGGCACGCAGGACAACTTTACCCTGGGGGCACCTGTCCGCACCCGTTCCTCGAATGGTATCAACAACAACGATTGGTATGTGGTGCAGGGCGGCGATGGTTTCCACTGTGCGGTTGATCCGGAAGATCCCAACATTGTGTACGCAGAATACCAGTACGGCGGACTGTGCCGATTTGATCGCAGCACGGGGAATCGCGTAGATATCAGCCCGTTGCCACCAGAAGATGGTCCCCCGCTTCGCTGGAACTGGGACGCACCGCTGATCATCAGCCCCCACGCACCCAAGCGGTTATACTATGCTGCCAACCGATTATTCCGGTCTGATGATCGTGGGGATTCGTGGGTGCTGGTCAGCCCTGATCTCACTCGGCAACTTGATCGCAATCAATTACCAGTGATGGGCAAAATTCAGCCACCCGATGCGGTTGCCAAAAACCTCTCTACCTCCATCTATGGCAACATCGTCGCACTGGCAGAATCGCCCAAAGTGGAAGGGTTGATTGCCGTTGGAACCGATGATGGTCTGATTCAATTCACCGAAGATGGTGGGAAAACCTGGCGAAAAATTGAAAAAATCGCAGGCGTTCCAGAAAAAACCTACGTCAGCAAAATTGTTGCAAGTCGTCATGATGAAAGCTTTTACGTTGCATTCGACAACCACAAAAACGGCGACTTTGCCCCTTACCTGTACCGCACGTCCGACCGTGGTAAGACCTGGCAGGCGATTACCAGCGACCTTCCCACTCGTGGGACAGTATATGCCATTGCTGAAGACCATGTGAAGCAGGATTTACTGTTCTGTGGCACCGAGTTTGCGCTGTATGTATCGGTTAATGGTGGCAAAAACTGGCACAGCGTGGGTGGCTTACCTACGATTCAGGTGAAAGATCTTGTTATTCAACGTGCCAATGACGATCTGGTGATTGGTACCTTTGGCCGTGGGATTTATGTGATCGATCACTATACCACGTTTCGCGAAGCGGTTTCGGTGAAATACCAGGAAAAAAATAGTCACATTTTCCCACCACGTCCCGTGGTGCAATATGTACCCTCCCAGCCACTGGGTGGGTCTGGCAATGGCTTCGTTGGAGAATCACATTTTTCAACTTCGCCTGCCAGCACAGGTGCCACCATCACCTATTATGTGAAAGAGTCATTAAAAACCTTGAAAGACCAGCGCAAAGCAAGTGAAGAGAAGGCGAAAGATTCAAAGTACCCTTCGATTGAGCAGTTACGGAAAGAAGAGCAGGAAGAAAAGCCCAGCCGTTTTCTGAAAATTACCGATTCAGAAGGGAAACTAGTGCAATTGCTGCCTGCAGCCAGCACCAAAGGCCTGCACACTGCACGCTGGGATCTGCGTGATCTGCCTTCCTACCTGACAGGTACCAACCCAGGCCGTGGCTTCAGTGTGCTGCCTGGCAAATACCGCGTGGCGCTGTTTGAGCGGGTGAATGGCAAAACCGCCCCACTGGGGGATAGTGTGGAATTGACAGTACTTCCCGATCCATTATCACCAATTACCCCGGCACAAACCGAAAAGATTCAACAGTTTCGTGCTGCGGGCAAAAAGTTGATGCAGCAATCTGCCACCACAGAAGAACTGTTGTCCGACGTCTCGAAAAAGCTAGGAATCCTGAAAGCCGCAGCCACTTTGGTGGATATGCCTGATGACGCCTTGTTGAAGACGATCGTCGATATTCAACTGGAAGTACAACAACTGACCAACGACCTGCGTGGCGATGATTTTCTGGCTGAACGCTATGAAAGTGTACCCACCTCAATAAATGATCGGCTGCGAAAAGCATTGTATGCCAATTCACGATCGATCACACCGCCAGGTGGGACACAGTTGGAAAACCTGAAACTGGCGGAAACCGGTTTGAAACGAATCTCGTCCCGCCTGTCGAACATTCAGGAAGTCGAACTGCCGAAGATTCACGCCCGCCTGAAAGAATTGAACGCACCCAGTTTGCCTGGTGTGGGAAAGTAGTCCGTCCCCATTCTTCAATGATGGAAATATAATCTCTGTTGTGCATTCCAATCCACAACAGAGAACATCATGTATACCAGAAACTGGTATTCCCGCTTTGCTCAGCGTGCATCCCACTTTTGCGGTCGGCCACGTGTGTTCGCCTTGGCGGTCGCTGTCATCCTTATCTGGATTGTCACTGGGCCCTTGTTTGGCTTTAGCGATACCTGGCAACTGGTAATCAATACTGGTACCACCATCATCACCTTTTTGATGGTGTTCCTGATCCAGAATACGCAAAATCGCGATACGATGGCGATTCAGATTAAGCTGGATGAACTGATTCGAGCCACCAAGGGGGCACACAATGCCTTGCTCGACCTCGAGGAGCTTGATGAAAGCAACCTGGATGCGTTTAAGGCAAAGTACCAGGCATTGGCAGCCACCGCACGGGCAGAACTGGGCCTGGGCAATCAGGATACCGGCACCCCAGAACCATGAGCAGGTTACTCTGAGTCATCGGTGCTAGCAACTATCGAAACAACAGCACTGGTACTTCGGATGTGCGAATGAGTGCACTGGTGGTGCTGCCGAGAATCATGCTGCGGATTTTTGAATGTCCGTAAGCACCCATCACCAGCAGATCAATCTGATTCGCAGCGATTGTTTCTGCCACAACAGCATCCACGTGCTTTCCTTGCTTGATACTGGCGTGAACTGTCACCCCGGATGTGGTCAGTTTCTCCATTGCTGCAGACAGGATTGTCTGTGCTTCCGGAGTGGGTTCACTTACTTTCAGCAGATAGCACTCCAGACCTTTCAGTAGCGGATTGCGGGCGGCAAAATCAATTGCCTTCTCTGCTGCTGGGCTGCCATCATACGCAATCAGAAACTTCTGCACATTGCCCACTGTGGGGGTGGCAACCAGCAACGGCTTATGAATTGCACGATCCACACGTTCCAGATTTGCACCCATGTGGTGGGGAACATGCTGTAAATGCTCTCCCCGTTTACCCATCACAATCAGTTCGGCTTCCGCTTCCAGTTCGGCAATCGTTTCCACCAGGCTGCCACGGCGATGCAACACTTCTGGTGGGGGCATGCCCTTTGCAGCCAGCACTTCTTTGGCATGCTCCAGCATCAGCAAACCTCTGGTCAATTCCTGCTTGCCATGTTCTTCATCTGCTTTAGTAAGCACTTCCAGCAGACTGGCGTTGGCACCCAGCCCGATTTGACCACTCATATCGGCGTGCACCACTTCAGTATGTGGTGCAACCACATGCAGCAAAACAATGGGAAGGCCACTTCGTTCCGATGCCCATGCACTCAAGGTGCACACGTGATCGGCAAACTCCGATCCGTCAATACATGCAATGATCCTGCCCATTATGGTCACCCTGGATTAGTGTTTCAGCATCAACTCCATCGCTTCCGGCTTATCGTGAATACCCAACTGCTCCACAATTGTCGCACTTGCTTCATTCATCCCAAGGATGTTCACTTCGGTTCCTTCCCGGCGAAACTTCAGTACTACCTTATCCAGTGCCCCCACGCCAGTTAAATCCCAGAAATGTGCCTGGGTCATATCGATGGTTACCTTCTCCAGAACTTCTTTCAAATCGAACTGGGCAACGAACTGATCTGCAGACGCAAAGAAAATCTGGCCGTAAACATAGTAATACCGGTGCTTTCCTTCATCCAGCAGTTCCGACCGCACCAGCAACAACCGCGATACTTTTCTGGCGAAGAACAACGCACTCATCAATACCCCAATGAACACCCCAAGTGCCAGATTGTGGGTAGCAACAACCACGATTACGGTCACCACCATCACCATGCTGGATGATTTTGGGTAGATCCGAAGATTTTTCAAAGATACCCAACTAAAGGTACCAATTGAAACCATGATCATCACCGCTACGAGTGCTGCCATGGGGATCTGTTTGACCCACTGTGCCAGCACCAGGATCAGGAACAGCAGAAATGAACCTGCAAAGAAGGTTGATAATCTGCCGCGGCCTCCAGACTTTACATTGATTACAGATTGGCCAATCATCGCACAGCCAGCCATGCCACCGAAAAAACCAGCAACGATGTTGGCCACACCCTGGCCAGAACATTCCCGGTTTTTCTGGCTGGGTGTGTCTGTTAAATCATCGATAATCACTGCAGTCATCAGCGATTCCAGCAGGCCAACTGCTGCCAGCGTAATGGAATATGGCAGGATGATCATCAGCGTTTCCATCGTCGCTGGGACGTTTGGAATCAGAAACTGCGGCAGCGTATCTGGTAATTGTCCCATATCGCCGACTGTGCGGATATCCAACCCCACATAAACGCTGAAAACTGTCAGCACCACAATTGCCACCAGTGGCGATGGAACAGCTTTCGTGAGGTAAGGAAATCCGTAGATGATCACGAGACCTGCTGCCACCATCGCGTACATTTGCCAATTGGCACCTTTGAACTCTGGTAGCTGTGCCATAAAGATCAGAATCGCCAGGGCATTCACAAAGCCTGTCACCACAGAGCGGGAAACAAACCTTAGCAGCGATCCCAATCGCAATGCGCCTGCCAGTATCTGGATGATGCCTGTCAGCACAGTGGCTGCCATCAGATAATTCAGGCCGTGCTGTTTCACCAGCGTTACCATGACCAGGGCCATCGCACCGGTGGCAGCAGAGATCATCCCTGGCCGACCACCAACAAAAGCAACAACAACGGCAATGCAGAATGAGGCATATAGCCCCACTTTGGGATCGACACCAGCGATAATGGAAAATGCAATTGCTTCCGGAATGAGTGCCAGGGCCACGACCATCCCGGCAAGCAGATCGCCACGAATATTACCGAACCACTCGGATCGGACACGAGTTAACGACATACGCGCCTTTTTTCAAGATTCACCAAGCGCCGGATTTACTTCGCTTGCGAATACAAGGCGCGTCTTTGTTTCTAACAAAGGGTAACTTCTTAACGATGCGATATTCAAAGTCAAGGTTTTGCAACATCTTCTTCGATCTCCTTAAAATCTTCTCATCTTGAGATTTGCTAAATGGCAGCGCAATCATAACGTTGATTACTTAATCATCTCGCCTGCTGGAAGCAGGTGCCACCTTGCAAAAGCTCATTTCAGAGCATGAACACTTTTTCACACGCTAGATATATATCCTTGTGGTGTCGCTTCTGATGAATTTTTATGCAGAAAACGCAGGAATTCTTGTGCGATTGCCAATCGTAACTACTTGCAGAATAAATACTTGTGAAATTATCAGTTATTTCCGTAAATTTCGAAAAATAACAATCAAACGAATGTGAAAATGATTCGCCGTTCTAATGTGATTGGAACGGGTTTAGCAATATTCTGTTAGTCTGCAATTAATTAGTCAGATAGACAATTATCTTAAGAGTAATCCAGCTATATAATCAGATTGTTATTCAGGCAGGGGCTTCCCTTTCGTCTCCGGTGCCAGCCAGATGACCACAAACCCAACGATGTAGATTAGGCTCAGGAAACTGCATGCGGTGGGGTAGCTCAGGTTGTAGGTCCGCATCATATTCCCCAGTTGCAGCACGCCCACTGCGGCAATAATCCGGCCAAAATTGAAGCCAAAACCCTGCCCAATTGCCCGCATTCGAGTGGGGAATAATTCCGGCAGATATAGGGGTAACCAGCCATAGAACGATGCGGTAATTAGCCCTGCAACAAACGAGGCCAGCACCAGTGCAGCTCCATTTTTGTCGTGCATCCGAAACACATAGAGCACCGCACCGATCGACAGGAAACAGAGTACAGCGTAAGTTTTTCGCCGACCAAACCAGCCCCCACAGAGTGCGGCAACAATGCAGCCCACCACGGCACCAAAGGCACTGGCAATCTGCACGTATGCTTTGGAATATGCGGTGCGATTTGGCAAACTGTCGGCCCAGGTGGGGATCATCTGAATCGAGCCCCATGTTCCCAATAAAGCCACACCACTCAGAAGGGCAGCCAGGGTTAGCCGGCGTTTGATTTCGCGGTTAGACAGTGATCCGGTTGTTTCCGGCATCCGTTTCAGGAAACCAAGAATTGGATACGCAAAACCATAGGCAATCAGTGGGAGGAGCAACACCGATCCTACAATTCGAACAATCAAACTGATATCGTTCGCTGCCCACAGTGCCACAAAGCCACAGGCCAGCAGCGACCCACCTAGCAGTCCAAGTAGTTCACTGCCTTTCCACATACTGGTGGTGCCTTTGGCATTTTCTTTTTCCCAGCTTTTCGATTCAGGCACAAACAGGCGAATTAGAAAGGTGAGAATCGCTGGCGTAGCACCCAGTAACATCAGCACCCGCCAGCCATCGTTTTTGAACAGCCACTGAATTGTGCCATCGCCCATGCCGGTGCTGGCCAGCAAACCTTGTAAATCTTTGGTAACTGTAGTGAGCACCATTCCCAGCAACGCAATCAGCATGTAGCCCACGTTGGCTGCCGCACCAATTACCCCAGCCAGCCAGGCGCGGGAACGGTCTGGCCAGATTTCCATCACCAGGGCCACACCCAGGGACCATTCCCCACCCATGCCAAGCGAGGCAATAAAGCGAAGAATGGCAATCTGGGTAGCACTGGTGGCTAATCCACACAACCCAGAGAACACGGCATAAATAAACACACTCAGCGTCATTGCTTTGACACGGCCAATCCGATCGCCCAGCCAGCCAAACAGCACCCCGCCCGTGGCAGCACCCACCAGAAACATCGCGGTAATTACGGTAAACCATAAACCCACCAGACTGTCGTTTTCCGTCTGTAGCAAATCTTTCAGTGCGGGGCGGGCCACCAGTGGAAACAGGCCCATTTCCAGCCCGTCGAACATCCAGCCCAGCAGTGCAGCCGTCAGTGCGGTCCATTTACCCCGATTCGCCAGTTTCTCTGTGTTCATTTTTTACCCTTACCTAAACATCCAGAAGATACCGTTTTTACCAAAGAAATGCCACGAGAAAGCAGATTTTTTCTTCAGTTTCCGGGCACTTGCAACTGCAGTTGACATCGGGCGGGAATCGATTATTGTCCCATCGCTGTTCGTGGGATGAGGCAAATGTGCCTCCCACCAACACCACAACATAGGCGAATCCTACATGGGAGTTGGCAGGATGTTTAAGCGATTCATGATGGTAGCGGTACTGACAATTGGTGTGAGCTGGAATACCCACGCGGGTCTGATTCCGATTTCCGCCACCAGAACGGCTGAAGGCGATGGATTCCGATATACCTACGGCGTTCAACTCACTTCCAGTTCGTTGCTGCAAAAAGGTGATGGTTTTGTCATTTATGACTTCGATGGTTTTGTCGATGGCAGCAACCTGCAACCGAGCGACTTTATTTTTTCAACCAGCATGACCGGTGGGTCGCTGGGTCTGGATATTCCTGACGATGATGCGAGCATTCCTAATTTAATCTTCACCTATGATGGCGATACGCCTTTGTTTGGCGAAGCATTTCTAGGTGAATTTTCAGCGGCAACGGGCAGCACCGGCGAAGGGAATAGTCAGTTTGCGGGCAGTTCCACCTTTGAAGATGCAGAAGGGAATATTTTTCCTGAAGATAATGTCACCCCGACGATTGCACCAGTGGCAGGTGATCCGTTTGAAGATCCCAATGTCGATCCCACCGATCCGATTGATCCCGGTACCGGTACAGGCACTGGTGGGGAAGAACCAACTTCTCCTCCCGGAGTGCCGGAACCCACCAGCCTGATTCTACTGGCTGCTGGTCTCCCACTGTGGTTGGGTGCAAGAAAATTCCGGAAAGCATAATCGCCAGGTCTCTATCGCTCCAGCTCAATTTTTACCTGTACATTGGGTATCTGCCCATATTCTTCTTCCACGGGCGGCACGTTCTTGCTCAAACAGTTGCGATTGCAAGGTGTGCCGATACCCACAGAAATCGGAAATTTGAAATTGGCTTGGTCGATCTCTACTCACTGGGAAAACTTTCCGGTCGCAAGTACTTAAAAAAGATTCTGCGGGTCTTTTGGGCGTTTTCCTGTAATTGCAGCAGAAATTCTTCCGTAGCACCACCTGTGGGATTGGGGTGATACCCCAGACGACAACTGAATTGTTCCAGAAGCCGGGAGTCTTCAGGATATTCGTTATTGGGCCTGTTCGTTACAATTCGCAAACGGGCTTCTGCAAATCGGTAAAAGGAATAACTTGAAGTCAATTGCTGGTGATCTTCTTCCCGGATCAGTCCCGCGTTCCACAGTGCATCCAGGCATTCCCAGGTATTCGCAAGCATGATTTCCGGGTGCGATTTTCCATAACGCAATTGAAAATACTGCACCAGGAATTCAATATCGTTCATGCCGCCTTCCCGACGTTTTAAACTACGTTTGCTTCCCTTGGCTTCCAGGCGGCTACGCATCTGCACAATTTCGCTGAATAATTGTGGGGACCAGGGCACGGCATGAATGGCAGTGCGACAAGCGTCCATTACCTGTTCCGCAAATGTGGGATCACCATAGATGATCCGCCCACGGGTCAGTGATTGCCTTTCCCACAGTTGTGCGGGGCCATCCGCCTGAAAATACCGCTGGAAACTGTCCAGCGATACTGCCAGACTGCCACTTTGGCCGGTGGGGCGTAAACGCATATCGATTTCATACAGCCTGCCATGCGGCCCCATGTAACTGAGTGTGTGAATCAGCTTGCGGGCATATTCCGTGTAATATTCGTAGCCATCCTGCTGTTGCCGATTACCGGAATCATTGGCATAAACCAGCACCAGGTCAAGGTCGCTGTGGTAGCTCATTTCACGACTCCCCAGCTTGCCCATCGCCAGAATCACAAAAGGTGGTGGTGGCACTTTGCTCTGCCGGCAGATGCGGGATGCAATTTTGGCCGATTCACACAGAATGGCTTCTCCGACATCGCTTAGTGCGGTTGTGACCGAACGGATGTCATCTTTCCCCAGAAGATCCCGCACCGCAATACGCAGGATTTCCTTATCCTGGAAACTGTGCAGAATTGCTTCAATAATCTCTTTGCGTTCCACACCGCGTAATAGTTCAACCAGTTCATTCTGCAGATCATCGCGTGTACGTGGGCGATTCAGAATCAGACTATCGAGCAGTTCATCAATCATCCCGGGATTATTAATCAGAATCTGGGCCAGAAATGGGGAATCGCACACATCGATATATAATTGCAGCGTGGGCGGGTTGAAGCTGAATACTTCCCACAACACTGCTTTGGCACCCAGCGAAGCGGTTACCTGTTCCAGGTTGGTTAGTGCCAGATCGGGGTCGGGCATGGCGGCCACCGCCCGGATTAACTGTGGGGCAATACCTGCGAGAAAATGCCGACAGCGCCTACTTGAAAGAAAAGGCTGTTCCTGTCCCAGCAGACTTAGGTTTTTCCAGGCGGTTTGCACATCTGCAAAGGGATACTTACCCAATACACTTTGGATGGTGGCTGGATCGGGATCGGTTTCCAGAATCAAATCCGATTCCGGTTCGGCAGTAGAATCGTTTGGAAATGCCTGGTGCAGTAAGTGATTGAGAATGGTGCGATTTAGGCGTGTTTTTTCAAAGTAATCATGTAAAAACTGATCCAGTGCCTCGAACAGCAGTGCTTTGGTGCCAGGTGGTGAGTTGGCTTCATCGAGTGGCGAAAATCGTTGTGGGGCAATTTGCCCATCAATACTGACGACAACACGATTGATGCCCGCCTGCACACGATCGCGGTAGCCCAGTCGGGCTGCCAACAAGCGCAGTTCCTGGGTGTCATCGGGCAACTGATGCACCTGCAGATCAAACATCACCTGAAGGCGGTGTTCCACCTTGCGTAAAAAACGGTACGATTCGCTGAGGCCGATTGATTCTGCTACCGTCAGGCAGCCAGCAATTTCCAGTGCCTGAATGGCACCCAGGGTATCTCGTTTGCGAATTTCAAGCAGATCGCCACCGTTGAGCATCTGCAAAAACTGAATTGCAAACTCGACATCGCGAATCCCACCTGGACCAGTTTTTACTTCCCGCGTTCCACCAGCTTTCTGGGCATTATGTTCAATTTTCCGTTTCATCGCCTTGATTTCATTAATTTCAGAAAAACTAAGAAATCGCTTATAAATGATCGGGGAAATGGCCTCTAGAAACTGCTCCCCGAGTGACATGTCACCAGCAACGGGCCGTAACTTGATCAGTGCCTGCCTTTCCCAGGTGCGGCAGCGGGTATCGTAATAATTCAGCGTACTCCGCCAGGAACGTGCCAGTGGGCCATGTTTTCCTTCTGGTCGCAGGCGAAAATCGACGCGATATGCATTCCCACGATCGTTGTGCTGGGACAGTAAGCGGATCAATTCCATCGCACAGCGGGAAAAAAACTCTTCGTTGGAAATTGGTCGTTGAGAATCGGTTTGGCCTTCTTCGCCGTAAATGACCAGTAAATCGACATCGCTGGAATAATTCAGTTCTTCACCGCCGAGCTTGCCGAAGGCAAAGATTGCCGCACAGACGGGCTGGTGCCGCAGATCGCGTGGCTGGCCATAGCGGGCAATCAGTTTCTTCTGAGCATAATCCCACGCCACAGTGATTATCGCATCAGCAATGTGGGACAGGTTCGCCGTAATTTCTTCAATCGGGCGATCATGGATAATATCGTTGACACCCACCCGAAGTTGTTGCCTGGAACGGAAATCCCGCAGGTGCTGCACCACCAGTTCATCGTGGGTCTGTTGCCCCACTTGTTGTTGCAGTTCATCGATTAACTCCTCGCGGCGATACCTTTTTGGGCTGCGAAGCAATAATTCCTGGAGCACATCCGGATGGCGAGCAATCACATCCGCAAAGAATGCTGAACAACTTAGAATGTTCAGCAACTGTTCCAGATCGACCGTCATATCCCCCAACGTAGCAAACAGGATTTCCTGAAACGCACCATCCCCGCAGAGTCTGGTAAAACTTTGCAATGCCAGGTGGGGATCGGATAAACGTGGGACAACCTCTGCCAGGCTGGGTTCCAGTAAGCTGAAACGTTCACCTAATGCAGCCCGGATGTGGTCCCAACTGGGGGCCTGCACGTCGGATTCGCTATCTGGCATTGTCTCGTTCATCTGGAACCACCTGCACTAAAAAAACCATCTTATCACTCAGGTGAAGAAGATGGCATCCAAATGCGTCGTGACGAAGGTACTGGCAGGTGATATTCCAAATTCAATAGGTCAGGGCAAACGGTCAACCTTAAACGTAAGCAAGATTTATCACAAAAATTTGTCTACTACACCGCTTCAGCTTCTTCTTCCTCACGAGACTTCAGGCGAGTTTTTTTTTCGGTGCGGTGGGCCAGAGCGGCGGCGATAAATTCCCGAAACAACGGGTGGGCTTTGGTGGGCTTCGATTTGAACTCCGGGTGACACTGCACCCCGAGGAACCAGGGGTGGTCGTTCAGTTCCAGCACTTCGACCAGTTTGCCATCGGGGCTGGTGCCACTGATGATCATTCCGGCGCGCTCGAACAGTTCCCGATACTTGTTGTTGAACTCGAATCGATGTCGATGGCGTTCACTGACAATATCCTTGCCGTAGGCACGGTGGGCCAGCGAATCACGCACCAGCAGGCAATCGTACGCCCCAAGTCGTTGCGAGCCACCAAGTTGCGTCACTTCCCGCTGCTCATCCATTAAACAAACAACAGGTTCCGGCGTGGCGGGGTTAAATTCAGCGGAGTTCGCCTCCGGATGATTCAGAACATTTCTGGCAAATTCAATCGCCGCACACTGTAAGCCAAGGCAGATGCCGAAAAAGGGGATTTTTCGTTCACGGGCAAAGCGGATCGCATCCAGTTTTCCCTGAATCCCCCGTTTATCAAAACCACCGGGTACCAGAATTGCGTCTGCCCCGCTGAGGACTTTTTCGGCACCTTCCTGTTCAATCCGCTCCGATTCGGTCTTCTTGATGTGAACCTTACAACGATTGGCAATCCCAGCGTGGGCAATCGCCTCGTAAACCGACTTGTAGGCATCGTGGTGCTTCACATATTTCCCCACCACATGAATAAACACCTCGCCATCCGGTTTGCGGATGTTTTCAATAATTGCCTTCCAATCTTCGATTTCGATCGGTTTTTCATTCAACTGGAACCGCTCAATGATGATCCGGTCGAGTTCGTTTTTCATTAAACTGAGAGGAACTTCATAAATTGTCTGCTCTTTATCACGTTCTTCAATGACCGCCCGCAGATCGACGTTACAAAACTGGGCAATTTTCTTCCGTTCCCCTTCCGGCATATCCTTTTCGGTGCGGCAGATCAATACATCGGGCTGAATGCCCAGCTTACGCAGTTCCCCCACACTATGCTGGGTGGGCTTGGTTTTGTATTCGTGGGCCGCTTTCAGGAAGGGCACCAGCGTTAGATGGATGTAAAGGCAGTTCTGTTTGCCCACATCAATGCTGAACTGGCGGATCGCTTCAATGAACGGCATCGCCTCGATATCGCCCACGGTGCCACCGATTTCAGTAATAATTACATCCACATCGGGCGTGGCCAGTTTCTGGATGCTGGCCTTAATTTCGTCGGTAATGTGGGGGATCACCTGAACTGTCTGACCCTTGTAATAACCTGCCCGCTCCTTGTTGATGACCGATTGATAGATTTTGCCCGTGGTGTAGTTACAGTCGCGGCTGAGCGGTGCGGTGGTAAAGCGTTCGTAGTGGCCCAGATCCAGGTCAGTTTCGGCCCCATCGTCCAGCACATAGACTTCGCCGTGCTGGTATGGGCTCATCGTGCCGGGATCGATATTTATGTAGGGGTCAAACTTCTGCAGGCGAACCCGAATTCCACGCCTTTCCAGCAACAAACCGATCGACGCACATGTAAGCCCTTTTCCAAGGGAACTGACCACCCCACCTGTCACAAACACAAACTTGGTCATATATCCACCGAATCAACGTGCCGTCGACACAAAATGCACAATTTTTCTATTGTGGGTGCTTTCGGGTTGATGTCTAGGATGAAAACGGCAACATAGCACAAATCGGTCTGAGTTGGGTAAAAGCAATCTTCTCTTTTCCCCTTATCAAATCAACAGTTAGAGCGATTTTCCTCTTTCATGAAGGATGTTTCTTTTTCGCGACAAGTTGAGATATGAGAATTCTCTCATTTAGCACTGGATTGTAAGGGGGATTATCAAATAAAACAGATAAATCCTACTAATTTGATCGGGATTTACCTGGAATCCACAACACTTCCGCCTGATTCACCACATTGACCACGCGTGCCCAGACGAACAACAGATCAGAAAGACGGTTGAGGTAGATCAGCGAATGTGGGTTGATTGGCTCCGTCTGTTCCAGTGCCACTACACTGCGTTCTGCCCGTCGGCAGATTGCCCGAGCCAGGTGCATCTGTGCCCCCGCCGCATTCCCACCGGGAAGCACAAAACTTTGCAATGTGGGCAGATTCTCGTTCCAGAAATCGATTTGCTGCTCCAGTGCCACCACTTGCTCGGGGATAATTCGTAATTCTGAACCACTGGTATGCGGATCAAATGGCATGCACAGATCAGCACCCAGATCGAACAGCTCATTCTGAATGACGGTCATCTGTTCGCGCATTGGGATTTCCGACTGCAGGAGAATCAGGCCAAGAGCTGAATTCAGCTCATCCACATCCCCCATTGCATGGATCCGGATGTGGTTTTTGGCCAACCGTTCACCATTGCCCATGCTGGTTTCCCCACTGTCGCCCGTTTTGGTGTAAATTCTCGATAAAGTGACAATCGCTGTTCTCCCTGCCTGCAAGCATTATTCAGTATTTTTAGGCAGGGTAGCATGCCATAACCAGCAATTTCAGACGAAATCAACCCGAACTGTTCTGAACGCCGCCTGCTGCGACTGGCAAAAACAGTTTACAGCACCTGCGCTATCCCATTGAAATAACCCTGTGGGCATGATTTCCGTTCCTTGTTGAGATCGATCACACCATATCATTCGTTTTACGCTTGATGACACAACCACTACCCGTGGGCGATTCCTTTTCCACTGATTTCGCATTTTCTACAATTCATTTACCACATACCACGGATAACAACCATGTCTTTTGAACTCTCCCGTCGCCAATTTCTATTAACCGCTGGTAGTGCCACTGTTCTTGGTGCCACAGAAGCGAAGTCTGCGGAAGAGCCAGTCGCATTTTTTTTGGTGGGTGATACCCACGTGCTGGCGAATAAAGACGCACCAACCAAAATCGATCTGAGATCTGCAACGGTTAACAGTCAACTGATCGACCAACTGAATCGCCTGCCTGGCACGGAAATCCCAAAGGAAGCGGGTGGTGGGAAAGTTCGCACCCCACGTGGGCTGATTCATGCGGGTGATTGCATTGATTCTGGCGATAAATCGAATCTCGCAATGCAGGAAACCGAATGGGCAGGTTTCACCGAGTACTTTGGTCTGACAGGAATAGATGGCAAACTGAAACTGCCGATCTATGAAGTGCACGGCAACCACGACAGCCCACGTGGGGATGGCCTGGCGGTGAAAAAGATTATCGAACGGAACAAAAAGCGTCCCGGTGTCACCAACATTTCCAGCAGTGGGGTGCATTATTCCTGGGATTGGGCTGGCGTGCACTTTATTAATCTGGGGATTGTCGTGGGCCAGACGAAACAGGTGGATCGCAAACGACGGTACAATCCACTGGGCAGTCTCGATTTTCTGATCAGTGATCTCGCAAAAAACGTGGGCAACAGCAATAAGCCTGTGGTCATTACCCACCACATCGACTTGCTGCGTTATTCCCAACCCTTACCCGTGGCAGACGCAAAAGCGATATCAATGGAGTGGGATCCCGCTGACGTGCACGCATTTTATGATGCAATCAAGGATTATCGGATTGCGGCAATCCTGTATGGTCATACCCACGCACGTAATGTGTATCAGTGGAATGGTACTAACAAAGCAGTCAAGGATGGAATTGCTGTCTTCAATGTTGATAACAGCAGCCATTTTCACAGCAAGTTACAGGCCTGCTTTTACTTTGAAATCGGTGCCACCGAACTAGTAGTTCGGGAATTTCAGACAACTGATGCCTGGCTGACCGGAAAATGGAACCCACAGGTTTGGAAGACCCCACTGCCTGCCACCAAGTGATAGTTTTTAGTTCAGATTGAACTGAAAATCACTTCGGTGTACTGCGGCCACTTTCGCGAAACTCGTTTAGTTTTGATTTCAACTTGTTCACAATCTCTGGATATTTACTGTAAAGGTTATTCGTTTCACCTGGGTCAATTTCAAGATCATACAACTGCCCGGGTGCATCAACGTCGTTATTGGGGATTGCAAACTGTTTCATGCCCCATTCGCCGCCTGTGGTGTAGTTGTTGCCACCGGAACCTTTATGGTCAAGATACTTCCACTTGCCATGACGAATGGACATGGCATGGGAGATGGTTTGTTGCAACATGTATTCACGCACTGGTTTGTCGCCTTGTTTATCCAACAGCACAGACAGCATGTTGAAACTGTCTTCGGCAGCACGTTCAGGCAATTTGCTGTCCGTAATTGCGGCACAGGTTGCCATGATATCCGTTAAACTGATGAGCTGATCAGAAACTTTCCCACGTGGGGTGTGATTTGGCCAGTAAGCAATCAGCGGTGTGCGATGTCCCCCTTCCCACTGATCCCGCTTCACCCCACGCCAAGGGCGGGCTCCATCGTGTTGGTAGGTTTTTCGCATATCAATCACTGTCGGTACTTCTGGTCCGTTATCGCTGGCGAAAATTACCAGAGTATTTTCTGATACACCTGCTTTTTCTAGCGTTGCCAACAGTTCGCCCACGATGAAATCCATTTCCAGTAGGAAATCGCCGTGCGGCCCAGCTTTGGATTTGCCCTGGAACTGTGGTGCCGCCAGCGATGGAAGGTGCACCGCCTGCATGGCGTGGTACAGAAAGAATGGTTGCTTCGGCTGTTCTTTCACGTGCTTTTCGATGAATTGCTGGCTGTGTTTCAGAAACACCAGATCGACTTCATCGTGCTTGAAATCGTCGGCCACCAGGCCTCGTCGGCAATCGTTGCTGTAGGCATGCCTGGGAATTGTCGCACGATCCAGTAGTTTTGTAGGGGGTTTCCGTATACGATCTCCTTCAACGTATGCATACAGCCAATCCGTTGTGGGACAGCATACTGTACCAAAAAATTGATCAAAACCACGGTGAATCGGTGCATCCGGAATTGGCCTGCTGTAATCAATCTGTTGCACACCTTCAATGCCCTGATTACGAATCGGTTTGCCTGCAGAATCAAAAAATGTCATCCCCACGTGCCACTTGCCAATGCATGCCGTGGCATAGCCTTTGTTTTTCAGCATCTGTGGCAAGGTCAGGCGATCTTTTTCAATCAGGCATGGCCCACCAACTCCAGAGAAAACCCCTTTCATTCCGGTGCGAAACTGCATTCGTCCGGTAAGAATACTGTACCGCGTGGGCGTGCAGACGGTAGAGGGACTGTGTGCATCCGTAAAACGTATTCCTTTCGCTGCCAGTGCATCCAGATTTTTCGTTTGCACTTTGGCCTGTGAATTGTAACAACTTAAATCACCATACCCGAGGTCATCTGCAAGGATCACCACGATATTGGGTAAAGGATCGCCTGCATTTGCGGTTGTGGAAATGGTGAATGCAACGATGCACAAGATGAAGCGAAATAACATTGTTGCCAGTTGGCAACTAAGTGGCTTACTTGAAATGATCTTCAACATGAAATGAATCTCCGGATTTGTTACAAAGTGCTTTCTTTCTTTTGCAGCAAGTGCTTGTGTTCCGATGTGTTAATCTGACTACACAGGGTATCAGCGGCCTTACATCGCGATTCAGCAAAAACAAAGTCGCTGTTGTTGGTTTCTTTATCTGCCATTGAGGCTGATGTAACTGTAACGTACTGGAAAATATCGCACCGCTTACTTTTTGTACACTTTCGGCAGTTTTCTGTCAAACAATTTGCCCTTGAGTTTGCTGGTGATTTTTGGACCAGGGCTTTCTGTGGGCACCGACTGATTGAATCTCGCACTGCGGTCGCTAGACTATTTCAGATAATACGAGTGAAAACTTCTCCATGAGACACGTGCTTTCTGCCTTGGTGCAAAATCAGCCTGGTGTGCTGGCCCATATTTCCGGAATGCTTGCTTCACGCAGCTTCAACATCGATAGTTTGGCGGTGGGGGAAACGGAAAATCCCGATATGTCCCGCATGACTTTCGTGGTGCATGGCGACGACAATACCTTGGATCAGGTTCGTAAACAGCTTGATAAAGTGGTTACGGTTGTCAAAGTAACGGATATTTCCGCTGAAAATTTCGTCGAACGCGACCTGATGCTGATTAAAGTGAAGGCCACCGCCGCACAACGGGTGGAACTGTCGCTGCTGGTCGAAATGTTCCGTGGGCGCGTAATCGACGTCACCTTGGATACATTGATGATCGAAGTCAGCGGTCAGGAAAGCAAAGTGGCGGCATTCGTTGAATTGATGCGTCCGTATGGCATTATCGAACTGGCACGCACTGGTCGGATCGCCTTGATTCGTGGGACACCGGAAGACAGGAAAACTTTATGAGCGCCAGCCCTATTTTTTCATCCACTCGTAAAATCAGCGACGAAAAACTGGAACTGCTGCGTTCATTGAAAGCGGGCGACCAGTTAAAAATTACCCAGACAGTGCGTGTAGGCTCCCGATTATGGACAACGACCGTAAAGGGAACTTATCGCGATCTGAACTATCTGGCCACAGGCGTCACCACCGATCGGGTGCCGGAAGACGATATTATTGTTCCCGTGCTGCACTTTTTGAAGGAAAACAAGGAGCTTTCCAGCATTGCCATCGATGATCGGACAATTGTGGAACGGGTAACAGAATAATGATTCGCATCGGCGTGGGCGGCTTGATGCACGAATCCAACACATTTTCCAGCGCCACCGTGGGCGAACAGCAATTTCGTGAAGGCTCATTGACCACGGGTGACCAACTTCTGGCGACGTGGGAGAATACCCACCATGAACTGGGTGGGGCGATCAGTGCCTGCCGCACCGAAGGTGCAGAAGTGATCCCACTGTGCATGGCGTGGGCGACTCCTTCTGGTATTGTGGAACAAGCGACGTTTGATCGCCTGTGCGAGCAGTTATTTCAACAGATTGCCCAACATCGACCCGATGGTGTGGTGCTGGCACTGCACGGTGCCATGGTCACCGAAAACTGTTTCAGTGGCGATCTGGAACTGGTGCGGCGTTTTCGAGAAAAATTCGGTTACCAGCTTCCTCTGGCGGTCACGCTCGATTTCCATGCAAATAACGACCCACAAATTGCCCAATTAGCCCAAATTATCGTCGGCTACCAGACTTACCCCCACGTGGATCAGTTTCGTTGTGGGGAATTAGCCGGAAAATTGCTGGTGCGAACGCTTCGAGGCGAAATTCAACCTGTCAGTGCGGTCGCCACGTTGCCACTGATTATCAATTTGCTCGGTCAGGCGACGGAACAATCGCCCATGCGCGAGATTATGGTCGCCGCACGCACGCTCGAACAGGAAAATGGGGTACTGGCTGCCAGCGTTTTTGGTGGCTATTACTATGCCGATGTGCCCAACATGGGCCCCAGCGTGGTGGTGGTGACGGATGGGAAATACCAGCAGGCAGAAATGGAAGCGGACCTGCTTGCCGAGCAGTTGTGGGCACAGCGATTCGCGTTGAATGTGATTGCAGATTCGCCAGAAGTTGCTGTCAGCAAAGCAGTTGCGTCGCAACACCCCAACCCGAAACTGCTGATTGATCTGGGCGACAATATTGGCGGTGGGTCGGCAGGCGATGGCACCACGTTGCTGGCAGAATTGCTTGCAGCAAATGCCACCGGTTGGCTGGTGGTGCTGTACGATCCTCAGGCAGTGGCACTTGCGGAACAACTGGGAATCGGTGGTACGTTTTCGGGTGCTGTCGGTGCAAAATCAGATGACTTGCACGGCAAACCAATCCCTATTACTGGCACCGTCAGGAGTATCGACGCGGGGACTTGGGAAGAACTCCAACCACGCCATGGTGGGAAACGCTACCACGATCAGGGGAAAACAGTCGTCCTTCAAGTGGGTGAAAATAACCTATTGGTTATCAATAGCTTGCGGACACCACCATTCAGCCTGGGACAGTTGACATCGCTGGGAATCGATCCCAGCCAACGATCGATCATTGTGGTGAAGGCGGCAGTCGCCTACAAAGCAGCATATGCAGAACTGCACCCAGAAATAATCCATGTGAACACGCCCGGCTTAACTGCGATTGATCCGAAAATGTTTCATTACCAGCGGATTCGTCGTCCGATATTCCCGCTGGATGGCACCACAGATGTGTGAGATTTTTCTCATATCCTCTGCACATGAATTGATGTACTAGATTACTTTTTAACACCCTTGGAAATCATTACTTCCGTATGCAGCTATTTTTTCCTGCACCGATCTTATGGGGCACGCTAGCTGCTTGGATACCACTGCCACCTGAATTTATGGCTGGGTTGCTCTGCACGGTGGTTGTGTACGCCTTTTTGACCCACCTGCTGCACATTCGGGATTGGGAGACAATTGATACCAGAGATCTGGATGACCTGCCAATCTGGGAAACACCAGGTGCCCTGACGTTATCGGGAAAATGAGATTTCTCTCATTGAAAGTGGCTTATATATCAACAATCAAACCCGGAATCAGCACAGGCTTCCAATCTTAGATCAGCGGCAGGATGCCGCTGCTACCTGTATAAAGGTTCAATCTGCGTTGTTTTGATCGGGTTCTTTGGCAAATGCTGCTGCCAGACGCAGGTGGGTAGGGATATCCAGCATTTCCGAACGTTCTGTGCCGCTGATCCCCAGTTCCGCCAGCACAGCATCAACGTGGGCTTTGTCACGTTTGCCACCTGGCCAGCCCACCAGTGCCTGCCGTAAACTTTTGCGGCGTTGGGTGTATAAATCTCTCAGAAAATGGCGAAATGCCAGAATATTGCCCACCTGAGCTCGTTTTTCGGCATTGGGGCGAATCTGGATAATGGCCGAATCTACCTTGGGTCGTGGCCAGAATGCGGTGGGGGGGATTTTGCGGAGAATCTCGGTATCCGCAACCGATTGCGACAAAATGGCCAACGCACCGTAATCCTTCGTGCCCACGGTGGCGATGAAACGCTGGGCAACTTCTAATTGCACCATCACCACAATTCTTTCCAGTGGCACTTCGGCAATCAGCAAATTGGCAATCAGCGGTGTCGCAATTGCATATGGCAGATTCGCAACGAGTTTCAGTCGGTTCAGATTTTTTTCTCGTTGCAGTTGCAGCCAACCTTCCAGCACCAACGGATTAACTTCGTTTTTTCGTTCCAGAATATCGCCGTGGAACTGCAACACATTTTCACGCACCGCGAGTATGCTGCGGGCCAGCCGGAAAAAATCTGCATCCAGTTCAACCGTGAATAATGCCCCCGCCTGGTCTGCAATTCGACTGCTCAGTGCACCGGTCCCAGTGCCCACTTCCAGCACACAATCGTCGGTGGTCAGCTCGGCAGATTGGACAACCACTTCCAGCAGGTTCAGGTCGACAAGGAAGTTCTGGCCCAGTTTATTTTTGGGCCGCAACCCACGCGAACGGAGGAGATCGTGGATGTAGCTAAGTGTTTGACGTGGTTGCGGTGATGAAGACATTTGCAGAATCAATTCTCCCAAAATCGAATGATTGCGGAAATGATCCGCAACAATGCATTATCGGTGGGAAATCAGGTTACTTCAAGTAGAAATGTGGGCAAATGAATCAGGTAATTGTCAGAATCAGCAAAAAGTTACTTTGCTGATGAAATTAGTCGTCTTTACGAGGAGGACGATTGCCACCTGGACGAGTGCCACCACCAAAGCCGAAGCCTTGTTGCATTTCAAACTTTTCACCGGTCATTTCTTTCCAGGTCAGTTTTTGTGCATCGGTCAACAATTCCATGGCTTTTTCGCTGGCTTCTTTCCGCAGGGTAGCACCTTTTTCCTGCATCTTCTGAAATCTTCACGGCTGGGGCGAGCACCACCACGCATCGGACGCAGTTCTGTCAGTTCTTTCTGCAGTTCTTCGTTGAGTGCGGTGAATTTTTCCACCTGACGATCTTCCAGCTTCAACTCTTCAATCACCTTTTTATTGGTGAATGCTGCCAGGCCCATGTTCTGGATCTGGATCTGGTTCAGTCGTTTGATCTGCTCTTCTTTCAGCACTTCTTTCATCACTTTTTCAGCAGCTTCCAAACGTGGCTTCACCATTTCTTTCACAAGTTCTGCTTGTTTTTCTTCTGGTGCTTCCATGATTTTCTGGAAGTCGGCCATCATTTTCTGCATTGCTTCCTGATCGCGGAAGTTTGGCATAATCGACAGAGAAGTGGCTTTTTCGCGAATCGTTGCCTTTTGTTCATCCGTCATTTTCAGTTCGGTCTGAACACTGGCATTCGACAGCAGAACGGCAGGGGTGCTGCCGGCTTCACGCAGCATTGGTCCCATTTTCTGGAACAAGCTGAAATCGAACTTGGGTTGCTGTTTTGGCTGCTGTGCCGCGCCTTGGCCGCCCAGATAGCCAAACATGACAGCGAGTGCTGCCACTACGAGTACTTTACGCATGAGTTTTTCTCCTGCACCAACGGAAAGGGTGATTTGTAAGGTGCAGTTTACCAACTCATTAATGAGAAAATGAGGAAAATGAGACGACTTTTTGAATATTTTCCAAAACGTTCACAACCACGGAATCATGAGATGGGGCACCGAAAATTTGTTCTAACAATTGTCTGATCGTTATTCGGGAAAAATTCACAAAATAGTTCCCTCATCCGTAAGTCTTTATCTTGAAATAGCTTATGTCGATTCAACTATTCTATTGTTTGCACAGTTCGCAATAAAAATGATCTGTGAAGAATCGACGTGGCAATATATAAATATTCACGTGAAATAAAATTCACTGAACATTCGGATATTTAAGAAGGTGAGTTTTATAATAGATCAATTATATAACTAAATCTACCTGATGTGCCTCTGACAGGTCAGGCACTTCCCAACGATCGGTCATGCGATCAATCACGTGTACTGGCACCGGACGTGGGCGTTGGTTATTTTGATGGATCAATTGCTGGTAAGGAGTTTCAATATGCACTATCCGTAAACGTGCGTGGTGGTCGCGACAGACTTTGGCACATTCCGCACGGGAAACCCGTGTCAGGTGGGGGGCATTCCAGATGAAGTTTTCCCCACGCTTCAAACACTGGATCGCTGCATCGAAGGTTAATTGAAAGCCTTTGCCCTGCGGATCACTGGCTGGGATGCGGTTTTTCTGGCGAATCTGCTCCAGGCTGATCATTCTTTTCTGCGGTGCCACCCGCTGAACCCAATAATCTTTGCCAGAACTGGGCAAGCCACAGAGCAGAATTACTTCGCACCGATATGGTTCGGTCGGTGGGTAAGGGCGAGCTTTGCCAGTGAAATTAAAGTAATGGAAACGGTCCCGTTCATTGAGAAATAATCGTGCGTGACCCCAGCAGTTTAATTGCTGGCAGGTCTGGCGAAAATGTTCAATTTGATCCAGCAGTTTCAAGGGATCGGGGCAAATTCGCCCTTTGGCATCGGCAATAGCCATCAGTCGCAGCCAGTCAGCACGCACAGACTGAGTGATTTCGCTGGCAATCTGAACGGGATTATCGCTGTCTACTAGAAAAAAAGGCACCAGGTGGTGGCGGATAATCGCACAGACCTGTTCCCGCTGATGAAAAGGGAAGTTCAGTCGCCACAGGATATTGCGGGCCATAATCGACCCCCGGCGCGAATGCCCACGGAAGGAAATGCGGTCGTCGCTTTCTTTGCGAAACGTGGCAGGTTTGGCAATATCGTGGAACAGTGCGGCCAGAAACAGTATCTGTCGAACATCATGTGGTAGAACACGCCAGGCGGGCATGGCCACCATCTCTTCGACCACCATGTGCACGTGTGTCCACACGTCGCCTTCGGCATGGCGATCGATATTCTGGCTGACCCCACGCAATGCCTGCATCCACGGGTACTGATCAATAGTATCCCAGTCGATGCGCCAATCCGGTGGTATAGGCGTAGGTGGCAGCACAGTCGATTCCTTGCGACATTCCTCTGTAGAGTTTCCAATGGGATGTTTTATAGATAGTTCGCTGAAATGCTTCTTCCCAAGGAAGTTGGCGGGCCATCTGCCCGAAAGTCTGTTCGATTCGTATCAAATGAGCATCGTATTGTTCAGAAATTTTTTGTTCACGGAGACCGTTTGAACATGTCTAAGTATGTGTATTTCTTCGGCGGCAATTCAGCCGAAGGTAATGGTAAGCAAAAAGAACTGCTCGGTGGCAAGGGTGCAAACCTGGCCGAAATGTGTCTGATTGGTTTACCTGTCCCGGCTGGGTTTACAATTACAACCGAAGTTTGCACGTATTACTATGCAAACAATCTCTGCTACCCACCAGAACTGGACGCACAGATTGCCGAGGCATTGGCAAAAACCGAAGCAGCCATGGGTGCTAAATTCGGCGATCCCAAGAATCCTCTGCTGGTTTCGTGCCGTTCCGGTGCCCGCGTTTCGATGCCCGGGATGATGGATACCGTGCTGAACATCGGCCTGAATGAGCAAACGCTGCAAGGGCTGATCGAAAGCACTGGCAACGAACGTTTCGCATGGGACAGCTACCGCCGATTCGTGCAGATGTACGGCGACGTGGTGCTCGACCTGAAGCCACAGCTCAAGACAGAAATCGATCCATTCGAAAAAATTCTGGAAGAACTGAAGCACGAACGCAACGTTGAACTGGATACCGATCTGAACGTGGATGACCTGAAAGAACTGGTCAAACGCTTCAAAGCTGCTGTGAAGCACAAGAAAGGTCGCGAGTTCCCGGATGATCCCATGGAACAGATGAAGGGTGCAATTGCAGCCGTCTTCAATTCCTGGAACAACGACCGGGCAATCGTGTACCGTCGGCAGTATGGCTACCCACACGAATGGGGAACCGCTGTTAACATCTGCTCGATGGTCTTTGGTAACATGGGCGAAGATTCCGGCACTGGTGTCGCCTTCACCCGCGACCCAGCCACTGGCGAAAACGAATTCTACGGCGAATACCTGATCAATGCCCAGGGGGAAGACGTTGTTGCTGGTATCCGCACACCCAAGAAAATTATTGAACTGGCCGATGAAATGCCTGAATCCCACAAGCAATTGATGGAAATTCGGCAGATTCTGGAGAAGCATTACAAAGACGTGCAGGATATTGAATTCACCATTCAACGTGGGAAACTGTGGATGCTGCAGACCCGCAACGGCAAGCGAACTGGCTTCGCTGCGGTGCGATTTGCCGTGGACATGGTGGATGAGGGCTTGATCAGCCAGGAAGAAGCTCTTTCCAGTGGGCGGATTCCTCCTGACGACTTGAACCAGTTGCTGCAACCAATCTTCGACCCGGAAGCAAAACGTACTGCCAAGGTGATCGCGAAAGGGATCAACGCAGGTCCGGGTGCCGCCACAGGTGTCATCAAGTTCTTTGCAGACGATGCAGAGGCTTACGTTCAGCAATACGGCAAACCGGATGCCCACGGCAAGCGTGCACCAGAAGGTCGCGTGATCCTGGTGCGTCGCGAAACCAGCCCGGAAGATATTCGTGGGATGCAGGCAGCCGATGGTATTCTGACCGCATTCGGTGGGGCGTCTTCTCACGCTGCACTGGTCAGCCGTCAAATGGGTAAAGTCTGTATCGTGGGCTGTTCCGCACTGCATATCGATTACGACACGAAAACCGTGACCGTGGGCGACCTGGTGCTGAAAGAAGGCGACTTCATCAGTATCGATGGTTTCACTGGCGAAGTGATGGTAGGCCAGGTAGCAACCAGAGCCAGCGAAGTGGCCCAGGTACTTCTGACCAAAACGCTCAAGCCAGAAGAATCCCACGTGTACCAGCAGTTTGCCAAACTGATGAGCTGGGCGGATAACGTGCGAAAACTGAAGATTCGTACAAACGCCGATAAGCCAGATCAGGCGGTGCAGGCGATTGCACTGGGTGCGGAAGGGATCGGGCTGTGCCGCACCGAACACATGTTTTTCGAACACCTGCAGCCAATGCAGGAAATGATTCTGTCGGGCACGGTCGAATCTCGCCGCATCGCACTGAATAAACTGCTGCCAATTCAGCGGGAAGATTTTTATGGTCTCTTCAAGGCGATGAAGGGCATGCCCGTAACGATTCGTCTGATTGACCCACCGCTGCATGAGTTCCTGCCCAGCCACGAAAAAGATGGCGATTCATACCCCGCAAAGGTAGCAGCAGTTGCTAAAGAACTGAAAGTCAGTGCTGCCGATGTGGAAGCCAAGATCAAATCGCTGCACGAATTCAACCCCATGCTCGGTTTCCGTGGCTGCCGCCTCGGTGTTGTGTTCCCGGAAATCATCGAAATGCAGGCACGTGCCATTTTTGAAGCTGCCTGCAAGTTGAAGAAAGAAGGAATCGATGTGGAACCGGAAGTGATGATTCCTCTGGTGGGCTTCGCCAAGGAATTTAAGAATCAGGCTAAGATTGTTCGTGAAACCGCCGAACGCGTATTTGCTGAAACGGAATCCAAGGTGCACTACCAGATTGGGACGATGATTGAACTGCCACGTGCAGCCATCTGTGCCGATCAGATTGCTGAAGATGCCGAATTCTTCAGCTTTGGTACCAACGACCTCACGCAAACCGGTCTGGGGATCAGCCGCGACGATTACGGTACCTTCATCCGCTTCTACACTGAGAACGATATTGTCCCACGTGACCCATTCCAGGTGATCGATTTCGATGGGATCGGTGGTCTGATGCAGATTGGTGTGGAAAAAGGCCGCAAAGTTCGCAACAATTTGAAAATTGGTATCTGCGGTGAGCACGGTGGCGATCCAGACAGCGTGAAGTTCTGCCACAAAATTGGTCTGAACTATGTGAGCTGCTCGCCAATGCGTGTTCCGATCGCACGTCTGGCAGCAGCCCAGGCAGCCTTAGGGAAGTAATTCCCCAGAGCTTTAGAAGTAACAACACATTCTGAAGTGGCTAGGAAGCCCCAGCTATCAATTCGGGTATTTTGTTTTCAGGGCTTTTCATGAAAACAGCCCACCCAGCCTTCTACCAAAATAAGTTTCAGGCTATTTCGTAGTTCAATCTACCGGATTTTTCTCCAAAACAGTCAATTCTTCTTAAATGCGATCGCGCCTCCGCAGAATAGATTGTTGAACATCGCTCACCAGAATATTGCTGTTTGTAGACTGCGCTTATATGCCGTGTGCAGAACTTCACTGGTGGAAACTTCCTTTGTACTCGCGAGCTTAGGTTACTATGTCAAAACAAATTCGACTGTTATTGATGATTTTGGCAATTGCTGCGTTGCCCAGTGTGGGCATTTACTTCTGGTTCCAATCTGCAGAACGACTACCACCGGTAATTCGTATTGCAGCGGGCAAAGAAGAAGGTTTGTATGACTCTTTTGCAAAGGATTTTGCCCGACAATTGCATGAACGCACCGGTCGTCCCGTACAGGTCATTGAAACAGCAGGAAGCGATGAGAATCTGGAGCTGTTGCGAGAAGGCAAGGTAGAACTGGCACTCATTCAGACAGTATCACTTGCACCAGAGGGAGTGGTGGGTATCGCCCCATTATTCGAGGAACCGCTTTATTTCATCACACGAAAGGACAAGAAGATCCGTTCTATGGTGGATCTCGAAGGGAAGCGGGTGGCATTGGGGCTGAATGGTTCAAGCATGCGTCGCAATTCCCTGACCTTACTAACGCATTATGATTTATCACCAGAAAACATGGTTGATCGAGTAGAACACTTCAGCACACTGGAAACAGATCAAGGGATTGATGCTGCCCTGGTTACGACCGGCTGGATGAATCCGATTATTGAAAAACTGTTACACAACGAACAATTACAGTTGGTAGAAATCGCCGATGCAGATGTCTTAACGCTGCGCTATCCATGGTTGAAGAAAGCAACCATTCCCCGAGGGCTGTATCCCAACAGAACACCCCTGCCACCAGAATCTGTGCAAACCGTTGCTGTTACTGCCTTGCTATCCACAAGAGCAGATACATCAGAACGGCTGGTCGCAGCCGCAATGAGTGTGCTGTACGAAACAGATATTCGGGCTACTTATCCGGCACTTTACAGTGCAAAAGAGGCCAGGGACTATGACGCTGCGGTAATGCACTCCGGGGTGGCAAAATACCACGATCCGAATGCCGATTTCAAGCAGCTATCAGATGCCCTGGAACTGTTATCCAAATCAAAAGAAGCGATCTTCGGTCTGGTGGCATTCACGCTGTTAATCTGGGGATGGATTCGTCGCCGACGCGAGCGAGCTGTTGCAGCAGCGGATGAATTGCAGAAAACGAAGCTTGATCATTACATCGAGATGACCTTGTCTGTTGAACTGGAACAAATGGATTTCACAGAGCCGGAAACGTTAAGGAAATATCTTCGTAAGGTGACCCACATCAAGCAGGATGCCTTGAAAGAATTAACCAGCGAAAAGGTGCGTGGTGATCAACTTTTTGCTATTTTTCTGTCGCAATGTGCGGCACTCAGCGAAAAAATTCAAATGCGGATGATTTACGCGAGAGTGTCTGAAAAGAAATGATTAGATTTGCAGACTTCTTTCCGTGAACGGTGCTGCAAATCGCCTTATTTCTTCGGTTCCAGCAATTTATTAAATTCGTTGGGATCGAACGGGTCCACTTTGGGTGTCAGTTTTTCATTGCTGCGTTCTGCTCCAAAGCCTGTTTTCAGGGTGGCAGTCCCTTGCCCGGCAAAAACATCCGTAGTGGCAGGGACAGTTTTATCTGGCACAGCCTCTTTTGGTGGGGCCACCCCTTCGACTGCTGCCTCCACCCACAGTTGTAGTCGTTGGTAAGCGGGGTGGGTATTATTCTGAAAAGCAGGTTTTGCCGCACCACCGTGGGGCAGCAGGGCCATTTTCAGGATCTTGCTTTTCGCTGGCTGGCGATAATCCACAATTTTCATCACTTCCTGAATATTTTGATTGAGCCCATCGGGTCCATTTCGCCGACTTAGGACAAAAGAACTTTGTTTTTCCTTGGTATGGCACGTGGCACAGGAATTGTTCAGAATGCCCTGAATGTAGCGGGAGAAATATGCGAACGTTTCTGGGTTATACGGTAGGGGCTTTAGTTCTACTACTGTATCCAAATCTGGTGTTAGCGGTGCTGGGTGGGTATTTTTGGCGGCACTTGCTTGATATTCCGCCAATTTTTGCAAATAAGCCAGATAGCGCTCCGCCAGCACAAAACTCGCTCTCATACTGACTGCCTGACGTGCCTCAACAATCGCCTCGGGCAGCAATTCATGCTGAAAACACCACCGAGCAACTCGCAAACGTTCATCCGCATCATCCAGATTAGCCCGTTTCCGAACAATCGCCAACGCCTCAGCTGGGCTGTCAACAACCCCCAGTACTTTTTTGGTTGGAAGTTCCAGACTGCCACCGACAGCCTGGTGAATTCGATACCCACCTGGGATCTGCTCGACCGCACCAATTAACATATTCTCATTATCAAGCAGTAAATATTGGGTTTTCGGTGCCGCTTCAATGGGCAGTGCTGCCACAATCATGAGAAAAGATGGCAAGATCCAGTGGGAATATCGTGATAATCGTTTAGTTGTCTGAATAAAATTCATTGTTCCCCGGTTCGGTTGTGGGGAAAATCGCCTGGTTTTCCCCACTGATGCTTTCGTCTGAGCGCAAAATTCGCGCTTTGCCAATAGGCAGCACCCGAAATCCTGTCAAGTGCGACCTGAATTTCATTGAAAAGTTCGCTTTAGGCAAAAATTGGTCTAGATTTGGTTAAAATAGAATTGGAACTGAGGTTCGGTGGTGCTGAACCTTTCCGATTGCAACGTCGTACAAGCTACATGGTAACTACCAAGTGCATAACTTTATCCCACTAGCACGGGCCAGCGACGAAGATTTACTTCTTCGTTTTTGCAGTGGTCAGAAAGAAGCCTTCAGCGTTCTGGTAAAACGGTACGAAAAGGAACTTTTTGGCTATCTCAAGCAGTATCTTGGCGACGAAAATCTGGCGGAAGATGTTTTTCAGACAACTTTTGTGCAGGTTTTTGCCAAAGCAGGTACGTTCGATCCCACCAGGAAGGTGCGTCCCTGGCTCTATGCGATTGCCACCAATCAGGCAATTGACCTGATGCGGCAGTTGGGCAGGCGAAATGCAGTCAGTATCGATCAGGAGTTTGCTTCCAACCAGGGAAAACACAAGAGTCTGCTCGATACATTGCGTTCCGATCAGCCAGAACCGCTGCAGCACGTGGCCACAGCAGAATTGCAGGAATACGTGCGGGCAACAATTGACAGCTTGCCGCCGCATTCCCGCGATGTGGTGATTCTGGCTTATTTCCAGGGTCTCCCCTATGCGGATATTGCAGAAGTACTTGGCATACCACTGGGGACGGTAAAATCGCGGTTGCATACCGCGATGTTGAAATTACACCAGGCCTGGACCTCGTCCACGGCATTGAGTGAATACTCTTGAAACGAATAGACACCACCATCGAAGAAAACCTGTTAGGCCATGTGATGGGGCTGAACGACCCCGCCACTGATGCCCAGGTAGAGCAGTGGCTGAAGAAACAGCCCGATACTACCAGAATTCTGAATTCTCTGCAAACGTTGTTGTTGCCGCTGGATGTTTTGAAAGATGACAGCGAGCCACCCTCATCACTTTATTTTTCGACGCTGGGCCAGGTGGCGAAGTACATGGTGGATCACCCACACATGGAACCTGTGGCACTGCCAGCTTCCAGTGTCGATACGGTAATCAAGCAGCAGACGCCACCACCGGATGTGCCACTTTATCATTCCGAAGACATCACAGATGACGATGAGCCAGTAGAAATCGAATATGAAAGCACTATTCCCACAGAAGCGGCAATCGTGCTCCCTGGGGATGAACTCGAAGTGAGTGGCTCTACACGGACGATATTTGGCTGGTTAATTGCCGCCTGTTTTCTGCTGATCGGCGTGGGAATTGTGGTACCACTGATTGGTCGTTTTCAATCGAATCGTGAAATTGCCCGCTGCCAGAATTCCCTGCAGCAGATGTATCAGGGGCTGACAACCTACAGCTCTCAGAATAATAAAGGTTTGCCCACGGTGCCGGAAGGACAGCCTGTACGTACGGTGCTGGATGATTTGCTGGCTTCCAGCATATTTACCTCCGAAACATTGCCCCGCTGCAGCAGTAATGCCAGCACCAGTTCTTTTGGTGGCTACACCTACAGTCTGGGTTACCGCGATGATAGTGGGCAGTTACAACTGCATCCTGAGGCCGCCGATCTGAGTTCCTACCCACTGATGTCGGACGCACCCAAGCGGGAACAAACGGTCATTACGCCAATCAATCATTCCACCGGCAGCAATGTCCTGTTTGCCGCTGGTAACGTGCGACTCTGTCGCTCAGTCTACGTGGGCGTTAATGCCGATGACATTTTTCACAATTTGCAGCAAAAAGTTCACGCAGGCATCAGTTCGTGGGATAGCGTCTTAGGCAGTTGCGAAGATCGCCCCTGATTGCCGTTTGTTCGCAAACCTTCCGAACTCCTGTATCTAACAATTTGTGGCACGCACCTGTTCCAGAACATCGTAAAATTGCATCAGGGCTATTTTGAATGCATTCCAGTTTTGGGAGGAATGGTGCATGATCAGCTATGATTTTTCTGGCAAGACGGTGCTGGTAACTGGTGCTTCACGCGGTATCGGTGCCGCAATTGCCAGCCACTTTGCAAATGCGAAAGCCCGAGTGCTGATCAACTATTTTCCAGATGAAACCAGCACGAGTGATGCGACCTCCCTGCAGACAAACTTGCAGGACAACGGTGCATCAGTGGAGCTGTTTGCGTGTGATGTCCGTGATCCGGACAGCGTGCAGACGATGATGAGCAACATCGGCTCCACCGTTGGGAAAATCGATATTCTTGTGAACAATGCAGGCGTGCTGCGAGACCGCACCTTGCGAAAGTTGACAGTCGATGATTTTCGGGCGGTTGTGGATACGAATCTGGATGGCGTATTCCACACCACCAAATTTGCTTTAGACTTGCTGAACGATCAGGGACGGATTGTGAATATGGCATCGGTGGCGGGTCTTTTCCCGTTCCATGGTCAAACGAATTATGCTGCTGCCAAAGCAGGTGTGATCGCCATGACTAAAGTGTGGGCCCGGGAACTTGCCCGCAAAGGGATCACCGTTAATGCTATCGCACCGGGTGTGGTGCAGACGAACATGATCGGGGATATCCGACCTGAAATGATGGAAGAATATCTGAAACAGATCCCACTTGGCCGGTTGGGACAACCTGCAGATATTGCCAACGCCGTGCTGTTCCTTTGCAGTGAAGAATCAGGTTACATCACCGGTCAGGTGTTGCCGGTTACAGGCGGCTGGTTTTAAGCCAGACTTAATGTTAACATTCAAACGCCTGTCTGTGTTCCACGTGGAACGTTTTGGTATTTTCTCAAATTTCAGAAAATAGCTGAAAATTACCTCGCATTTTAGGGATCTTGCCCACCTTTACTGGTTTCCCAACTGCTTCTATCGGCTGAAAGTTCAGGATTAATAGACTATACATTTCCTTTGTGGGATGCAGGAGTCCGAAGAATGGCCGTCAATTTACCACCACAATACCATGATGCCGAAGACGAGTATCGCCGAGCCCGTTCGCCAGAAGAAAAACTGGCAGCCCTCAAGAAAATGTGGGTCATTCTGCCGAAACATAAGGCCAGTGAGAAAGTTCAGGCTCAGTTGAAGAGCAAAATCAGCGAACTTTCGGACGATATCGACCACGCACGCTCCACGGCAAAAAAATCGCCCACCAGTTACAAGATCCCACGTCAGGGTTGTGGGCAAATTCTGCTGCTGGGTGGGCCCAATGGTGGGAAAAGTTCTCTGTTGCGGAAATTAACCAAAGCCACCCCAGAAGTGGCGGCCTATCCTTTCACCACCCGAGAACCAGTGCCTGGGATGATGGATTTCGAAAATGTTCGACTGCAACTGATTGAAATGCCACCGATTACCGCCGATCTCTACGAACCGTACATCAGCGATTTCACCCGCACGGCCGATGCGGTGGCTCTGGTGCTGGATCTGGGCGACGATGATGGCCCTTTTGCTGCAGAAACCGCTGTGCAGGAACTGGAAAAGCGGAAACGGCTACTGGTGGATCAGATGCCCGAAACGGAAGACGATCCCACCATTTATCACGTGCGGGCACTGGTAATTGCCAACAAAATCGATGCGGAAGGTGCCCAGGACCGTCTACAAATGTTTCAGGAGATTTTTCCAAACCGTTTTCAGATTCTGGAAGTGTCGGCAGAACAGGGCAATATGAATGCCTTGCGTGCTGCACTCTACCAGCGACTGGGCCTGATTCGAGTGTATGGCAAACAGCCCGGCAAACAGCCCGACATGACCGCACCGTTCACGATTCCGATTGGCGGGACGGTGCTCGATTTTGCAGAACAGGTCCATACCGAACTGGCGGAAAAATTAAAATCGGCCAAAGTGTGGGGTAGTGCCCAGTTTGATGGTCAGACGGTGAAAAAAGACCACGTGTTGTCCGAAGGCGACGTGGTGGAACTGAGTGTGTAACGACGGTGTAACAACCGGGAGCAATTTCAATGCGTGTGGTGGTCACGGGTGGTACCGGATTAATTGGCAAGGAACTGGTTTCCGCTTTGGCCCAACGTGGTGATGAGGTCGTTGTTTTTACCCGCTCTCAAACAACATCAGAACAGCCGAACGTGCGTTTTCACACCACCCACCTGGGGGATGATGCAGGTTGGCGAGACGAGATTCTGGCAGCAGATGCAGTGATCCACCTGGCAGGGGAAACCATTGCTGGCCGCTGGACGAAGAAAAAGCGAGCCCGGATTCTGCAGAGCCGCACGGTTAGTACACAAAAAATTGCTGAAGTACTTGCCAGCAAACCATTTACAGAATCTGGCACCACGAAATCCTTCATTACCGCGTCGGGCGTGGGGTATTACGGCAGTTACACCGACAACGCCACCAGCTTCATCGAAACTGACCTGCCCGGCCCCGGCTTCCTGGCCGATGTGTGCGTGCAGTGGGAAGGTGCCACTGACATGGCCACGCTGGCTGGCGTGCGCGTAGCCAACGTGCGAACGGGGGTTGTACTTAGTCGCTCTGGTGGGGCTTTGCCACCGATGGCCTTGCCATTTCGCCTGTTTATGGGTGGCAAAGTTGCCAGCGGGAAGCAATGGCTCAGTTGGATTCACTTGCAAGATCTCGTGAGCTGTTATCTGTGGCTGCTTGATCATCCCACAGTTCAGGGGCCGGTGAATGCTGCCGCACCCGAAGCAATTACGAATTGGGGATTTGCGAAAAAATTGGCGAAAGTGCTGCGTCGTCCCTGTTGGTTGCCAATACCAGGGATTTTCCTGCGACTGCTGTTGGGGGAAGCTGCGGAACTGATGACGCACGGACAACGCGTCACCCCCCAGCGCCTGCTGGAACAGAATTTTCCCTTCGAATTCCCAACTCTGGAACCGGCATTGGTGAATTTGCTGAAAAAGTAGCCAACGCTTCACATACACCTTTTCCTCCCACAATGTTGTGCGCTGTCAGGAATCTCGCGCACGTATTTACTGGAAATTCTAAAACAAAGAAAATCTTGAGATATCAGCAAGCGGGTAAGCAAATGCCTTGGCGAGTGGGATTGGATGAAGCAGGATATGGGCCTAACCTGGGGCCGTTGGTGGTGTGCTCGACAGCAATCCGCGTCACTGATCCCACAGCAACCATCTGGAAATTGTTCCCGGAATCGATGCGTCAGGCCGGCGGGAAAAAAGATCAGCGCCTGATTGTGGACGATTCCAAAAAAGTATATTCCGGCGGGCAGGGTCTGGAACAGTTGGAAACTGGTGTGCTGGCACTTTTGGCGTGCAGCACAGGTGCGATCCCCGGCGATCTGGCATCACTGTTGCAGGCAACCACATCTGCCGACTGCCGAGCCGATTTGCAGCAGGAATTCTGGTTCACAGAAGATGTGGCACTGCCCAAGTGGGCTCCGTTGACCGCTATTGATCAGGCCCGTGGTGCCGTGCTGGCCGAGGCCCCCACAGATACTGTTTTTGGCCCAATGCAAGCCATGATTGTGCCCACAGGGCGGTTCAATCAACTGTTGAAGGAATGGCAGGTCAAATCAGGCATTGTTCAACATGCTCTGATTCAACTGCTGGCAGCCACCAACGACCTGCAGCCAAAAAATGAAGATATTTTCATCGCTATCGACCGCCTGGGTGGGAGATTGTACTACACCGCTTTCCTTAGTGAAGCATTCCCAGGGTGCTGGGTGCAGACGGTCAAGGAAACTGCTGGTGAATCGGTTTACGAAATCATTGGGCACGATCGCACGATTACGGTGCGGTTTGCCCCACGATCGGATGCAGATCACTGGAACGTCGCACTGAGTTCGATGCTGGCCAAGTACCTGCGGGAACTGCTGATGGTACAATTTAATGAGTTTTGGCAGCGTGAATTGCCCAACTTGCAGCCCACTGCGGGGTATCCGGTGGATGCGCTGCGATTTATGAAAGAAATTTCATCTATCCAGGAAAAGAAAGGAATCACCCGCGAAGCACTCTGGCGTGAGAAGTAATTTGGCTATTGAGATGTATCCTGGATCTGGTTTGAAAATAATATGTGATGGATACAATTGCCGTTGAACGTTGATTGAAATGAAATCTTTTTAATCAAAGTTTGCCTCCAGGTCGAGCGGAGTTCTTCATGGGATATTTCACCAACGGATTTGTGTTTACCTCCCTGCCTGATTTTGACGCGGCAAGCAATCTCGTTCTCGGTAACTTTGCTCGCGGATATCAGCACAATCAGCACTCCATTTGGCTGCTCGATCTTTGGAAACCGCGCGGGAAGCTGCAGCATCGACATTCTCCATTCTGCGATCCAGCAGCCCAGGGATTTCGCATGGACTTAGCAGGGAGCAGAGATTTCCAGTGTTCACATTGCCCTGGCTGTTGCCACCGCAGCTCGCTGTTCTACCTTTTTCTTCGCAGCAGATGATGATGAAACAGACATCGGTTGCAACGCGGTACCCAACTCGCTTTTTTCATTTGGTTGCCGGTTCGATCGACTCTCTGTTCAATACACTCACGGATATACCGCAGTCACTCCGCTGAATTATCTTGAGGATAACGATGAGGAAGGGCTTGAAGAATTGATTGATTCGGTCAACAAAGTGGGCGGAATCTCAGTTTTAGAACCGCGCATCATTGGAGGCGGCAACGTCTTGTACGAGAACCCAGTTAGTCAATGGCCAAAAGCCGCTGGCAATCCTAAGGAGATTCTCGGTCTTGGAACCTGGGACCCCCTGTTGAACTTTGAAAATGATTTCTCTGTCGTCTTCGAGAAACTAAGCAGTTAGGAGTCACGCAGAAATAATTATCCCAAACCATCCACCAGTGCCAGCCAGGGTGCAGAAGGTGATTTGAACTGGGCAGCTTATGAAGTCAGCTTCAGCAGCCGTCACACCGGTGGGGCTCAATTCGCCATGTGCGATGGTTCTGTTCGGTTCATTCGGGATTCCGCCAGCCAGCAATTGTTGACTGCACTGGGCACCCGCGCTGGTGGCGAAGTTGTCAACGATAACTAATGCTCATCCTGGTTTGTTTTCCAGGTTGAATTTTGTCTCACATTTCATTTTTTGTTCGATCGCCGTGAATCGCTCACCTTCTCAGCATTCATCGGCAATTCCTGAATAATTTTACCCCCTTAATGGCCCAAATGTGGGTGATAAGCTTATCATTTCATTAACAGATTAATTGGGAATGGACATTAATGGCAGGTAAACCTGGAATATTGCTGATTCAACTGGGCACGCCCGAAGCCCCCACGAAAGCAGCACTAAAACCGTACTTAAAGCAGTTTTTGGGCGACCGACGGGTCATTGAAGCCCCACGGGTGCTCTGGTGGTTCATCCTGAGACTGCTCATTTTGCCATTTCGGCCGAAAGAATCTGCCGAAAAATATGCCCGTATTTGGGATCCGGAAACCGGCTCCCCGCTGATGCACTATACCAAACGGCAAACTGCTCTTTTGCAGGAACGCTTTCCCCATATTCCGGTACGGTTTGGCATGCAGATCGGCAGTCCCGCGGTGGGCGATGTGGTCCACGAAATGATCCATGAAGGGGTCGATCGGTTGATTGTTTTGCCGATGTATCCCCAATATTCTGCTACCACCTCCGCTTCAGCCACCGATGTCCTGTTTCACGCACTGATGAAAGAACGATTTGTCCCTGCGGTACGGATTGTCCCGCCAAATTACGATCATCCCGCTTACATTGACGCACTGGTTGATATCTACCACGACAATTTGCAACAGCTCACCTGGAAACCAGACCATATTGTGATCAGTTTCCATGGTATTCCGCAAAAATATGCCCAGCGTGGGGATCCGTATGCCACCCACGTAGTACGGACGACACGAGCATTGGTGCAACGATTAGGCCTGAAACGGGAACAATGGACACAGACATATCAGTCGTTGTTTGGGCGGGATGAATGGCTGAAACCCTACACGGATGATACCCTGCAAAAGCTTGCCAAGCAGGGCAAAAAGAACATTATGGTGCTGTTGCCTGGCTTTACCGCAGACTGCCTGGAAACGATTGATGAAATTGGCCACGAATCGAAAGAAGTGTTTCTGGAAGCAGGTGGAGAAAACCTGCACGCCTGCAGTTGCCTGAACGACCACCCAAGCTGGATCCATGCAATGGAGCAATTGCTGCGAGAAGAAGGAGCAGGTTGGTTGGAAAGTTCGACCGCAGAGCTCGCATTTGAACGAACCTGATTGTTCGTCAGAAACTTGCTCAAATCCTGACCAATAAAACCAACCTCTTTAAGATTCCGATCACCTGTTTTGTCTGGCAATGGCCGCATCGATGATTGCTGCTACCAGATCCTGATAGCTCCAGTGGGCACCCTTCGCAACCAGCACAATATCGCCTGTTTCGGCATTTAAGCCAGGAAGTGGATTTGCTTCGATGAAATAAGGAACTCCATCGCGAACACGAAAGTCGAGTCGGGCAACATCGCGGCATCCCAATGCTGTGTATGCCAGCAACGCTTCATCTTCGATCGCCATCATTACCGAGTTGGGCAGTTTTGCGGGTGCTTCGTACTTGACCATCTCCTGCCAGTTCCGTTTGACTTCCAGGCTGTAGACAAACTCCGGTGTTGGTGTCTGTGGGAGAATACGCATCACACCCAAAACCTGTGGGGGATCATTTCCTGTAATCGCAACCGTTATTTCATCGCCTGCAATAAACTCTTCCAACAGCACAGGCTGTTGGTAATCCTGCCACAACCGTGCTACCACTGGGCCTAATTCTTCTGGCGTTTTAATCAAACTGCGGTTGCGAATGCCTTTGCTGGAACCTTCACAAGTGGGCTTGGCGATCACCGGAAGTGGCAGTTCTGCTTCCTCCAGCAATGGTAAAAATTCGGCAAAATCACCAGAATAAGGTAATTCTGGCACTGGCAGCAGCAATCCTTTCGGAATTTGCACCCCCGCCTCCGCAACCACTTTGCGGGCAAAATCCTTGTCCAGGGCCAGTGCTAACGTCAGCACGTCCGAACCGGTGCAGGGAATATCCAGCATTTCGCATACTGCGGGCACACGTGCTTCACGATTGCGGGAGATCCCATGACCTTCCGCAATATTGAACACCAGGTCCGGTGGCTGCCGCAACAAGGCTTCCAGCATTGGCCGATTATTTCCCAACTCCACAACTTCGTGGCCAAGTGCTTCCAAAGCACCCCGCAGGTGGGCGATTGTTGTGGGGCTATCAAATTCTTCATTCCAGTCATCTGGTCGGTCTGCTGGTTGAAGTTCATCAGATTTCAGATCAAAGGCTATCCCAATAAGCATGGCAGGATTCGCTGGTGGTTATCCGTTAGGAAAGGGGAACACCCTTTCTGGGCACATTGACGCAATAATTTCTTCACATGAAGATGGTTATCACGATTGTATCGTTTCAACAAACACTGAACAGCAAAGGACTTAGGTTGATTTTTTTCTACGCCATTTGACCCAGTGCGGCAGCACGAACAGATGAATGCCGGTAAACCACAATCCGATCAGAATTAGACCGGTGGGGACAAAGATGTACCAGCGGACTGATTCGCTGAAAAAAGTGCCATCGTGCAGTTGCTCTACAAAATCGGATCGGCGGTATGCCACCTGAAGCACTTCGCCAGTGGTGCCATGCAACTGAATTTCCCAACTGTTCTGGCATTTGATTTTGATAATGCCTTTATCCGGTCGAACGTCAAGCCGTTCGACATCTTCCCAGCTTTTCACTTCAGCCTGGGGTATCTCCTGCAATTTTGCCAGCATGGTATCGAAAGAAACCTGCAACTGATTCCCTTTCCCCTTTTGCGTGGGTGGCTGCAACCAGGCAGATTCTTTCTTGAAATGCAGCAAAATGCCTGTAATGAGAACCAGCAACACGGGTGCTGCGGTGAGAATTGACCCCCACCGGTGCAATTTGCGGCTTAAAAAGGATAATTTCATCTCAGGTTCGTGCAATGTTTCATGAGAAAACCCTCATCAATCGAAGATTTTGCGAATGATGAAAATCAGGTAAAGGTAATGGTAATAAGTCTTTGCCTTCCGGGCGAAATGATCACCAAAAAGAACTGAAAATATCAGTGAAGTGATTGACTGATCGGAATGGGTGGGAATTCTTGAAGGATATTACATTTTGAAATGTGAATTTTTTCTAATCAACCTGAGACTCAGTCGTCGATCGGAGGACGTGCGGGAACTGCAGGACGACCACCTTCACCACCGGGACGACCAGGACGTGCCCCACCAGGACCACCTGGTGCACCGGGACCACCAGGACCACCTGGGCCTCCAGCACCGGGACGGGTGCCAAAGCCAGGACGTCCACCACCGAATCCGCCACGGCCTTCTTTCCACTGCTTCATTTGTTCTTCTGTCAGGATTTTCGCCAGTTTCTCATCGATCACCTTTTGGAGTGCTTCGATTTCTTTCTTTTGTTCGTCGGTCAACTTCAGTGCGGTCTGCATGAATTCCGGCATTACCTGTCCGGGTGCGGGACGCTGGAAACCGCCACCAAAGCCACCACCAGGACGACCTTTGCCTTTGGGTTGTTCTTTGGGTTGTTCCTTTGCAGGTGGTTGGGCGTTGGTGCCCGAAACTGCCAGAATCATCGCACCGACCAATGCCAGTGCTGCGAAAATGCGAATTTTTGTCATGAACGATACTCCGGACGTGATTGTTACAATTGTCCGCCAAACCACTTGGCCACAATTCTCATGAGAGAGATACTGCCATAAACTGGACAAAAAGGACAATGAGAAATCCATGAGAATATTTGAGCGGTTTTCAAAGGTCTGATTTTCGCCAACACCATGAGATCGCCAGCAACATCCAGGGGAGCATCGGAATGCGGAATCTTTCGGAACCAATGAGGCCCACACCAGCACAGAACCCACCCAGGATCAGGCAGATCAACAGGAAAAACCGCCACTGGCGGTGCCTTAACAGCCGCACCAGTCCTGCGATGGTGCCGACCAGAATCATCATATTAAGGAGCAGCCAACTGCCAGCGATGATTGCTTCCTTTGCGTGAAACTCCTCTCCTGGTGCAGGGCGTTTGAGTAAAACCCGCGACACGATTCCGGAAGGTCGATAGGGAATGCCCCACAGATCAAGCAGATCGGAAGCTGAGTGGTCGATCAGCAATTTCCCCATCGACTTCACTCCAGCCCGTGCCAGAGCTTTGGGGCGCTGGGAGATTTCTTCCCACGCCAGCCGACGTGAAGCTGCAATTACATCTTCCTGTGGTTTCAGACGTGGGCGGAGCTTTTCTTCAAATTCTTCGATTATTTTTGGCCAATGGTCGCGCCAATCCCACTGCCTTTCTTCGGCAACCGTATAAGCTGCCTGGTAGAACAATAAATTCCAGTCGCCCACGATGGAATAATGCAAACCTTCACCGCGTAAGGAGTTACGTGCTGTCCAGCCTGCCACTGGTGCGAGCACAATCAACACGATCAAAGCGATTTTTGCCCAATTTTGCCGCCAGTTGCCCCACGTCAGGATCAGGATGGCGGGTAGAAAAACCAGCCCCACTGGTCGCAGCAAGGTGGCTGTTGCAAAACCAACCCCTGCCATGAAGCAGATTCTCCACGTCAATGGGCGGGTGAGCTGGTACAGGCCAAAGAGAAAGGCAGCGTTAAACATTGATTCCGTCAGCAGAATATTATCCGCTGACACCACGGCAGGGTGAATGGCATACAGCCACCCAGCCATCAGTGCCCCACGGTGGGAATGGGTGAGCCGGAAAATCCATTGTGTCAGCAGCCAGACGGACGCAATTCCGCACAAAGTTTGCAGGAAAAGCACGATTCGGTAATCGGTGAGGTGCCCCAACATCAGCACTGTAGGATAGCCCGGGGTGCGAATCGCATCGGGATACAATCCATGTTCATCTTTTGGTGGGCGAGAACCATTAGAATCCCGAAGCCGTCCCACCGCTTTGCCGTGATAGCCAGTATCTTCCGCACGCCCAAATGACTGGTGATGAACCATGTTCTGGGCCAATTCCTGATACTGAAAACTGTCTGGTCGCTGGGCACGCTCAATCTCCCACAGTGGGCCGGTGACAAACAGGCCGAGTCGCAATGTCGCAGCCACAACGATCAGCCAGAATATTCTCTTGCCACGGATCAGATCTGCGGTCATGCCGTCTCAACCTCTTGTTCCAGTGCCGCTTCAGCGCGTGTCTTAATTACTTTGGCGGGAATCCCCCCAGCAATCACCCACGTGGGGATCGGTTTGGTCACAATCGCCCCTGCTGCAATCACCGTTTCTTCACCCACATCAGCCATAATAATTGCCCCACTGCCGATCCACACACCTCGTCCAATGGTTACGGTGGTGAATTCACCCGGTTGTTCCCGAATTGGCCTGGTCAGGTCGGCGATTCCGTGCATCTTTCCCCCACTGGGAATCTGCACGGCGGTCGCAATCAGAACATCGCGTTCCACCACCACGTTTCCTAATGAACAATAGGGTCCGATGTAGACGTTGGGACCGATTTTGCATTGAACTCGCGAAAAAATTGTCCCAAATCCAATTGAAGCGGTGGGGTGGCATTCTTCCAGAATCCATGCCAGTGTGGCACGTCGCAGATATTGGCCAATCAGACCAGGGAGAAGTGCCATCAACTGACTGGTGCCTTCCAGTGCCCGATTTTTTCCAAGGAGCGGAATTTTCAGAAAATGCATGAAAAGCAATGGCAGCACCGCGATGGTGGCGAGCCCACGGACAGAAGATTTGATAATTTCGCGTAAGTTCATTATTGATAAGCAGTTGCGTGAAAAGTGATTAATCATCCAGCGACGCACGGTAGCGTTTCTGTTCCGCCTTCAGTGCGACGAGCATTCTGCTGAGCAGTCGCACGTGCAGCACCAGTAACACCAGGGCGTTGATTCCTGCAAAAATGAGAATCATGATACCGATCCCGTCAAAGTCCGCACGAGTGTAGGTAGATCGGTAGCTATTATATCCGTACCCGTAATACGAAAACCTCTCTTCAAAATAACCTAATGGCTCGCCCAGGAAAATGATCATCGCGGACAGGGCGGTGCTTCCCAGAATCATCCAGGTAGCAGTCATCAAAAAATCTTTCAGAGCCGATTCTGGTTCCTTGGCACGCAATTGGCTGGTCAGTCGGGAGAAAAACAGAAAACTCGCCGCTAGATGGCCAAGTAAAAATAGCCCCGCAGCAATCATGGCAAAAATTGAAAGTGCTTCGCGAGATCGATTATCGTAAAGTCCACTAACATTCAACAACAGTGCGAAAAACAGCGGAATGCGTGCCCAAAAACAACAAACCTCGCACCTTAGCCGGTGTGCGTGCAGTGATCTCTTCAGGTAACCAGAACGTGGTCATACGTGAAATGAACAGGATCACCACCAGAATCACGATCGGTGAGGCGGTGATGATGATTAACATCACAATAAACAGGCTTTGCAACAAGCCATCAAACGCTCTTTCGAATAATTCCGTCAGAATAATGGTCACAAAAATCGCAATTGCGGAAATAAAGACCATGAAGATGGAAATTCGCTCGTACTGCACCGATTTGAGTGCCCGCGACCAATTGATTCTGGGCTCTTCTATCGAATCGTCCGGATCAACAATCGGTCTCGAACGCTTCTTTCTGGGTGGGGGCGGCAAATCTTCCGTGGGTCTCGAAACCGAAACACCCACCACCAATACTTCACGACAACCTGGGCAACGTGTCTGTCGACCTGAAAATTCAGGCCGTACAAGAAATTTACGCTGGCAGCTTGAATTTTTACAGACAATTTCCAATGTGTTCATGGGTGCGTGCTCAGTTAGCGAACCGTCACTTCCCCGTTAAGATATCGTCGTACCGCTGCTTTTGCACTGGAAAGTAAAAAGATGTAACGTGCAATAATTGAAATCAGTGCCAGCCACAGTACGCCCAGCCAGATAAACAGGTGTTGTATCTGGGCATCTAGTTTCGCCTGCAGGCGGAAACCCTGAAATACGCGAGCTTCAAGATCTGCCACCAGTGGGCCCATTGGTTTGAAAATGCTGAAAATGATCACGCCAGCCACGATCAGCACGGTACCTGCGTAAAACGCTGCTACTTTTCGTTGTAGTTCTGGTGCCCCCACGCTCCAGCCAATCTGGCCGATGTATTGCAGGAAAAGCAGGTCGGCAATAATTGCACCTGCAATTCCCAGAATCAGTGCCCGCGAAAAACTATAAGTGGGCAGTTGCAGATTTTGCAGTTTGACTGCAATCGCGGGTACATATAAGGCACCAACAAAGCCTAGACCGATCAGTCCAATCAGTGTCCAAAAGGCCGCACCGCTGGCCAATCCCCCCACATGGGCTTCCGCAGGGGTGCCCACGCACCGCAGGCGGCCAAACAGCAGGCACAATGCAAACAGGGTCAGCAGACCACCCACGGAAAGAATCAGGGTTTCCTGCCACAGTGGGGCCCCCACAATGCCAATCAGCCCTGGCCCCACCTTCAACGCGGAAGCAGGGTGGGCACCCAGCCAGATAAAATGTCCTAACACGCTGATGCAAGCCAGAAACAGAAACACCACGGCGGTGCGGATCAGGCCAATGGCTAATTTGATCCCCGCCCAACTGGTATTCACTGGAACCGTGGGACCAGCCTGTTGTGGTTGGGGGGCTGGCATCGGCTGACGGGGTGCAGGTGGCTGTTGGTGTTGTGGATGCTGCTGCTGTTGATAAGGCATCGGTGCGGGTGCTGGGGCCGGAGCTGGTGCAGGACGGTTACCCGGTGCCACGGGAATAGTTCCCCCACGTGCCGGTGGAATGCCGGAAATATCGGGGGTCGATTGAAACGCCTGTTGTTGTGGCATTCGAATCGATGGCGGTGCCGGCAGTGCCGTATTGCCAATATTAAAGTCAATTTCACCCGGACGGGCGCCGGACGCGGGTGGTTCTGCACCAGAAACATCTTCCGCCAACGGGCGACCGCCAGTCAGCATCGATTCCGGTGCCTGCGGAGCCCCCACGTCCAGTCCGAAGTGGGAAACCGGAGCAAGCGTCGCTGGCACCTGCAGCACCGCACCGCAGGATGGGCACCGAACGCGACCGCCTATCGATTCATCACGTACGCGGAAGGGTTTATGACACTTCGGACAGTTCAACGTGATTGGCATGAAATCGGTTCCCGTTCAATTGCGTGTTATCCCCAACAATTCTAGTATTATTCCCCCATGATCAAATCGACGCAATTCATCCGTTCGATTTTTTTGCCATTTTTTGCCATTTTTCTCCCACGGCGGGGAAAATTGTCCGAAAAATAACTCGCCACGCCCACCAGTAGCAATCATTACCCGAAAATATTGGAGTCCGGTACCGAAAATCCTGTGGATTGCCATAACCTGGGCACCATGCAAAGTAACCTTCCCATTGAAGTGTGCTTTGACTTTGAAATATGAGATCTATCTAATATTTTCATTTTTGCTGTTTTGTCGTTGCAATACTTTTTTACATTTGCAACAATTTCAACATCCTTGCTCCGGGAATTTGCCTCGTGTCTTCATCCTTTTCCTGCACTCGATGTTCCACGCCACTTCCAGTGGGGGTGCTGTCCTGTCCCAGTTGTGGTGAGCAGTTCGAACTCGACCAGTTCACCAACACTTTGATCGCCAGGCGTGCCGAAAGTGTTACCATTTCAGAAGTAACTGCACCAACGCAGGATATCACTGTTGGGGATGATGCACCCACCGTCGATGTACCGAGCAAAACTTCCCCCGCGATCCCGGAATACGACGAAGAAGTCGAACAATTGCCCCACGCACCGGTGATTCCGGGCTATTGCCTTTTCAAAGAACTGGGTGCTGGTGGCATGGGGGCTGTTTTTCTGGCTCAACAACGCCTGACCCGCAAGCTCTTTGCCATCAAAGTAATATCCGATCACCGTCGAAATTCGCCGGAACATGTGGAACGCTTCCGCCGCGAAGCCCGTTCCCAGGCACAGATCGACCACCCGAACGTGGTAAAAGTGCACCACGTGGGGGGACCTGACGAGTTGCCCCACTTTACGATGGAATATCTTCAGGCAAATTCGCTCAGCGAATTGCTGAAAACTGGTCCATTGGCAGCGGAACAGGCGGTGAAGATCATCCGCGATAGTTGCCTCGGTGTACAGGCCGCCCACGCGCAGGGAATTATCCACCGCGATCTGAAGCCCGGCAACATTCTTTTGACAACAGATGGGGTTGCGAAAGTTGCTGATTTTGGCCTGGCGAAAGTGAATGGGGATGATTCGTTGACCTTTACTGATGCGGTGATGGGCACACTGCGTTACATGTCGCCGATGCAGGCAAAAGGTGAGAAAGCAACCCCTGCCTGTGATGTTTTTGCATTGGGTGCCACTCTGCATTACGCATTGACAAAGTTCAATCCATTCAAAGACCTCGATGAAAAGCAGATATTACTTGCCAAGGCAACTTCTCAGGAAAGTTTGTTGCTTCCACCAAATCAGTTGAATCATTCGATCTGCCCAATCATCAGCGCGATTGTTGATAAAGCAACCGCACATGAACCTGCTGATCGGTATCAGACTGCTGCTGATTTCGCTGCCGACCTGGAGGCCTGGCTGCAAAAAGAGCCCACCACAGCCAGACCATTAACAGGTTTGCAGAAAATACGCTGGAGGGTAAGGAAGCACCGGAAACAGATTACGATGACGTTGCTGGCGGTAATGGCGACTGCGGCAGTTGGCTTTGCTGCGGCAATGACATTCGGAAACCCAACGTCGCAGTTGCCCCCACAATCGCTGTCAGCACCGCAAGTGGTGGTTGACCCGCTGGCAGAGATGGAAAAAGATTTAGCAGCCCTGCAACCGGGTGAAAAATACGTGGTAGTCGGCCCCACCGGATTGCCAAAGTGGCACCAGTGGCCAGTAGGGGATGCAATACTCGGAAACACAATTTTTGGGGATAATTCAGCAAGCTTTCAGACTCAAATTGTTTCAATGCTCAAGCTGGTTCACAATCCCATGCACGAACGGTATCGAGTACGGTTCGAGTTAAGGCATGGGACATTTCCCGGCAAAGCATCTCGCGTTGGGTTTTTCTTCGGATTTGAAGATGCTGAAACATCCGATGGCGAACGTGCCATGCGTGCAATCGTACTTAAATACAGTGATTTTCTACGAGATGGTGATCAAACACCACCTGCGGTGCTGGCAAGCCATAAAACTTATATTGATGATGAACGTGCATTTCAACACAATGGAAAATGGATCCATCAGGGATCGCAGGTGTTCTCCGGAGGTCCCGGCGCGAGTTTGTTGGGATTTCAGCCAATGAATGCAATCTCCCGCATGAACGATTATCGCACCTTTTGGTGCGATGTGACCCCGGAAGGGATTGCGTTGAACATGCAATTTGCAGATCATGTAAAAACTGCCTTTTATTCAAAAGAAAATCTAGATAGTGGGCACCGTCCCGGTGGGCTGAACCATACTTTCAGTAATGGCGTGACAGCACGCTTTCTACCTTGGAGTCCCAAACGTCCCCTGGGCATCTACGCCAATAATACAACTATTGCATTTCGCAATGTGACTATTGAAAAATTACCTTTAATTAAAGGGAAAAATGAGCAGTAAATCTAAAAATGTTGATATTACAAATCTAACTATCGATTCGCCGAGTTCTGGCGATCCCATCATCAGTTCATTTACTGTGTATGGCACTGGTGACAACGGTGACTTCGTATGGCTATATGTTTACGACAACCAGGATAATCTCCGATTTTCTTCTCAAAATGGCACACTGATTAGCAATGAAGCTTGGTCAATAAATGTAAGCATAGGAAACTGCACCAATTCGCCGCATTCTCTCAGAGCCTATGTCTCAGATGCAGAAGATAGCGAACCCAATCCTGCCGAAGATACATATATCCAAATCAATAACTTAACGATTGCTTGTGTTGGCGCAGAGCCACCTATCACAATCACAATACTTTAAAATATCTCTGCAGTGGAGTTGAAATCATGGGGAATATCAACGTATCAATAAAATTAGATCATCAGCCTGACGTTCATGAGGATATCTACGTTACAATATATGAAATAACTGATGACGTAGAATCTCCAGGCAACTACGAAAGAAGAAAAAGACGAACTTTTCAAACAAAGGAATTTGTAAGTCATGAAGGCTTTCAAAGAGATGAAGATGATCGACGTTATTACTCAAAACAAGTCAGGATCAATTTTCAGGCCGCACAAAATACACCGATCTTGGTTAGAATAACGAATGTTCGCAGATCTACAGTCCATACTGTATCAGTAGTTGATGCTGCAGGTGATTGATCAATTATACTATGGGAAAAATCTTATTTTGTTCGAAAAAATCTATATTTTAATCAGTGCAAGGTTTAGTATTTAGTCGACAATTTTTATCCTTCGCTGCGTTTTTTCTCGCCTGGTTTTGGTTCCGGGTAAGCATCGGGGAGTTCGTTGACCTGGACTTCAGGAACTTCCAGTTCGGAATCGCTGTCCAGCGTATTCGGTTCGTCGCGGTGCTTCAGCAATTGGAGTACTTCTCTTGTGTTCAATTGCTGAGTATGTTCGTTGGAATTGGCGCTGGGTGCTGGTTTGGCAACACCATACGTAACGGAGTACTTGAATGAGGCAATTGACACCTGATCGTTGGGCAACAGTGCGGCTCGACGAATCCGTTGACCGTTCACGTGGGTGCCGTTAGTGCTGCCCAGATCGCGGATCATCACCAGCCCATCAGCCAGCAGCACAGCACAATGGACTTTGGAAATACTTTTGTGATCGATGATCAGATCACAGTTTTCTTTGCGGCCAATGACGGTTAATTCCTTCACCAGTTCAATTTCGGGGCCATCATCTAACGGAATCAGCCGTGCTTTCATTTCTATGCTCCGCCTTGAAAGATCAAGGGGCTATTGGTAATTGACGATTGAGCCCTATGCAATCTGAACAGCCACAGTTACAGGCAAACAGTTCAAAGGCCATTGTACCATTATGCTTCAGGCGCGAAGCGAAGTCTCCATCCATCTTGTACGTAAAATGGGCATATTCTGTCACGGGCGGGACGCCCGTGCTACGATTACACTCATGCGATGTTGCACATAAAATGTGCATCTCCCCATGATGTTATTTCACGGGCGGGACGCCCGTGCTACGATTACGTTTCAGCCATGTTGCACGTAAATAGGCGTAACGCCCATGTAGTTCCATCACGGGCGGGACGCCCGTGCTACTATTTACGTACCAGACATGTTGCACGCAAAATGTGCCTCTCCCCATGGTGTTTTTTTACTGGCGGAACGCCCGTGTTACGATTTTGTTTAAGATATCATATCCCAAGTGCAGCGCGTTTTTGGCTAATAAACTTCAAATGGTGGGGAATGTGGTTGGTGGCTGCCTGAACAACCGCTTCCAAAGAAACCAGCCCCTTGAAACTATGCACCCCAAAGCGGGTGGCCGCATCGGTGGGCAATTTCTTCAGAATGCCGTACATTTTGGTACGCATCGCCTGAATCAGATTCATTTCGGCGGCAATATCCCGCTCGTTCGGGTGGGTGGTTTCGTGAAACAGGTTTTCGTCAGCCACCAGCAGCAACGGGCGTTCGTGGGAGATTACGCGAAACATTCGGTCGCACAGAATTGGCTCAAAATCGGCAATGTGGGAGACCACTTCCATGGTGCTCCACTTCCCAGGTACGGGACGGGCTTTTAATTGTTCGTCCGTCATTCCTGCAATGGCCTCGGCCAATAACTTCGGCCCTTGCTGATAATTTTCGATCAATTCGGAAAACGACATGGTTGTCTCTTGCGTCATGGTATACAGTCAAACGTTATTATAGCTGTTAAATTGTTGCACGCCAACAAATGTATTGTCGGTAAATGTGGTACCCAGATACTCATTAATGGTGATCGGATCGTTAATCAGTTGGGCAGGGGTGCCTTTGGTCACCACTTTGCCATCTTTAATCAAAATAACTGCGGTCAGTAATTTTCAGCAACTATCGTTTAGGGTAACAGTGTGATCAGATTCTGACAAGTTTACGACACCTTCCACCAACAAAATGCTCTAGCCTCACTCCAAAGGTGGGGTAGGGTTCGGTGGGGGATCCTTAGGCTCAAAGAGGCAATTGCCGCATAGTTTGCAGAAGCGAGCATCATTGTCGTTGCGGTGGTTCGCACAGCGGCTGCACGTAAACCGTCCTGTTGTCTGTGAGTGGCTCAATTCTGCCGTGACAATACCGGTGGGAACGGCAATCACGCTATACCCCAGAATCATGACCAGAGAAGCGGCAAATCGCCCTAAACTTGTCTGCGGCGAAATATCCCCGTATCCCACGGTTGTCATCGTGACGATTGACCAGTAAATCGAAGTGGGGATATCGGTGAATCCGTTTTCTTCCCCTTCAATCAGATACATCAGCGAACCAGTAATCGTTAACAATACCAACACAACAAAGAGAAAAACACCAATCTTGCGGCGGGAGGCAATCAGGGCATCTGCCAGTGTCTTTGATTCGCGTAAGTACTGTGTCAGCTTGAGGATACGGAAAATACGCAAGACACGGAGCATCCGAATGATCATAAACCCATGTGCTGTCGGCACAAACAAGCCTACGTACATCGGTGCGATGGATATGAGGTCGACCACACCGAAATAGCTGAAGACATAATGTCTTGGATGACGCACCGAGTAAAGCCGCAACAGGTACTCGATGGTAAAAATGACGGTAAAGACCCACTCGAGCAGGATGATTTCTTTGCCATACACGCGGTGATAACGTGGCACACTGTCCAGAATCACCAGACCGACACTGAACAGAATCCCCCAGATTAATAGCAAATCGAACCATCGCCCTGCGCGGGTGTCTGCAAGAAAGATGATGTCGTACAGTTTTGCCCGCACCGGCGTGGTGGGGCGTTCTTCTGAAATATTCATGAAAAAGCCAGTTTCATCTTGGTGACTGAAAAATGAATGAAAATTCATTAATTCAATTGTTCTGCTGCCACTTTTTTACAATTTCGGCAGAAAGTGGATCTGCTGTTGATTTTTCCTTGGTGGCGTGAAATAATGTTATTGGTTTCACACTAACGTGGTGTGACTGGGTTCGGCCTTCTTTTGACGAGACTTACCATCTCGACTTCAGAAGGGTGGTTCTTCAGAAAAGGAGGTGGTCACGTGTCAAATTGTGGTAAGCAGGTGCGGCTGTTCTGATGCCGCTGACGGGCTGCGTCAGCGCAGTCGCTTTTGTAGAAGGTCACGACTTATCATCGTGGCCTTCCTTTATTTTCGGGCGTCATTTTCATCTTCGAGTGCTGTTTTCAACGCACCAAATATTCGGATATATTCTGAAAAACTAACTCCATCGACAGTGGCAGTGGCCAACGCAGTCACACCATCTACAAATTCACCATTTGCCACCATCTGGTCAAGGTGGTACAGTTCCTGGTTTTCGTCCAGAATCTCATCCAGGGGTAGCTGGTGCAGCCAGGCCAGGGCAGTGCCCAGTGCGTACGCTCCCCAATTGCTGATGCCACATAAAATCAGCTCGTCGGTGGGAATGCGGCAGGCGATCGTTTCACCGTTCGGAATGTTGTCTGGGATTGTTTCCCCGGACAGTTTCCCCATGCCAATTTCGTTGCCACCATCGCCAATGCCAATCGTATGGCACGTGGGAGCCTCAAACAGCCTGTGCAGTGGGGCAGTAAACGCTGTAATGTTGCGTGCAGCCATCGAAAAACAATGTTCTGGAAATTGTCTGCTGGGGCCCACCCGTTCCAGAGCAATCAGGTGCGAAATATCCTTCAGGTGGGTCTGTTGCCAGTCATTGGTGGCAGTTTCTGTAATTTCGGTGGGAAAATAAATCAGATCTGCTGTCAGCCCTGGATACCACTGCTCGCACGTCCGCATCGCACCGTATGTGGGTTCATCCACAATGATTTTGCAGGAGATTTGAAGCTGCTTGCAGACCCGATGCAGAAAAATTGCCCCCAGTGGGCCATCCGTTTCCGGTCGAGGCGGGGAAACTCTGGTAATCGCAAACCCTGTGACAATCGCCAGTTGCGGCCTGGGGCAGGATACGATCGATTGCACTGCGGTGGGAAAATCATCTGGTAAAATTGTTAAAAAATTATGAGATCCTTTCGCCCAGCCACGGTGGGTGATATCGATCTGAATCACACTTGCAAGTCGTTGTAAGCAACGCACCTGGTTCTTCGTGAAGCCGCTAATCATGAAAAATCTTTCATTAAACTTATCGAGTCGGTTGTTGTTTCACTTTTTGGTGCACTCGGCTGTAGGAATGGGTTCCAGGTGCGTTGTAACAGCCGAATATCCACGCGTGCCTGTTGTCCCAACTGCTGTCTCAGGCTTGGCTGGGTAGCAAGCAGATGCAGTTTGCGGGCATACGCTGGAATATCCCCCACCGAAATAATGAAGCCATTCTCACCATCACGCACCAATAGCCGGACTCCGGGGTGGTCATACGCAATCACGGCCTTTCCAGCCCACATCGCCTCCGCAATGGTTCTCAGGCCATCTTTCGACCTTCTGGTAACCGCCACAATATCAGCATCGGCCATAAGCGATTCCCCAATTGTGGGGCCATCCAGAAAGCGGGCCCGGTAGTCTTCATCTCCCATCGCCCGCGTTAACGCTTCAATTTCGCCACGTGCTGGGCCATTGCCGGCATAGACAGGAATTAAAGTAGGATTACCATAACGCAGTAATTCGTAGGCCCAAACGACATCGTAGGCATCGTGAAGGCCATCCCAATGCCCCACCGTCAGCAAAACGGTGGGGTGGGGAGAAATTTCCAACTTCTGGCGAAAATGCACCACTTTTGGGGGACAATCCACGGCAGGTGGGCAAACTGTCTGGGGAACAGTAATTCCTTCCCACCTGGCGGGTGTGATAATCCGTTCGGCACTTTGCAGCACCCACCTGTTGAAAGCGTGGTGAGGTATTGCATGATCCAGAACGGCAAGCCAGCGACGTGGCTTCCCCATCGTTGCCAGCCGGAAATCTCGGGCGGCACGATAGCCAAACACCATCGCAGGTGCGTCGGGTGGTAATTTTCGCAAAATCTTCACGAGTGTGGGAATACCCAGCATCCCAGACGATGTGCGATGCACCGAAATCGTGGCAGGTATCAATACTTGGTCAGCTTGATTGGTGCGACAGATCAGGTGCACCTGATGACCCATTTCAGCTAGCCGCACTGCCCACGTTCGGGCGTGTTGATCCTGTGAGGCCAGAGAAACTCCTTCCGTAACCAGCAGATAGGGCTCAGGCATCCTGATTCAGCACCCCGATGTATGGCAGATTGCGGTATTCATCGTTGTAATCGAGGCCGTAACCTACCACGAATTCATCGGGAATTTCAAACCCAATGTAATCTGGTTCAAATGGGACTATCTGGCGACCGATTTTGCGCAACAGCACGCACGTGCGAACGGACTGCACATTCATTGCGAGTAAATGTTCTTTCAGGTAGGCGATTGTTTTCCCAGTATCCAGAATGTCGTCGATCAGAACAACATCCCGCCCACGCAGATCGGGCAGAAAATCCCGTGAAATCCGGAGTTCGCCCGAAGTGGTGGTTTCCCCACGATAACTGCTGGCCTGGATCAGAGCGATGCGGATCGGCATTTCCAGCCGACGGATCAGGTCCGCCAGCAGCACAATACACCCGGTCAGCACCCCCACAATGGTGATTGGCTGGTTGCCATACTGACTGTTCATCTGGGCCGCCAGTAAATCGACTCGTTGTCGAATGGCGTCTTCGGTAAGCAGGATTTTCATCTGCTTATTGTGATCAAATTGTGGACCGTGTTCAATAGGTGGGTAATTTTCTTGCTCGAGTAAAAATTTCTGATCTTACCACAGACGGTGCGGTATGCGAAAATCCATATCATCACCGTTGGCAGAAATTTTGTTTGAGCGTTAATTTTTGTGAATGTCTAGATTTTTTCGACTCGCAGCAGTTGGTTCGATTACCATCAAAATCCATTGGTCGGTATATATCCTGCCACTGTTTGCGCTTGCGCTGGGCTGGTATCGCTATGGAGGGACAGTTGGCCTGTTCGATCTGGTCAGTCTGTGCCTGGTATTTCTTTCCGTCGCCAGTAAAGAACTGTTGCAGGTGGTTTTGCAGCGTCGGCTTGGAATTCACACGTACCAGATCCTCCTTTACCCTTTTTGGGGCATTCACCGCCTGAATACCATCGATGAACGCTTCCAGTACGAATACCGCCTGGGACTTCTTGGGCCAATCCTGTACGGTTTCTATGCTTCGATTCTGGCACTCGCTGCGGGCGTGCTGCACCAGCCTATCCGGTTTGAGTTACCTGAAAAAGCATTCAACTATACCGCTTTTGGTGCCTACTTTTTCTGGATGAACGTGGTGCTGATGCTGATGAATCTGCTCCCTTTCCTGCCACTTTCCGGTGGCTACCTGTTTCGGGCATCGCTTTCTGCCAATGCCAGTCGTGTGCGGGCAACCACCATCTGCACCTACCTGACCGGTTTTGGGTCTGTTGTTTTCATTCTGGTGGGCTTTTTTGCCGCACAGTGGCTGTTTGTGGCAATCGCAGTTCTGCTCTTTTTCAGTGTGAATGAAGAACTCTGGCTGGAAAAGTGGTTTGTACAGATGCGGGAGGCGGGGGAAACGCCACAAAAAAATGAAAAGAATCTCATTTCTGGCTCCCAATTGATGCATCGTGGCGTTCCGACGCAATTCACCGGCTTTACTTGGTATCATGACCAACGGCTATGGGTATGTTGGCGCAATGGTCAGCCGGTCAGTGCCCACGCCATTGTGGGGGAATAATGGCCATTTTCGACGTTCAAAACGTTCATATTTCGCTGGCTGGGCAGCCCATCCTGCGAAATTTGTCTTTTAGTATCGAAAAGGGTGAATCGGTGTGCATAATTGGCCAAAGTGGGTGCGGCAAAACGGTTTTGCTGAAACTGCTGGTCGGCCTGTTATCCCCCACGGCGGGGGAGCTTGTGTTTGACGGAAAATCGTTGCAAACCCTTACAGGAAAACAACTTCAGGCAATGCGACAACGGATTGGCCTGCTCTTTCAAAGCGGGGCACTGTTCGACAGCCTGTCCGCCATCGACAACGTAATTTTCCCACTTCAGGCACGTGGGATCGGTGTCGCCGAAGTGCTTGCACGCGCCACTGCGGCACTGGAAGAAGTGGGGCTGGCTTCCAATCTGCACCGAAAAATGCCCGCAGACCTGTCTGGTGGACAACGAAAACGGGTAGGACTGGCAAGATCGCTTGCACTGAACCCCGATGTGATGCTGTACGATGAACCCACCACAGGACTGGATCCGGTGATCACCGCTCGAATTAATGAATTGATTGTGCAAACCCGTGAACGGCACCACGTAACCAGTATTGTGGTCACCCACGACCTGAGCACGGTACAGCGGGTTGCGAATCGCGTAATCATGCTCTACCCACTGAATCAATTGCAATCAGACGAGTCGCAGATTCTGTTCGATGGCACACCAGAAGCACTTTTTCAACATTCCGACCCACGAATTCAGCAGTTTGTGACAGGTGCCGCCTGCCCTGCCTGAAACGTCATTCTCGCGAACGCGGGAATCCAAGGCGGATCACCCGAAGTGCCCACCTGAAAATTGATGCCTGCTAGAATCGTCATTCTCGCGAATGCGGGAGACCGAATGGTGAGTACATCTTCTCTGGTGGGAACCTCAACGTACACGGGATGGTCATCACAAGCGAAAGCAAAGTGCTGAGGATACCGCAGGACTGTACGATCACGCCGGATTTTACCAAGCCGGGGGCTGCCACAGTGAACTACAAGAACCCATAGTGAGGGCTAGATGGACAATTGGAACTACGTGAAGGCGGTTGCATTCGTAGCCTCGATCCCCGATTCTGCTTCGAGGAGGCTGACCAAACTGTTTCTGGACAGGTTGACGTTCTTCGTGTCCCAGAAGCGGGGCTTCCCAGAGGGAGATTTCGACTTACTCTTCTTTGCCCAAGTAGTTGCTGAAATATCAGGCGACGGACTACTTCTACGCAGAGTCATCGACGGCGAGGATATTGATCAAGCATGGGCTGCAATTGTTGAGGAAATAGGTAAACCGTGACTTGTATCCTCCGACGTCCTGGCGGCAGTTTGTTCCCATTCCAACCCATCTGTGCGGCCACTGCCACGGAATGGGAGGGTAGTGGAAATAATCACCCACACCTACCAGCACCTAGTTGAAATACCCAGCAATTCGCTTCTTCTTGCTTAGATTTTACAATTCCAATCATAGGTGGTTGAGTTGAGCCGTTTTATTGAGAGTGGAAGAGGTTGAAAATGAACTCTGCTACAGAAATCGCACTTAAGCGGCAGAAGACGCAATCGCGGGTGCATGCTTTGCTCGCCGAACTGACTGGCGATCTGCGCCACTATTACGAGGCGGTTCGGTATCTGCCGGAATCGGCGGCCAGTAAGGCGGCCCTCGGCTGTGCGTTGGCTCGTGCAGGCCATCTGCATTCAGCCCGAGAGTATTTGCAGATTGCCGTAGCAGAGATGCCCTTTGACCAGCAGGCGGCCCGAGCGTATTTCCAGGTTCTGCACGATATTGGAATGCGGATCCAAGCCCGCTGTTATGCCAAAGATCGGAAAGCGTTGCAGAAAGCACACCCCGATCTGTTGCCTGTAGAAGCCTGGTTCGCCGACATGGAACGCACTGGTGCGGAACTGACCAGCATTCTGATCCCCTGTCATAACCAGTGGCAGTACCCGGAAGCCGGCTTGCAAATTGCTTCATAGCCCGAAGCGTAAGCAAGGGTATCTCTGCTCAAACCCTTGTTTTACCTTCGGGCTATGAAGAGAAAACGAATGTAACCCGCACACTGGCCGAAAGTGGTCACCTGCGGATTGTTCGCAATGAGCAGAATCGTGGTTTCCCCACGGCGATTAATCAGGGGTGGCTGTTGCGAAAGGGGAATATCTAACTTGACACCGCTGGCGTCAAAAGGCCTTGAAGGCCTTGAAATTCTTTTGTGGGGGATAACTTTCCCGGCCCTCACGGACCTGGCTAAAACTAGACGGCACTTTGTGCCTAAAAATCAACCGGAAGAATTGCCTTTGTTCGAGATATAGGTACAGAAAAATCATTATGAACAGGCACTTAGCGTGGAGCAACGAAACCGCACCCCCACAACAATTGACTGCAGACTGCCAGCAATTGGAAGAACTACCGCTGTTTGCGATGCAGGTGCAAAAGCAGTATAGCCAGCAGGCACTAAACGCGGAACGACTGAAAAGGTTTCTGCCTGGCGGTGCGACGCGATGTGTTGCAGCAGATCGGCCAGATGGATGAGCAGTTTGGCACCGGCTTTTTTGAGATGATGATTGGAGCGTTACAAGCTGGTTTCCAATTGCTGGTGGCCAGGACCGAGTCTATTAAACATAGCACGGGCGTCCCGTCCTTGGAAAACAACAGATCGGCGCGATGCCATGTTACTGATGGCTGTGCATATTCACCTTTTGGGTAACCGCATTTTCCTGTATTGTAAAACCGGTTCAATAATCAAGGATGCCGGATGAATCTGAAAGGCCAATTGACCCGCAGGCGGTTTTTTTATGCCAGTATCGCTGCCGTGGGGCTGTATACCTGGCGGGTTGAACCCCACTGGCTGGAAATTGTTCACCGCACGCTGCCTGTGCGGCATTTACCTGCTTCGTTGGTGGGTGCCAAACTGGTTCACGCCACCGATTTACACATCGGCCCGCAGGTTGCAGATGATTACCTGACGGATGTTTTTCAGATTATCCGCAATCTGCGACCGGAACTGGTGGTTTACACAGGGGATTTCATCAGCACCAATACAGAATTGCAGAACCACGCACCACACATGATGGATACGCTTCCCCACGGCAAACTTGGCACGTTTGGCGTGCTGGGAAATCATGATTATGGCAATAGTTTCCGTGAAATACATGTGGGTGATCTTGTTGCAAAGCTCGCAGAAAATGCTGGCGTGCGCGTCTTGCGAAACGAAATGGTAAATGTGCAGGGCCTGCAGATCATCGGCCTCGACGACTTGTGGGCACATCTGTATCAGCCGGGCAAGGTTTTTCCGAACGTGAAGCCCAGCGAAGCCGCGATTACGCTGGTACACAATCCTGATGCAGTCGATCAGCCAGGCTGGGACAACTTTACGGGCTGGATTTTGTGTGGGCACACGCACGGTGGGCAATGCAAGGCCCCTTTTCTGCCCCCTCCCATTCTACCGGTCAACAATCGTCGTTATACCCGAGGTGCGTTCGACTTATCGGGAAACCGCCGGCTTTATATTGGTCGAGGTATTGGGCATATCCTGCGCGTTCGATTCAATGTACGACCGGAACTGACGGTGTTTCAACTGGTACAAGGGTAAACATTCGTGATTGAATGCCAATCATCCCAGAAAGGCACTTCCTACCCCACGATGGGCTGGATTACTTTTCCGTGGACGTCGGTTAGGCGGAATTCGCGGCCCTGGTACTTGTAGGTCAGTTTTTCGTGGTCCAGTCCCAGCAGGTGCAGGATGGTGGCATTGATGTCGTGGGTGGCTACCGCGTTTTCAGCGGGATTGAAGCCAAAGTCGTCGGTGGTGCCATAACTGACACCGCCGCGGATTCCCCCACCTGCCAGCCACATCGTGAAGGCATCTTTGTGGTGGTCGCGGCCGGCACTGGTTTTCTTCCCTTCGCCATTGATGCCCTGCCGCAGGGGGGTGCGGCCAAATTCCGATCCCCACACCACCAGTGTTTTTTCCAGAAGCCCACGTCTTTTCAAATCGGCCAGCAGTGCGGCCATCGGCTGATCGATATCCTTCGCCTTGCGTGGCAGGGCAGTTGCCAGATTCGAGTGGTGGTCCCAGTCGGCATCGTACAGTTCTACAATCCGCACCCCACGTTCTACCAGACGGCGGGCCAGCAGGCAGTTGTTCGCAAAACTGGCTTTGCCAGGTTGTGCCCCGTAAAGGTTCAGTGTTTCCTGGGTTTCCTGCTTCAAATCCATCAATTCGGGCACACTGCGCTGCATCCGATAGGCCATTTCGTACTGGCCAATGCGGGTGGCAATTTCCGGGTCGCCAGACTGTTCTAATTTCTGCTGGTTCAATTCCTTCAACGCATCCAGAATATTGCGTCGATCCTTTGCCGATTGACCTGGGGGATCGCTGAGAAACAGTACTGGTTCGCCTGATGACCGCAGTGGGATGCCCTGATAAATGCTGGGGAGAAAACCACTGCCATACACCGCTGTCCCCGCACCACCCAGTGGGCCGGAAAGCATTACCATGTAGGCGGGCAGATCGCGATTACTGCTACCCAGGCCATAGGTTACCCACGAGCCAAGCCCTGGCCTGCCGCCACGGCCAAAGCCGGTGTGCAGAAACAACTGGGCAGGAGCATGGTTGATCTCTTCGGTATGTACTGTGCGGACAATCGCCACATCATCAACCACTTTGCTGAAATGGGGCAGTAATTCCGACAGAACCTGTCCACTTTGACCATGTTTGGTGAATTGGAATGGTGATCCAGCCAGAGACATTGCCCCACCGATAAAGGCAAATCGCTTTCCTTCCAGCAGCGACGCGGGGCATTCCTGACCGTCTCTTTTCTGCAATTCCGGCTTGGGATCATACAGATCAAGCTGCGACGGGGCACCAATCATGTGCAGGTAAATGATGTGCTCTGCCTTTGCGGGAAACATCGGCTTTTTTGCAGCGAGTGGGTTGGCAGGTTCTTCCGCCTGCAGCAGTTGCGTCAGTGCCAGTGCCCCGAGGCCCAGGCCACCTTGCAGGATCGATCGACGGTTCAGTGGGATGGAAAGGTGCATCAAATTACCCCAGCGTAATGGTTTCGTCCAGATTCAGGATGGTGGTAGCAATGGCGTACCACACAGCCAGTTCTCTGGTGCGCTCCGGCGAAAACTTGCCCAACGGTACCACCAACTGCTGAGCTGCTTCTGCCGTAAGTTCCTGTGACTGAAGGTGATAGAGCCTGCTGAGGACCTCCACTTCGCGTGCTGTGGGTGTGCGGGATAATGCCACCTGAAAAGCATAGGTCAGGCGGGCCTGCAAGTCCTTTTCGCCTGACTCATCCAGAATTCGCTGGGCGAATGACAGTGCCAGTTCCACATAAACAGGGTCGTTTAGCAATGTTAGTGCCTGCAAGGGAGTATTCGTGCGTGGGCGGGCGACGCGGCACGCCATGCGGTTGGTGGCATCGAAATTCATAAAGCTGGGGTACGGTGCACCCCGTTTCCAGACCACATAAAGCCCACGACGATAACGTTGTTCCCCAGGACTGACGACATAATTGTATTTTTCCCCACCAACCTTTACCCAGATGCCATCCGGCTGATACGGTTGAATTGGTGGGCCATTTTTGCCGTAGGAAAGTTTGCCGGAAATCGCAAGCAGGTTATCGCGAATTGTTTCTGCCGCCAAACGGTATCGTGGGCCGCGGGCGTAAAGCAGATTCCGATCGTCACGCTCCAATATCTCCGGTGTGGTGCGGGAATCCTGCTGGTAGGTCGCCGACAACACGATCATTTTAATGAGTTTTTTCATCGACCAGCCATTGTCGATGAACTCCAGTGCCAGCCAATCCAACAACTCCGGGTGCGTTGGAGGTTCCCCTTTGATGCCAAAATCTTCCGGCGTAGTGACCAGGCCATGCCCAAACAGTTCTGCCCAGATGCGGTTCACCGCTACCCGTGCTGTAAGTGGGTGGTTTGGATCGACCAGCCAGTGTGCTAAGTCCAGTCGATTTCCGGCTTTCGGTAATGGCACCCCCAGCACTGCTGGAACTCCGGGTGTGACCACCTTGCCTGGGGTGCGGAAGTCCCCACGCTGGAAGATGGTTGTGGGGCGTGCTTCGGGCAATTCCTGCAGCACCAATGTGGTGGGCGAAGTAATCTTCGACAGGTCCGTCTTTTTGATAGCGATTTGATTATATAACCGAATTGCTTCAGGATCGGTCGCTGCTCGGTGTTTCCGGATGAGTTCTGACTGCTGGGGGGTGCGTTTTTCTGCAGACACTTTCAAGGCTGTTTGAACGTCTACTGAAATTGACGCACCGTTGCCGGAAATGGCGGAGAGACGCACCCGACCAATCGTGCGTGCGGTGCCATAATTCTGAATCAACGTGAAGACAATTTTGCCGTTTCCAGCATGGCTGAATGGTTTTTCCAGCTCAAATTCGGCCCAGTGCGGCTGATGAAACTGCGGATTGATTGCCCACGCTGTTTTGGGGTCATCATCAATAGCGTTTGCCACGGGAAAATTCGACTGTGAAAAATCGGCCGTTGCCCGCACCAATTTCAGTGGGGCATTTTTGCCTTTTTTCGGCATATTTACAACACGAAAAGTGTTTAACACAAAATTGGGCGTTTTTTCACTGCCACGCCCAGGCCCTTTACCAGGTAAACGGTCATCCGTCAGGGTTTCCAGGCGAAAACGCCGCACATCTTTCAATGGCGTGGTTATTGTTATCAGGTAAGTATCTGTTGCAGGTGGCTCACCCGTCAGCAGTACGGAATGGTCGGGCAGGATTTCAAAAGTAGACCCACCCTTGGAAACAAATTCGGCAACTGGCAGCACCGTTACCTGGGAATTGCCACCGTTTGCCAACTCCGTTTTCTCCCACATGGGATCGGGTTTCTGCAACAAGGCCTTTCGGTCCGCTAACCGTTTTTCCAGCGATGCAATTTCTGCACTAGTCTGTTGCCGCTGCCAGGTGACTGATGAATCTTCTACAGGGATCGTGGGGCCAATAAAGGCAATCGAACCGGGCACTTTGGGGTTGGTGCGTTGGGCTTCCAGGGCAGTATTATTGAAAAAAGCATACAGCCGATAGTATTCTTCCTGCGAAATGGGATCGTATTTATGATCGTGGCACTGGGCACATTCCAAGGTGGCACCCAGCCAGACCATCCCCAACGTATTCACACGGTCCAGCACCTGATTGGTGCGGGTTTCTTCTGGATCAGTCCCCGCTTCCACGTTGGTGGGGGCGGAACGATGGAAGCCCGTCGCAATTTTTTGTGCCAGTGTGGCCTTGGGCAGCAGATCCCCACCCATCTGTTCAATGGTAAAGCGGTCGTAGGGCATATCACTATTGAAGGCGTTGACTACCCAATCTCGGTATGGCCAAAGACTTCGAAGGTCGTCCCGCTGAAAACCGTGGGAATCGGCATAACGGGCGTAATCGAGCCAGGGGCTTGCCCACCGCACGCCAAATTCGGGCGAAGCCAGCAATTGATCCACCAATTCTTCTGTAGCATTAGGTGCTGAGTTGCCTAAATATTGCCGAAGCAATTCAGGGGCTGGTGGTAATCCTGTCAACGCCAGCGACAAACGTCTCACCAGAGTTTCTTTCGACGCACGTGGGGAAGCTAAGAGTTTTTCCTGGTCAAGTCGGTGCAGAATCCATTGATCAATCGGGTTTACCACCCAATTGGGATTCTTAACGGCTGGTAGTGGGGCGTATTTCGGCGGAATGTACGCCCAATGTTTCTGTTGGGAGGCAGTAGCAGGCCACGGTGCCCCGGCTCCCAGCCACTTTTTAACCAGATCGGATTGCGTGGCAGTTAATCCCTTCCCACGTGGGGGCATTCGTTCGGTATCGGTGGCAGGTAAGTGAATCCGACGCAACAATTCACTTTTTGCGGGTTCTTTCGCATCCCAGGCCAGGCCAGAATCGCCCCCACGGAGAAAATGCTCCCGCGTATCGAGGCGAAACCCACCTTTTTGTTTCTCCGCACCGTGGCACTCCAGACATTGGGATTGCAGCACCAGCCAGGCCTGTTTGGCAAGTAATTGCTCGTCTGCGGACGCATTCAGTCCACTGCATAACAGGGCGATTATATAAATGGTGCGTTTCATCATCTCCCCACTGTCGGCAAAGCCATGCACACGATCAATTGGATACTGTCATTCATTACTTTTTGCGATCTTTTGGTTTGAGTCCAAGTTCGCGGACGATGCTATCCACCACCGGGGGATGGAGTTGCTTATTGTCGAAGTAGAACGGGTCCAAATCCCTTGGGCCTGGCTTATCCATGTCGATGATCGATTTGGCGTAATTGTGCAGATCGTTGATCGGAACCCGGTGCCTAATCATGACTTTCTGAGCGATCTGGTTGTAAGCAATCTCATCGCCAGGTTTGAAGTAACCATTTCGTGAGTATCGAATAGGAGTAGTATTTCCCCAGACAAGTTTGGCGTTCGGGGCTTTCTCTTTTAGTTGTTGAACCAGCATAACCAGATTCTTCTCATACTGGTTGGGGTCTGTACGGACTACTCCGCCCAGGTCGTGGGGCAGGGTGCGGTGAGATTTCAGGTTCGGCACGCAATAGATCAGATCGCCAAAGCCGGCATTAAAGTGGATCAGGTCCCACGTGGGCCGCTTATCTTGAGGCACCTCTTTACCAGCCGCATTACTGATACCTAATAGCAGATCCAGGTGCTGAAGCATGTTGGTCGAGTTGGGTAGAACGTCTTTGGGCCAAACAGCAAGATTTACTGTTGCCTGGTCCTTAAGTTCATCGCGAACACTGGCGAGGACAAACTGCTGGTACACCCGATCACCAATGAGAAGCACGCTCGGCAGCCTGGGCTTGTTTCCTTGCTGACCCGAAGCAACAGGTACACCAATGAAAACAACGAGTAGTACCACCACATCGGTGAGAAGTGACTTCGCCATGGATCAGGCTCGCAGGAGCTGGTTAAGGTTGCCAGTGCTGTCGGCGAACTTGTCCTGGTCGATACCCACGGCTTGCAGCAGAGTGACAAACAGGTTGGCAAGCGGCACCTTTTTGTTGTCAACGAATTCATGCAGGTTGCCATGCTTCAAGCCTAAATTCCTGCCACCAGCCAGTATCAGTGGGTAGTTATAGGCACTGTGCGAACCATGGGGGTGAGCAGAGCCGTAAAGGACGATGGTGTTGTCGAGCATGGTACCCTCTCCCTCTGGTGTGTTTGCCAGTCGTTTGAGGAAGTAGGCATGGTTGGCATTTCGCCACTCGTCCCACTGCCCGGAAATGACTTCCGGTCGTTTGTGGGCAATGTCGTGGGTGGCACCCTTATAGCCGAGCACGTAATTGGCATAGTTCCACAACGGGCTGGATTGGGAATGTTCTGATTCTGTCATGTAAGTGGCGAAGCGGGTCTGGTCGGTGCGGAAGGCAAGGTAGATGAGATCGTACAAGACGCGGATGTAGTCCTGTGGCGAAGCCTGATGATTGACTTCCAGGTTCAGGCCCTTCGTGTCGATATTTGGAAGTTTGATGTTCGTCCATTGGCTGGAGCGTTCGACTCGCTTTTCGATCTCTCGAACAGATTCGAGATACTCAGTCATCTTCCGTTTGTCTTCGTTGCCAAGGAGGTTGTGAAAGCTCTGGGATTCTTCCTGAAGCAGATCGAGGATGCTGGCATCGCGTTTCAGGCCGGCACGCACTTCTTCAACGCCTTTTCCCGCATACGGGTTGAACAGGAGGTTGAAGATTTCCTGTGGCTTGTGCAACGAAGGGATCGCCTTGCCAGGTCCGCGATGGCTCAATGTTTTTGTTTGTTGGTAAGAACCGGTGCCACCTTCGGTACCAAGGACCAATGAGTTGTGACGCGTCAACTGTCCCAGGTGCCGGGCCATCGCCTGATCGAGGGAGATGTTGTTGGTCGGTTCATGCCCTGCCATGTCCGCACCGGTGAGAAAGACATCCCCGGAGCTATGCCCACCAAGCTTGTAGCCACCCTTGTGATCCAGGCCACGCAGGTAAGTGATGTGGTTCTTCAGCTCTTCGAATGGTTTGGTCGATTTATTGAAGGACTTGAGCTCACCGATTTTTGCCTGGGGCCACCAACTCCACTCGTGATGCTGATAGGTGCCATCAGGTTTTTTCTTCGGGATTCCTGTGGGGCCGTCTGGCTGGTAGACGCCATAAGAGATATAGGTCGCCAGGAATCGTTTGGGAGTGATGGTTCCTGTAGATGCATGTAATGCACTTTCCATTGCATTGAGGTAGGGCAATGCCAATGAGATACCCGTCCCACGAAGCATTGTTCGGCGGTTCAGATGCCAGGTTTTCTTCGTCATCGTCAGTCTTCCTTTTTGGGACGCGGTTCTCGGAAAATTTCACTAATACAGATCGAGACGATCATGTCCCGCATGCCAAAGCCTTTCGATTTGGACTCTTTTAACAGTTCGTCTACTGCGATACGGTCACGGAAAGTCAGGTTGCGGCCAAGGCCGTAGGTCAACAAACGCTGGATGACGTTCCTGACAATTTCGTTACTGCGTTCCTTGAGAAGATAGGCCTTGAGGTCCTGTAAACCATCTACTTCGGGGCCGTGTGGAACGCGCGATCTGGCGTCGATCTTGACCACGTTGATCGAGTCGAGGTATTTCTGATAGCCTGCCAAATCCGTGTGTTTATTCCTGTCAAACAGGCTGACTCGTGTACCATCCCTGGGTACCTTTGGCTGATACCTGCCTATCGCGTTGTAGTCTTCGAAGGGAATGCCCCAGGGATCCAGCCGAAAATGACAATCATTGCAGGACTCGACAGTGCGGTGTTTGGCCAGAAGCTGCGCAATCGACAACGACTTCTCAAGCGATGCACCCGCCGAATCACTGAGCGCGGGAACCTCGGATGGTGGTGGGGCGACAGTGTCCCCAAGAATTGCCTCACGCAGGAAAACAGCCCGATAGATCGGGTGTGGTGCGGTGCCTGTACCATTTCCGATCAGCACGGAACTCTGAGTGAGCAGTCCTCCCAGGTGGTGCTCGGGCCTGATGGCAACAGGACGCATCTGCATACCGGTCACCCCTTCCACTCCGTAGTGCTTTGCCAGCCGTT